>JAZKFE010000020.1:37495-54978 GCA_040386595.1 Planctomycetota bacterium | reverse complement strand
TTCGGCGCCGGGCAGGACACCAGCGCCAAGCTGCTCGGCAATTCGATGAAGTACCTGATCGAGCAGCCCGAACTGCAGGACCGGCTACGCGCCGATCCCTCGCTGATCTCCGCCTTCCTCGAGGAAGTGCTACGGCTGGAGGCTCCGGTCCAGGGGCTCTATCGCCGCGCGCTCAGCGACATCGTCATCGGCGACACGGCCATCCCCAAGGGCGCGATCGTCGTGCTCCGCTTCGGTGCCGCCAACCGGGATCCGGCCCAGTTCGCCGATCCGGACGCGCTCGATCCTTCACGCGGCAACGCCCGCCACCACCTTACCTTCGGCGCCGGTCCGCACTTCTGCATCGGCAACCAGCTGGCGCGCGGAGAACTGCGCATCGCGTTCGCTTCCTTGTTGCGGCGGATGAAGAACTTCCGGCTGGATGGCGGCGAGGAGGCAGCCCCCGACGAGCCCGCCCCGATCGATCCGCGTCAACATTGGTCGTTCCAGAAGCCCACGCGAGCGAAACAACTCCCCGCTGTCGCCAATCCTGCCTGGCAACAGAATCCGATCGATACGTTTGTCGCGGCCGAACACGAACGCAAGTCACTCACCCCCGGTCCCGAAGCGCCGCGGCATGTTCTACTGCGCCGTGTGTATCTCGATCTGACTGGACTGCCGCCGACGCGACAGGAAGTGGTTGATTTTCAGAATGATACGTCATCGGATGCGTATGCCAAGGTCGTCGACCGGTTGTTGGCTAGCCCGCAATATGGTGAGCGTTGGGGACGGCACTGGATGGATGTCTGGCGCTACAGCGATTGGGACGGTTACGCCACGGAAATCCGCGAAAGTCAGCCTCATATCTGGCGTTGGCGCGATTGGATCGTTGAGTCGTTGAATGCCAACAAAGGCTACGACCAGATGATTCAAGAGATGCTCGCCGCGGACGAGATTTCTCCTGCCGACGATGGCAGTCTGCGGGCGACTGGGTTCCTGGTGCGTAACTACTTCAAATTCAACCGTCACATCTGGATGGACAATACTGTCGAGCATACCGGAAAAGCGTTTCTCGGGATGACCGTGAACTGCGCTCGTTGCCACGACCACATGTACGATCCGATTGGTCAGCACGAGTATTACCAGATGCGGGCGGTCTTCGAGCCCTACGACGTACGGACCGATCGCTTGGCCAATCAGCCCGATGTGACCAAGGATGGCTTGGCACGGGTTTACGATGCCCATCATGAGACACCGACCTATTTGTTCGTTCGCGGAGACGACAAACATCCGCAAAAAGAGAAACCCATCGCTCCTGCGGTGCCTACGGCGTTTGGGGGACAACCACTGAAGTGGGAACCAGTGTCGCTGCCGGCTGCTGCCTACTACCCCGGCCTGCAAAAGTCCGTTCATGATGAAGCAGCCGCTGCGGCAGAAGCGGACGTGAAACGGGTCGAAACACTGTTGGTCTCGACACAGCAGAGCCTGGCCACGGCCCGGCAAAAACTGGCCGATTTTCAGTCGAATACGGTTCAACCCACACCGGCAGCGGTGGTGTTAACCGATTCCTTCGCCGTCGCGCGACCTGAATTGTGGAAGACCAATCGAGGGCAGTGGGAATACAAGGACGGGCATCTGGTCCAGAGCGAACCGACCGATCTCCACAGTGAGCTTATTGCTTTGCCGGCAATCCCCGCTGATTTCTCAGCGAAGTTCCGGATGAAGATCACCGGCGGCCGAATGTACAAATCGGTGGGGCTTTCCTTTGATGCGGTTGGCGATCAGTCCGCAGTGGGAGTCTACCTGAGTGCTGGCGGTGCGAAATCCCAGCTCTATGTCACAACCAATGGCCAGATGAACTACCCCGCCGAGGCCGCTAAATCGCAGCCGATCGGCCAAGGGGAAGTGCATGAACTCCACGTCTACCTCCGTGGCCCCTTGGTGAATGTGGCCGTCGATGGCAAGCTGGCGTTTGCCTACAAATTGCCTCAACCGCGTGCCGCCAATGGCGAATTCCGACTTTGGACATTCGATGCCACCGCCGAGTTCCTCAACATCCAAGTCGAGCCGCTGCCGCTGGAGACAGTACTCGTTGAAAAAGTGTCCGGTGACCAGCCGTTGCCGGCTGCGGTCGCTCCGACTGCCGAATCACTCGCTGCCGCCGTCAAACAAGCCGAGCAGTCCTTAAGCGTTACAGAAGCCACCTTGGCCAGCAGTCTGGCGAGTCGAGTGGCAGTGCAGGCTCGAATTGCAGCAGATGTTGCGACTTATGCTCAGCCTGTTGCCGCCGACGCTCCGGCCCTGGCCGAAGCCGCGGTTAAACTGGAACGAGATCTGGCCGTCAAGCAAGCCCAGCTCAAGCATCTGCAACAAGAGCAGGCTCTTGCTGCAGCTCAGGCCGCACTCAAGCCCGAGGATGAAAAATCCAAAACCGCTGTAACGGCAGCGGAAACGAAGCTGGCGGAGACAAAGAAGGCTGTGGATGCGGCAGTGGCCGCCGTTTCGCAACCTTTGACTGTCGCCTACACGCGATTCAGCACCGTCTATCCGACGACTAGCACCGGCCGGCGAACGGCTCTGGCCCGCTGGATTGCCTCGATGGACAATCCACTGACTGCCCGCGTGGCGATCAACCACATGTGGCTCCGTCACTTTGGTAATCCGCTGGTCCCGTCGGTGTTTGATTTTGGTTTGAATGGGAAGGCCCCGTCGCATCCCGAGTTACTCGATTGGTTGGCGATCGAATTGATGGAGAACGGTTGGAAGATGAAGGAGATTCATCGTCTAATGGTGCTCAGCCGGACGTATCGTACGGTTTCACACAGTCAGACGCTGGCCGATCCCAACTTGCAGAAGGATCCGGAAAATATCTACATGTGGCGAGCGAATTCACGCCGCATGGAAGCGGAAATCATTCGTGACAGCACGCTGGCTGTTTGCGAGCAACTCGACCGCACCATGGGCGGCCCGGATCTCGATCAGAACACGGGTTTGACCGTGTCGCGTCGCAGTTTGTACTTCCGGAGTGCCAAAGAAAAGAAGGTGACCTTCTTGGCGATGTTTGATAGTGCCAATGTGGTGGAATGCTATCGTCGGTCCGAGAGCATCGTGCCGCAACAAGCTCTCGCCATGACCAACAGCCCGTTGACTCAGGCCCAGGCACGATTGCTGTCCAAACGACTCACCACCGAGGTCGGAGCCGAGGCAACTCCTGAGATTACGGACCGTTTTGTGGAGATTGCGTTTCAGCAGATACTGGCCCGTCCGGCAACAGCCGTCGAGAAGCAGGAGTGCCTGGCATTTCTGGCTACACAAACTCAACGCTTTGCCGACCCCAAAAGTCTGACCACATTCAATGCGGGTGTGGAAACCCACGTTCCCCCGGCAGCAATTCCGCATCTGCGAGCCCGAGAGAATTTGATTCACGTGCTCCTGAATCACAACGATTTCGTGACCATTCGCTGATGGCGGTAGCGTTTCACTGCGTGTTGATTCAAGAATCTGGGCAAGAACGCTGTCACTGATGGTATTCGTGTCGGAAGAGTGGCACCACGGAGTCACGGAGAACACAGAGAGTTCATACGAAGAAGAGTTTTTAGCCACGGATTAACACAGATTGAACACGGGATAAATCATCCTCTGTTTGTGTTGTCACATTACGCAAACCCAACACTCCAGGACTGACTGCAATCGCCGGACAATGCCTGCAGGCGGTGACCCAATCCGTGTTTCATCCGTGTCAATCCGTGGCTAAAAATTCGTTCTCCGTGCTGCAACTCATTTCTTAAATGAAAACCTGAAATTAACGTGCTCTTGCCGATCGAGTACGTCAATTGAGGAGCAAGCGTTTAGCCAAACCGCGATAGCGCACACTGTGATCCCCATCTGGACCATTTGGCAGATATGGGATACGCTACATGTCTTATAAAACCGCCAATTTGCCGCAGCTCGCGAGGTGCAACATGCAGAAGTGTGTTTGGGGATTGATTGTTATCTTCTGTGCTGCGCCGTTGCTCGCGGGAACGTTCTTCGGAACGATTGAATCGGTTGATGCGGAATCCCGTTCGGTCGTCGTTGCAGGGAATAAGAACGCCGGCTCGAAAACCTTCGAAATCCCCGCCAAAGCGGCCATCTCCATCAATGGCAAGAAGTCGGACTTTGAGGCACTGGTCGAAGGGGCTGCGGTCACCGTCTCGACTGACCCGTCAGACAAAGTTACCAAGATCAATGTCCGCCCGGCTGCCGCAGGCACGGCGGGAAGCAAGAACGTCACAACCAAAAAAAACACGTCCAAGGACGGTGACGAATCCCCAGCGACTGCCGGGACTGGTAAAGCAGGGACCGATGATTGGCCCAGTTTTGATGGACCGGCTCGGGATAATATCTCACGTGAAACCGGACTGTTGAAGTCGTGGCCCGCTGAGGGGCCCAAGTTGGCTTGGCAAGCGAAGGGGCTCGGCGAGGGATACGCTGCGGTCTCTATTGCCGACGGACTGGTCTATACGATGGGCAACGTGAAGACCAACGAAGTCGTCACGGCGTTGGACTTGGAAACGGGAAAAATCGTCTGGCAGCAAAAAACGGGCGCCGCTTCGCAGCTATCGATGGGCAACGGACCGCGCGGCACTCCCACCTATGACGAGGGGCAGGTTTACTCCCTCGGGGGGAACGGTGATTTAACCAGCCTTGATGCCCGCACCGGCAAACAAAGCTGGCGCAAGAACATCCTGCAGGAATTTGGCGGCAACAACATCACCTGGGGCATCTCGGAATCGGTGCTGATTGACGGTGACCGGTTGATTTGTACTCCTGGCGGCCGGAGCGGAACCATCGTCGCACTGAATAAAGCGAACGGTAAGCCGAAATGGAAGGCCGTCGTACCGGGTAATTCGCCGGCCGGGTATTCGTCCGCGATTGTGGCCGAAGTCGACGGCGTTCGCCAGTACGTGCAGTTTCTCCACAAGGGAGTCGTCGGCGTTCGTGCGGATACCGGAGAAGTTCTCTGGGGCAACGACGCCTCTGCCAATCCGACCGCCAATTGCTCTTCGCCCCTGTTTGCGGACAATATGGTGTTCAGCGCTTCCGGTTATGGAAAAGGGGGGGCACTGGTCAAGCTGGCCGTCAAAGGACGCAAAGTCGAAGCCACGCCGGGTTATCACACCAACAAAATGGAAAGCCACCATGGCGGCATGGTGTTGCTCGACGGACATATTTATGGGTCCAGTGATCCCGGCGTCGTGCGTTGCCTGGATCTGGCGACTGGGAACGTGAAGTGGGAAAATCGGTCAGTCGGCAAGGGCTCCATCACATGTGCGGACGGTCATTTGTATGTTCGCAGCGAGAAAGGCCCCGTGGCTCTGGTCGAAGCGACTCCTGCAGGCTACAACGAAACTGGTCGTTTTGACCAACCCGATCGTAGCAATGCGGAAGCTTGGGCGCACCCGGTGGTGTCTCATGGTAAACTGTTCTTACGCGATCAGGACCTATTGCTCGTGTATGACATCAAAGAATAGCCGCGATACCCACGGCACAGACAACTGACAAAGAGCCACCCCTAATGCGTATTGTGTCCGGAAAATACCGGCGGCGACTGCTGCAGACGAACCCTGGCGATACGACTCGCCCGATTACTGATCGAGCGAAAGTTGCCCTGTTCGACCGCATTCAGCCGCTATTGGACGCGGGGCCGCGCGTCGCTGACGTGTTTTCAGGAACCGGTACCATGGGCCTGGAAGCGCTCAGTCGCGGTGCCAAGTCAGTGGTCTTCTTTGAACAAGATCAGTCGGCCCACGAACTGCTCAAACAAAATGTCGAAATGCTGGGGGTCCAGGCCGAAACGGTCTGCTGGCGAACCGACGTGTTTCGCACCTCGTTTCGTCCGAAGGGTGAAGCCTGCAAAGACTTTCTGCCGTACGATCTGATCTTTTTTGATCCCCCCTATCGTTTGGCACCGAAGATTCAGCAGAAATCTCTGCTCTATGCCGCATTGGAGCGACTGGGGAATACCGCGCTGTGCTCACCGGGGGCCTTGCTGGTCTTGCGTTGCGATGAGCACGCGAGGTTTGAGCTGCCTCCCATGTGGCCGCAGGACGAGATCCATCGCATCAATCGCATGATGCTGTACTTCTACCGTTTTCAACCTGTGGTCGGCGAGACCTCCGGGGAGACTGTCGAAGTGGATACACAGCTGGATTCGCAGATTGATGCTCCGACCACGCCATCGGAATCACTTCCTGAATAGAGAACTGGGTTCGATGCGGGCGACTGGGGAGGAAATTTTCCCCCCCGTCGTGCCGGAACTTGAAATGCATCTCCGCCAGTCGAGTAGGGAAGTTTCGGATGGACCGCGAACAGTTTCTGCGTCTGGGCATCCTGACCGAAGTGGCCCTATTGGTGGCTGCGGTCTTGTTGAATGCCGTCTGGCCCTTGCCACTGGATCAGAACCCGTTGCGGACATCGACCGGGCTGACAACGTTGGGGGCCGTGATCGTTGGGACCCTGTTCGGCTTGCTGATGAGTGGTTGGTTTTTCGTCAGTTGGTACAGTGATTTCCTGCCGTTGAAGCGGATTCAAGAGTTTGTTCGCGACCAGCTGGCTCCGACTCTGAGCGGTTGTCGGCAGTGGGAGCTGATCGCGTTGGCGGCGTTTGCCGGAATCGGGGAAGAAGTGTTGTTCCGCGGTGTGTTGCAGCCCCGGACCGGATTCCTGATTGCGACGCTGCTGTTTGGGTTGGCGCATCCGATCACGCCCACTTACGTCATTGTCGCGACATTACTGGGAGGCTTGTTGGGGCTGTTGCAGCATTACGGCGGCAATTTGTGGGCCCCGATCATTGCTCATGCTGTTTACGACTATGTTGGATTTCTTCTCGTGATCCGTGAGTACCGTGCCGAAACCGGCCAGCCTCCGACCAATGATGTTTAAATCGGTTTGGCAGCCGTTCCGTTTGACGAATCCAACAGCCCAGAGGGCGAGTCCCTCCGAAAGGCTCGGTGATGGATTCTGGGAGGGTGAGGCTCCTGCCGAACCGCTCAGCCTTGCGAGTCCCAGTAGATCAAGCGGTTCGACGGGAGCCTCACCCTCCCAACGATTTGAATTCCGAAGATTTTTTGTCTTCTTGAACCGGTGGTAGTGGTACGGGCTTTGTGCTCTCTACCGTTACAAGAGGGAGACAAATTGCTTAGGGAACTGTGCGTGTGCACCAACCGCGTTGCACAGAGATCATCGTAAATTTACAATCAGCAACAAATCTGTTTCGTTCTCGGTCACTCTACGGCATATTCTGCAACCGAGACTTGGAACGATGCCTTACCGGTGGCGGGATCCGTCGCCGCTCGGTTTCCTGCAACGGGATCAATAGGACTGCGATATGGCGAAGCTCGTGTTACTTCAGGGAGGCGATGCGAAGAGCTATGAACTGACCGGCGATGAAGCCGTCATGGGCCGACACCCTGAATGCGCGATTCAGCTGGAATCGAACATGGTGTCCCGCCGCCACGCTCGCGTCTTTAAAAGCGGCAACCGTTACTACATCGAAGATTTGGGGAGCGGTAACGGGACCGTCGTGAATGGCGAAAAGGTCGAAGGTTCACTGGAGCTCAACAACGAGGACCGCATTAAGCTGGGCCCCATTCTGTTGAAGTTTGAAGACCCGTTGTCTCCTGCAGCCAAGAAGCCTAAGCCCGAAGACGAATTTAGCACGATTCCGGGAACCCGCATTGCCGTAGAGGTGGCCGTCGGTGCCGAAGACGCGTCCATGATTATGGGCTCGGTCGGCAGCAATCCGTTCGGCGGAATCCAGGTGCGTCCGGAAGCCAAGTTGAAGGCCGTGTTGGAAATTACCCGCAGCCTCGCCGGCACTGTCGATCTCCAAGCCATCCTGCCCAAGATCCTCGATACATTGTTCGGCATTTTTCCGCAGGCCGACCGCGGTTGCATCCTGCTCAAAGAAGAAGGCCGGGCCCAGATGATTCCCCGGGCGATCAAGCATCGCCGTTCCGGGGACGATGATTCGGTCAAATTGAGTCGCACGATTTTGAACAAAGTGCTGACCGAAAAGACCGGTATCCTGTCGGCCGACGCCGCCAATGATTCTCGCTTTAACGCCAGCGAATCGATTTCAAACTTCACGATTCGCTCGATGATGTGTGTGCCGTTGCTGGGATTGAATGGCGATCCTCTGGGCGTGATCAACATCGACACTCAGAACCCATTGAAGCAGTTCCAGAACGAAGATCTCGATCTGTTGATGGCGGTTGCCGGCCAAGCCGCTGTGACCTATGAGAATGCTCGTCTGCTGGTCTCCTTCATGGAGAAGCAGAAGCAGGACAACGAGATGGATATCGCCCGGAGCGTGCAACATGCGTTGCTGCCCGAGAAGATGCCCGAAGTGCCCGGCTACGAGTTCTTCGCCTCGTACGAATCGGCCCAGGCGGTCGGCGGCGACTACTATGGCGTGTTCACGAAGGATGGCGGCAAGAAGGTCTGCTTGGCCTTCGGCGACGTGGCGGGCAAGGGCGTTCCGGCGTCATTGGTGATGTCGCGACTTTCCAGCGTGGTGCAGTCGACGCTGGAGTTTGTTGATGACGTGGGCGAGGCCTGCGAACGCATTAACAATCACATGTGTGCGAACGCTGTAGAAGGCCGCTTTGTCACGTTTACCCTGGCCATTCTCGATATCCAGACCCACGAGATCGCGTTGTGCATTGCCGGGCATATGTCGCCGATGATCCGCAAGGCCGATGGCAGTATCGAAGAATTTGCCGAAGAGCTGGTCGGGATGCCGATCGGTGTCGTCGAGGGAATTCCGTTCGATGTGGGTCGTCGCCAGATCGGACCGGGAGAAACGGTCGTCATTTACACCGACGGTGTGAGCGAGGCCATGAATCCGGCGAGCGATTTGTATGGCACCGACCACCTGCGGAATTTTATTACGAAGAACACCTCCAATCCGACAGAACTCGGCAAGCTGATTCTGAAGGATGTGAAACGGCATGCTGCCGGACGCTACCAGAACGACGACATCACCTTGATGACCTTCGGTCGTCTGGCATAGTCGTTGTTCGCTCCGCGAACACAACGCGTTCACCGTGGTGAGGTGGCTCGTTGGGTCTGGAGAAGATTTCGGAGAGGGCGAGGTTTAGGGAGAACGTTGATACTGCCAGGGAAACGCTCAGTTTAGTTCTGCTCAGGCGAGCCGGGCGGCGTAAGCCCCCGGATTCTTTTTCCCGTAGCCTGACTCTCTGAGTCGGGGCTCCCTCCGAGGAAAAACATCCGACACTGAGAGTTAGGCCATGCAAAATCCCGGGGCTGACGCCGCCGGGCTCGCCTGAAGCATGATTTCGGTATCCGCATCTTTCCACGGCAAATTTGATTTTTTTGGCTCGCTACTGCGAATGCGTTGTGTTCGCGGAGCGAACAACGACTATGGACTGTCTGCCCCAGGGGTTGCATGTCAGATTTAACTCCACCGCAACCTATGCCTAGCCCCGTTGCCCCGCGCCCGCTGGCTTGGTTGGCTGGCGTCGTTGTGGGCACGGCCTTGGCCGCGGTCCTTGCTGTGCAGTTGCCCGATCGAGCCAAGTTGCTGGGGTTGTTCCCGCTGATCTGGGGAGGCATGGTTGGGTTGGGATACGGTTGGTGGGCGGGCGAGTGTCGCCTGAGGGTTTCGCGCTGGATCTACCTCCTGGCATTCCTGCTGCTGGCGGCCGGTGAGGCGGGAATTGTCTATCAGGCGTGGCAGCGCTATCAACTTGAGCTGCGGCAACAGTTCACGCGAGATCCCGCAGCTGGCATGGCGAAACAGGCCGAGCAGGCTCCCGTGGAGACAGATAATCCCGAGCAACTTGAACTGCGCAAGCAATTGCTCGCCGAGTTCGAACGGGTGCGGCAACGTCGGCGTGAGGCCCTGGGGCTGTCTGAGTTTCTCCAGCGTCGTTTGCGAAAGCTGGGGAACATCCCTCAGCCCTGGCCCGAACTGTTTTATGCCGGGGAAATTTTGCTGGGCAGTTTGGCGGGATTGGCCGCATTGCGATTCAATCGCCCCCGAGAATCTCAGCACGATCAGCCCCTGGCTTCCGCAGAGTGACAATACCTTTTCCAACGCATTCCCGTTATCGTTCACGATAATTGTTTTGCAGTCGGGTCGCCATGCTTCGGTGCTCGCACGGGGCACTGGGGATCAATCAGAAGTCGACATCAAAGTTCACAAGGTGCTGGGATGCGGATCGTTGGACTAGGTACGGATATCGTGGAAACATCGCGGATTGGCCGCATGATCGAAAAGCATGGTGAGCTCTTCATCAACCGGGTCTACACGGACGGCGAGGCCCAGTATTGCCGCGATCGCAAGCAGTATCTGCAACACTATGCCGGTCGTTGGGCGGCTAAAGAAGCGGTCATGAAGACCCTGGGCACCGGCTGGGCCAAAGGGGTCGGTTGGCGCGATATTGAAGTCGTGTCCCAAGCCAGCGGAGCTCCGATTATTGCGATCCACGGCGGTGCCAAGGTGATCGCGGATAAGCTCGGTATCACCCAGATCCTGATTACCATTTCACACTGCCGAGCCTATGCCACCGCGACTGCCGTCGCCGTCAGCGAACCCGCCGCGGGTTGACTCGTCGTGACTGCTGGCAAAAACCTTTAGAAAAACGCCGACGGCACAATCCGGCTGCATGGGGTTGAGGTCACTTGCTGATTATAATCGGCCGGGCGCGGTGTGCGTCCGCGTGTCCTGTTGCGCTGCTCGATCCGATAGGACCTGCGCTCTTTTTCCATTGAAAATTTCCCCCCAGCAACGGAATCATCGATGTCTTTGCTTACCACTCCGCTACACGCCTGGCATCAAGCACACGGCGCCAAGATGGTCGAATTCGGCGGCTGGGATATGCCGATTCAATACACGTCGATCATGCCGGAACATCATGCCGTGCGGAAAGCGGCCGGATTGTTTGATATCGCGCACATGGGCCGTATCAAATTTACCGGTCCCGACGCCGAGAAGTTTTTGAACTACTTCACGACGAACGACGTGCGGACTCTGCAGCCGGGGCAGATTCAATACTCTCTGGTCACCAACGAGCAGGGGGGCGTGCTGGATGACATTCTGGTCTATCGGTTTCCGGAATACTGGTTGCTGGTGGTCAATGCTTCCAATCGCCTCAAGATTATCGACTGGTTGGAGCAACACCGCAGTGGTTTCGATGTCACGATTGAAGACCTCACCCGGAAGTGGTTCATGCTGGCCGTGCAAGGTCCGCTGGCTGTTGAACTATTGAGCCCGCTAACGAAGGCCCCCATTGCGGAACTGACGTACTACACCGGCATTGAAACGGAAGTCCTGGGCCAGCCCGCTGTCGTGACTCGCACTGGTTATACCGGGGAAGATGGTTTTGAAGTGATGCTGCCGGCGTCACATGCGGAAGAACTGGCGACCAAGTTGTTAGACGCAGGCAAAGAGCAGGGCGTGCTGCCCGCTGGCTTGGGCTGTCGCGATACCTTGCGTTTAGAAGCGGCGATGCCGTTGTATGGTCACGAACTCAACGAATCGACCGATCCCTATACCGCGGGCTTGGCCTTCGCGGTGAAGCTCGACAAGGGGCCCTTCATCGGCCGTGACGCGCTGGTTGTGGCCAAAGCCAATACGAATCGTCCTCGACGCGTAGGCCTGCAACTGGCGATCAAACGCATCGCTCGTGAAGGGACCGAGGTCTACGATCCAGCCGGTTCGAAGATTGGACTCGTCACGTCGGGGACGGCTTCACCGACGCTCGATAAATCGATCGCTATGGCCTACGTCCCCAAGGAATTCGCCGCCGTCGGTACCGCATTAGAAGTCGATATCCGCGGTCAGCGCGTCGCCGCCGAGGTCGTCAAATTGCCCTTCTACAAACGTTCCACGACGTAGTCGTCAATGTCGTTGTTCGCTCCGCGAACATAACGCGGTCGCGGCAATACGGCTAAAAAACACCGAGCCCAGTCGTCATCAAACGGTGACGTCTGGGCCCGTTCCATTTGAGACACTCAACTATTTCAGAATTGATTCACCACGGAGAGCACTGAGATTGAAGACGGAAAAACAGCGTCGAGCCGCATTCATAGTGATTTCAATTGAAACAATTTAGGGCGGGCTCAGCGTTGTCTGGAACCACCTAACAAACGCTGACCCAATCCGTGTTATTCTGTGTTAATCCGTGGCAAAAAAAACTCTTCTTTAATGCCTTTCGAAACTCCGTGTTCTCGGTGTCTCCGTGGTGCAATCTCTTCTTCTTATCTAACAGCGATTACACCTCGAACTGATACTTCTTGGGCACGACGACGACTCCCCGTTCGGACACGGTAAATCGTAATGCGTCTTGCTGCGGATCGTGGCCGATCAATGTGCCGGGCGGAATCTTCACGTGTTTGTCGACGATGCAGTTTTGTAGGCGGGCTCCTGCACCGACGGTGACTCCTTCAAACAGCATCGAGCGTTCTACTTCTGCCCCTTCGCCCACATAAGCGTTGGCCGAGAGAATCGAGTGCCGGACCGAGCCTCCTTCGATCACGACGCCCGACGCCAGCATCGAATTCAACAATTGTCCGTGCTGACCGGTGGGGCCCGAGACCATTCGGGCGGGTGGGACCTGCGGCTCGTAGGTGCGAATGGGCCAGTTGGGTTGGTACAGATTGATCGGCGGCTTGGCTTGTAATAGGTCCATATTGGCTTCGAAGAACGCATCGATCGTGCCTACGTCACGCCAGTAACGATCCTGTGAAACACGTCCCGTCGGGCCACCAAACAGGTACGCGGACACGTGGTGCGTGTTGATCAATCGGGGCAGAATATCCTTGCCAAAATCGTGGGTCGAATTCGGATCGCGATGGTCGGCTTCTAAGGCCTCGCACAACAGCGGTAACGAGAAAACGTAGATGCCCATCGATGCCAAAGCATGGTGCGGATCGTTGGGCATGGGCGTGGGGGTCGGGGATTTCTCGACGAATCGGGTGATACGGTCGTTGTCATCCACCGCGACCACCCCGAAGCCGGTGGCATCGGCAATCGGCACTTCCATGCAGGCCAGCGTGCAGTCGGCTCCCCGTTCGGTATGTGCCTTCAGCATGGCCAGATAGTCCATGCGATAAATGTGATCGCCCGACAGAATCAGCACATGTTCGGCCCCGCTGCGTTCGAGCAAATACAGGTTCTGATGGATGGCGTCTGCGGTGCCGACATACCAGGAATCTCCCTTCCGCATCTGCGGCGGGACCATGGTGATGTACTCGTGCAGTTCGGGATTGAAGATCGACCAGCCGTCACGCAAATGTTTCTGCAACGAGTGCGATTTGTACTGCGTCAGGACCAGTACACGTCGCATGCCCGAATGCAGGCAGTTACTCAGCGTGAAATCGATGATGCGATATTTGCCACCAAACGGCACGCCTGGCTTGGCTCGGTCAGCAGTGAGGGGGTGCAAACGCGAGCCGACACCGCCCGCCAGAATGATTGAGAGCGTCTTGTCGAGCATGATTCCAATAACTACGACTATGCCACGTCGTATCGAGCTTGGTTGGCAGCCTATAAAACTGCCTGCCGTGTCTCGTCGACGTGCCAGCCGGAAACTCTGAGCGCCCCGAGTTAAGTGGTAGGATCACTGTTCAAGAGCCACTGTCGGGCCGATTTGTTGTGTTCACCAACGACAACACCATGAGCAGCCAAAGCCAACCGCAAATCCGTTCGGGCAGTACGAACCTGAAGCCGCCTTGTGACCGCGAAATCTGAGTTTTTAAACCCGATTTCACGATCCGATGCCAGACCGTACAACAACTGCCGTGCCAATAGGCACGCAGATTTTATTTTGTTGTTTAAGTCGCAATTTGCCACATCTCGCGTATCGGCGTCATTCGAAATTGCCGTTTCTGATATGTTGTCGTGCCTGATAAACAGTCAGGATGCATGAATTTGTGGCGACCGTTGTGTCTTAGGGGCAGACCGCGTTGTCGCAACTACTTGGCACCGCCAATGGTGGCCGGGATTTGCAGCAAATACTTATTGCACGTCACGAACAAGGTCCGTCGATCGGGGCCCGCGAACGCACAGTTGGTGATTGTGTCTTCTGGCGTCGCCACATATCCCACCAACTTGCCTTCGGGGGTGAAAACATGAATGCCGGGTTTGGTGTCGAGCGTTTCGCTGCTGCCGCGTGTCTTGTGGAGGCCGGCGGCGATATACAGATTGCCTGCGGAGTCGAGGCACAATCCATCACCGCTGCGACCCGGATAAAAATTGATCAACACGCTCCCTTTGCCGACCGTACCGTCAGGATGCAGTTCGAACCGCTTGATACAGCGCGAGCGATCCGCTCGGCCATCGGATTCCACCAGATACAACCATTTGCCGTCCGCACTGACTTCGATTCCATTGGGCATATCAATGCTCGGAGCCGCTAGAATCTGCGACACTTTTCCATCGGGATCGATGCGATACACCGAGTTGACATTGGCCACATTCGGATTGACCGAGCGGGACGTAAAGTAGATCCGGCCAGCCGCATCGAGACATAAATCGTTGGGAGCCCCGAGTGGCTTGTCTTGAAAGCGGTCTGCCAGAACAGTGGATTCGCCCGATTGCAGGTCAATCCGAGTAACCCGACCACGGTCCTCTGTTCCCCCTTCGCAGGCCAGCAACTTCCCGGTGCGGTCAAATGCCAGGCCGTTCGCCGCGTTCGAGTTTTCTCGGACCACTGTCAGCTTCCGGTCTGCGGTAGTGAATTTCAGAATCTGGTTGGCAGCGACATTCGTGAAGTACAGGTTTCCCAAGGCATCGGCTGCGGGGCCTTCGGTGAAGATTTTGGGGTGTTCGACCGTTGCCGCAATCTCCGCCGCTCCCAGATATTTTTCTGTCGGCAGATTTGCATAGCGGTCCTCGGCCGTGGCGTTCGGTGTGGCCGTCCACGGAGCAACGGCCAGGATCAAGCCCCAAATGATCACTCGGAACCAGTTGTGAGAATCTCCCGACATCTGTGCCTCGCACTTTCTGGGTGGTTTGCAGAAGAGTTGTCGAATCAGAACGATGTGCGTATTGCGGCATGCGTGTTTCAGGCACGCCACGCCGGAAAAACGAGGGGCACTGTCCAGAACTGGCGTTCTGCGGCTCGAATCAAACGCCGCTTGTTGAAGTTCGCCTCCCCGCGTCCTAAAATCGATCGTCTGGACGATTGGAGTCGAGTATGACTGAATATTCTCGATGCAGCCAGACGTGAGACTGTTTTGCTGATCTGACGATCGCGATTAGAACGTTTCAATTTGACCGCTTAAAATAGAGATACTCAAGAGAACCGCAAGTCGCCAGCCCCTGTGTCGGCCACGTATGGCTCAATTTGAGTTTGCGAGGCGGCTCTCCTCAATTAGCTACCCGGCGACACGTTGCTTGTCAGCGCGTCTTTGCCCTATACCAACTGTGAGCGTTCTGCAATGACCGATGAATCCCCAGAAGATGTATTGGCTCATCCGACTCGCGGTCAGGCCGATCTACCACGGATCGAGCGGGCCGTACGTGAGATCCTGCTGGCCATTGGTGAAGATCCCGATCGTGCCAGTCTGAAAGAGACCCCGGCACGAGTCGCACGGATGTATGCCGAGCTATTTTCCGGTTTGTATCTCGACCCGCGGCACCATCTGAAGCGGGTGTTCGAAGAAAAGTTTGATGAATTGGTGCTCGTCCGCGACATCAGCTTTAACAGCATGTGTGAACATCACCTGCTGCCGTTTATGGGAGTTGCTCATATCGGGTACCTTCCCAGCGGCAAAGTCGCCGGGCTGAGCAAGCTGGCTCGAATCGTCGAGGAAATCTCGCACCGACCGCAAGTTCAAGAACGCATGACCAATCAGTTGGCCGATTTGATGGCTGAAGAGCTGGACGCCAAGGGAGTCGTGGTCGTGTTGGAAGCCACGCACACTTGCATGACGATTCGCGGCGTTCGCAAGCCGGGCAGTCTGACTGTCACCAGTGCCGTTCGCGGACTGTTCAAGTCGAATGTATCGAGCCGTGCGGAAGTCATGTCCTTGATTAACCGCAAGTAAGCGATCTCGTAATAACGCCGCATTGTCTCTCGTCGCCTGACTCGTTGAGTCGGGTGTCCTCGTCTTCGGAAGACCCGACTCAGAGAGTCAGGCTACGGGCGATGTCCTTTTTCTGACCGCAGGTTTCCCCATGTTGGCCCAGTTTGCCGTACGCTTGATCTGCGGCATGAGTTTGGTTTTGGCCGCGATGCCGCATGCCACGGTCGCCTCCGGCTTCTTCCGCGTGCAGATGTTGATCATCATGGGCTTGGGGGTACTGGCGACGCTGGCCGTACAGACACCGCAGGCATTGGCGACCGCAGCACCGTGGATTGGGCAGGTGTATTACGTCTTGTGCATCGCCATGGCGGGCTTGGGATTCGTGGCCTCAGTCCTCTGGACTTTGGAACGTCGGCGTGCTGCGTTCGGGTTGTTGCTGGCGATCGCGGTATTGTCGTTGGTCGCGTTGAGCTTAGGCATTCTGCTGATCTCAGGGACCTGGCAACTCCACTGGAGTTGGGTGTTCCTCTCGGACCTCAGCTCGGCCCTCACGCTGGGCGGAGCGATGTGCGGCATGTTGCTGGGACATTCCTATCTGACCAGCCCGACGATGGCGATCTCCCCCTTGTTACGATTGAACGAATTCTTAGGCTGGGCCGGAATCCTGCGAGGTCTGATTTCCGGGGGCGTTCTGCTGGTGGCGTGGCCTTATCTGCATGGTGACAGCACCTGGATCTGGCTGGTGCTCCGCTGGATCGCCGGCATCGGCGGACCGTTGATGGTCTGGCAAATGGTGCAGCGGATCTTGGTTTTTAAGAACACCCAAGCAGCCACCGGCGTGTTGTTCGTCGGCGTGATTCTGACCCTGCTGGGGGAATTGACTGGCACGCTACTGTTGGCCGTGACGGGATATCCGCTGTAATAGCGATTTGACTGGCCCCCCGCATCAACATCGACAAAGTCGCTGGGTAGCCCAGATTCTCGAATCTGGGTGAGCGGAGCGAACAAGAGGTTGGGGCTCCTTCGATTCGCGAATCCATTTCAAAACTACGGCCGGCTGTCGCGGCGTTGGATCGTCAGGTCGATGGGCTTTTCACCATCCACGTAGATTTGTCGAGCCAGTTTCGGCAGCAATTCTTCGAGTGCCGACCAATACAGCCGCTGCATGGTCATCTCTCGAATTTGGGTGCGGGTTTCGGAATCGGGCGTGGCGGCCTGGTCGAATTGATCGACTAACGCGTTGAAGCGACTCGCTTCGGCCGCCGCCACCGACAGCCCTTGGGCTTGCGACGATTCGGCCTGATCATGTAGCTGGCTGGCCTGAGCATTCGCCTGGGCCAGCAACTTTTCAGACATCGTCTGAGCTTCGCTCATCAATCGTTCTTTTTCGGCGCGGGCGTTGGAAACATCCAGGAAGGCCTGCTTGACAGGGACGGGGGGGCGAACATCGGCCAACGTGACGTCTT
>JAZKFE010000020.1:37098-37485 GCA_040386595.1 Planctomycetota bacterium | reverse complement strand
AAACGCCCAGTTTTTGGAAGCCGGCCAGGCGTCGGGCTTCGATCGTCAGTAATTGTCGCAGAGCGTTCAAACCCAGCGGATGGACGTAATCGACACCGCTACGAGACACGACATCCGCCACGAGCGCCTGCGTCAGAAATTGCAGATGCCGATCGGGGCTTTCATGCTGCAGCAGAAACTGGCGTGGATCATCGATCCGAAACTGCACGCTGATCTGCATGTTCAAAATGTTCTTGTCGCCGGTCAGATACTCCGACTGTCGGCTGGCTGCAGGTGGTTTGAGGAAGTCGCTGTCGTCCACTTCGTCCGCGGTACCCAAGCCGATCGTGACGGTCCGTGTCTCGTTGAGATTGACGCGATCCACCCGACATAGCGGCCACGGCCAGC
>JAZKFE010000020.1:26811-37088 GCA_040386595.1 Planctomycetota bacterium | reverse complement strand
CAATCCGCCGACAAGCAGAAGACGTTTCATGGCGTCCCCCCGGTGACCGGAACACCTGTCGCACGTGGTTTCGATAGTCCGTCTGACTTGGCAGGCAAGCCATCGATCAACAGTTTCAGGAAGGGGCTGGAGGCCGACAGTACCAAGGTTGTTTGGTTCGTCAGGACCTTTTGATAGCTGTCCAGGTTCCGGAGCCAGGCATAAAATTCCGGGTCGCGGGCATGAGCCGTATTGCGGATTCGCAACGCTTCGGCTTCACCGGCCGCTCGAATAGTGGCGGCTTCGCTGTTGGCTTTGGCCATGATTTCCGCACTCCGCCGACGGGCCTGGCTTTCAATCACCACCTTTTCTGCTTCGCCAGCACTACGATAGCGTTGAGCAATCTTATCTCGTTCTTTCCGCATGCGTTCGTAGACGGCAAAGAGATTTCCTTCGGGGAGATTGATCCGTTGAATGCCGATGTCCAGGATTTCCACCCCCAGCCGCGACGTCAGCGAGGCCGATTCTTCCGCTTGCTGCCGGACTTGCCGCTGCACGCGAGTCGTCAATTGAGCCAGTGGGCTTATTCCGACCGGGCCGGCTTCCGAATTGGTGGTCACCAGGAGATCGCTGAGAGCCAGGCGGCCCATTTCTTCCGAAAGCACGGCTCGCAATCGAGTATCCAGGCGGGCTTCGGTCGTCGGAATTCCCCCCAAGCCACGATAAAACTTCACCACGGGACGCTCGGCAAAGTTTTGATTTGTCCCAGACGGCGAGGGGGCAATTCGCCAGCACAAGTAGGTGTCGACGATGATGTTCTTGCGGTCGCGGGTAAACATTTCGCGGCCTCGCGGATCGAACAACTGCAAACGGCGGTCAAAGCGACGTACCGTTTCAATCGGCCAGGGAAGTTTGAAATGCAGTCCACGGTCTGACCGTGCCAGGTCGACTTGATCGTAAACCGCGGTGATCACACCGAACCGCTCCACGATGACCAGCTCGGTTTCATCGACGAACAGCACCGAACCGACGGCCACGGCAATCAGTAACCCGACAAACACCAGTTGGCCCATCACCAACCAGGTGCGGGCGGAGATTCCAGACGGAGCTTCCGAGCGAGTTTGCGGCATGAATGGAGTACGTTTCTCAAGGAGTTCAATCACTGAATGGTCGCGACCGAGCATCTGGCGACTGAATCGCTGACGTCAACTTCAACCAGTCTCTCCAGAGTACCGATCCGTGGGAATGAAGTCCAAGGTGTCTGCCGACATTGACCGTCTGTTAACAGAACGGTTTGTATCGCAAGGAGATCATTCCTCGGGCTGTCTTATCGCCGCATCGGCCAATTGCCGCTTGCCGGAACTTTCCTGGTGTGCGAGAATACGCAACATCAAAAATTGATGCGTTGGGGTGCTCCCTACTCAATAAGGTACATAGGATGATGCAGGGTGAACAAGAAGCAGTGCGTCAACGATTGACGCGACGTCAGGTGTTGCAGGTGGGCAGCCTGGGAACGCTGGGGTTGTCGCTGCCGGCACTCCTGCGAGCCGAAGCTCATCGACCTGCTGCCGTCTCTGCCGCTGCCGACTCGTGTATCGTGATCTTCTTGAACGGGGGCCCCAGCCATTTGGATATGTGGGACATGAAGCCGCAGGCCCCGACCGGGATTCGCGGTGAATTTAACCCCATTTCCACCACCGTGCCCGGCGTGCAGTTTTCCGAGCACCTGCCGCGCATGGCTCAGCACATGCACCGCAGCACCTTGATTCGCTCAGCTCATCACGGCGTCAACAATTCCCATGCGGCCGCAGTTTACGCGGCACTGACGGGGCACGATCGCGGAGAATTGGGTGGAGGGGCGATGCCCACGGACTACCCCGCGATTGGTTCGGTCACCGGCCATTTGCGGCCGCCCGCCGAAGCGATTGTGCCATTCGTCTCCTTGCCGTATATCACCAAAGAAGGGGCCGGCGGTCCGCCGCAGCCAGGATTTTTTGGCGGCTGGCTGGGCAAGCAATTCGACCCGCTATTCGTGCTGAAAGATCCGAACGCCGCTGACTTCTCGATTCCCGAATTGACGCGGTTGGGTGAAGTTTCGTCTCAGCGATTGACGCAGCGACGAGACCTGCAATCGGTATTGAATACCCAGTTTTTGGAGCGTGGATCGGGTGCCATCAAAGGCATGGATGGATTCCAGCAGCGAGCGTTCGATCTACTCAGTTCGGAGGCGGCTCAAAAGGCCTTTCAACTGTCATTGGAACCCGAACCCGTGCGTGAGGCCTATGGCCGCAATATCTACGGACAAAGCACGTTGCTGGCCCGTCGCCTAGTTGAAGCCGGTACTCGAGTCGTCACGATTTCCTGGGCTCCCGACGCCAACGCTACGTGGGACACTCACGGCAGCAATTTCGTGTCCCTGAAGGATCGTTTGCTACCGCAACTCGATATGGCTGTCGGCAGTTTGCTGCAGGACCTGGCCGATCGCAGTATGCTGAGCCGAACGCTGGTCTGCGTCATGGGTGAATTCGGCCGTACGCCGAAGATCAACGGGGCAAACGGTGGCCGCGATCACTGGAATTTCTGCTACAGCCTGCTGATGGCAGGGGGCGGAATGAAGGGGGGCTATGTGCACGGCTCCAGCGACAAGATCGGTGGCGAGCCAGCCAGCGAACCGGTGACTCCAGCCGAAATCGTTGCGACGATTTATCAGGCGCTGGGGATCTCACCGATCGTGGAATTACGCGATGCGACCGAACGCCCTTATGTGTTGGTCCCTTGGGGCGATTCGATTGATCGATTGTTTGCGTAGCTAAATGCTTTAGGTCGCCCTGATTCGTGAATCTGGGCGACCTAATAGACTGCGCCAATTAAGGTGCAAGCGTTGACGTACAACCACACAAGGATCGTTGCTCGCTGGGCCGCAATCCATGAACGCTTTCGGGGCGTGGTAAACCACATCGCCAAAAAACGCGTGTTTGAATGATGCGCCGCTCAAAAAATTTCGCAAACTGCGGCACTGTGCCGCAGTGAGGAAATGTCTGAACGCAACGGATGCAAGAAGCGAACGACCTTAGGCGGGGGCCTGCAGGTCCTTCATCAACGGCGTGAGATACGTGACCGTGCCGGTCATCGTGCCGAGGTTGTGGTAGTCTTCTTCGGGGATCTGGACGCGATATTGTTTCCGCAATTCCATCACGATGTCGAGGAAGTCCATGCTGTCCAGTTCCATCTGCTCGCGGAACGGCACATCGTCTTTCAGTTGCGACAGGTCTTCGTCGGGCGTGATCCGCTCGAGGATACCAAGAATGACCTGCTTGATCTCTGCCGCCGTCATTGACAAATTCTCCTTCAAAGCCACTGTTCGCAACTTCTCGTTACTCAACAGTGGTGTGGACCGGTGATCCCAAAATCAGGCACCGGCCGCACCCCGCACAACGAATCGCGGAGAACAGCCGGCGATGTTTCCGGGCACTACAGGCCCATACGATCACAAGACGTGCCTTAGTCTTCGAATTTCTTGATAATTATGACCGAATTGATTCCCAACATACCAAACGAGTTATTCAAAATGTACTTCACCGACTCCATCTTCCGGGGTCGATTGGCGACAATCTGAGGTACTCCGCAGGCCGGGTCCATTTCATCGAGGTTGATTGTAGCATGGGCGATTCCATCCTGAAAGGCAGGTAGATTTCCCAGCATTTCCAACGCTCCGGCAGCGCCCATGGCGTGGCCGATGAAACTTTTTGTATTGTTGACGGCCAAGCTGGGGCGATCGCCGAAGACCTGCCGAATGGCCAGGCATTCTTCGATGTCCCCTTGCGTCGTGGCGGTCGCATGGCTGCTGACGATATCGATGTCATCCGCTGTCAGGCCGGCTCGTTTCAGGGCCAATTGCATGCACTGGGCCTGACGATTGGCGTGCGGCAGAACGAAATCGGTTGCGTCTGTATTAATGGCGTGTCCGACGATCTCGGCGTAAACCTTGGCTCCACGAGCCCGAGCTGCCGTCAATCGTTCCAGGACGCAAATTCCGCCACCTTCCGCCACGACAATACCATTGCGGCTCATGTCGAACGGCCGGCAGGCCTTAGTCGGATCGGTATGGCTGGCCAGAGCTCCCTGGCTCTTGAAGCTAGCGAAAATTCCAAACGTGTGAATGCTTTCTGAGACACCACCGGCGATTGCCAGGTCGACTTCATCCAGCCACAGCATCTGCATGCCTTGGATGAAGCCCGCATTACCGGCGGCACAGGCTGCCCCCAAGGTATAGTGCGGCCCCGTGATCCCCATATTCAGGGTCACTTCACCGGCGGGATTGTTGGCGACGGTGCGGGGGTTGTGGTGGTGTGACCAGACCTTTGTGTCGTAGTTGAATTTGGAAATCTCGAAGATTTCGTTTTCGGTTTCGACGTTGCCGTGCTCGGTGATTCCCAGGTAGACGCCGACGCGATCCTTGGGGACCTGAGCCCAGTCGAGCCCCGAATCCTGGATGGCTTCACGAGCGCAGTAGATGGAAATCGAACCGGCTCGCGTACCGCGGCGAACTTCTTTGCGCTTCTGATAACGCAATTCATCGAAGTTGCAGACGCCAGCCAAGACATCGCCCATGTAGCGAGTTTGGAACGGTACAACTCCCGATCGGCCTTCCAATAGGTTGGCGCGAAAATCGGCCAAGTTATTGCCGTTGGGAGATGTCAAACCGATACCGGTAATGACAATCCGTTTGTGATCCGGGGTATGAGCCTGCATCAAACCGTCGCCGTACTTTTCGACTCTGGGAAAAGCGCTTTCGCGCCAGCCTCGGGACCAACCTCACTTCGACCGACGGATTAGAAATCCGTTGCTCTGTAGTGTCAGTCACGCAAGGCGGAAGCCAAACATAGAGACCGTCTCGGGAACCATCTCGAGTCACAACGCACCCGCAAATCGGTGGTTACGACAGAACTGACCTGCGGCTCCAGAACAGATCAATGCTCAAGAATCAGCAGAGTAGCGGCTGGCGGCGAAGCTGGCAAGGCGCAAAGCCCGATCACCTTGGTGATAACAGAATGCTCGACCTGCCAGGCAGGCTAGGTCCAGCTGACACAGAAAGACTCAAGGTAGAAACCGCGCGCGCTCACTGGGCACTGGCAAGCGACACGCTTCATGCTTGCCGAACCACTGATAACGGTGAGCGGCAACAAATCGGTAGCCCCAATTGCGAATCGGACTAGGGATCAACCACAGCAAGCTACTGGGGATGCGATACAGACCACCCACGTGCCACAAAATTCGCACGACGGCGGTCGAGCAGCGGCTGACTCCCTGCCGGTCATACATGACCAGCGACTTCAACTCTTGGATATCCGCTGCCTCCAACAGTTGCGCGGCAGTCTCCCCTTGTAATGGTGCGAACCGCAGTCGTTGCCGCCGGTCGAGCCGCAGCAGCAGCTTCACGGTGTGATCGCACAGCCCGCAGACACCGTCAAAAAAGACAATCGGATGCTGCGCGAGATCCAATTCGGAGCGCTCCACCACGGCAGTCATGATCATTTTCCCTTCCTGCAATTTCAGCGGGATTCGATATCGTCGTCCCTGATCCCCTAACCGCAATCCCCACTGACATATTAACGGAGTGGCTTCGTCGAGAGGACGCCTGGCGGGCAAGTATTTTCGATTCCCGATCTCGAGCTTTGGGGGAATTTTGCGTGAGCAGTTCAAGGAAGGCTGCGAAGAATTCCGGGAGGGTGAGGCTCCTGCCGAACCGCTTAGTCTCCAGGAAATCGAAAGACCAAGCGGTTCGGCAGGAGCCTCACCCTCCCATTGATGTTGGTTGACGCCAGCTTGAGGGTCGCGATAGCATGCGAAATCGACACTGAGACCCAATCTCAGTTTTATATTGGTCGTTGCACTCAAGGGCTTTCTCCTTGGGTGGCAACGCTCGGATTGGCCCCCACGCTAACCCCGTTCGTCGCGAAAGTAATGAAAAGGCTTCGTCTCTATGAAAATGCAATTCCTGAGTGTACCGGCGATTGCGCTGATGACACTGTCTATCCTCGGTTCGTCAATGGCTCTGGCCGCAGGGCCTGTGACTGAACTCCCTCTTCCGGGTGAAGGCCAGCGTCCGCAAGCCCTCGTGCTTGGTCCGGATGGAAACATGTGGGTCACGGAAGTTCTCAAACACCAGATCCTGCGAGTGACTCCTCAGGGCGAAGTCACGGTGTTTGCGGTACCCGGGAAAGAAGTCGGAGTTCTCCAGGGGATCACCGCCGGAGCAGACGGTAATCTGTGGTTCACGTCTCGTGAAGAAAACGCCATTCGCCGAGTCTCGCCGAAGGGTGAGTTCAACGGCACGTTCGTTATTCCCTCGCTGGCTGTGAAGCCGAGCAACTTGAATAAGGGGTCGTGGCCTCGAGGAATCACCACTGGTCCGGACGGTAACGTCTGGTTTGCGGAAATGGCTGGCAACAAGATTGGCCGAATCACTCCGCAGGGCGAGTTCGCCGAGTACCCCATACCGACCGAAGATGCTCAAGCCTATTCCGTGGTGACTGGGCCTGACAAGAATATCTGGTTCACTGAAAGCGGAGCCGGAAAAATTGGCCAACTGGATGTGAAGACGGGAGCAATTAAGGAATTTCCGCTGGCCGATCCCAAGTCTCGGCCACGTGACATGACAGTAGGGCCCGACGGAAATCTCTGGTTTTCGGAAAATGCCACGGACCGAATTGGCCGCATCACTCCGAGCGGTGAGGTGACGGGATTCGAATTGCCCAAGGGAAGCCAGCCGATTGGCGTGGCGGCTGGCGGTGACGGAAATATCTGGTTCGCGGTCTTCAAAACGCACAAAGTTGGGCGGATTACTCCGGCTGGAATCGTCTCTCTTTTCGACCTGAAGACGCCCAACGCCCAGCCATTCGGCATGACTGCCGGTCCCAACGGAAGTGTCTGGTTTACTTTGCAAGCCAATCATGTTGGCCACATTGATGTGGGTGTCGCTGGCAAATAGCACTGCCTCGGTATTGGGGTCGTCGCTGCAAACGGGTGGCGCAAATGCCAACCAGTGCCCTGGCAAATGCCGGGCACTGGTCTATTGGGAGGGTGAGGCTCCTGCCGAACCGCCCGGTCTTTCTGTTCCCGGTAGACTTCGCTCTTCGGCAGGAGCCTCACCCTCCCAGTAAGTCGAATCACGAGACCCCGCCCCGTCTGCGCTCGTCGTCGAGGGAATTCCCCTGTCTTTCCAGATTTTTCTTTCTGGTCTGTAATGAAACTTGACATCGCAGCCCCGCCGAGCTACTTTCGCATCTTAATGTGAGATGGAGACTCAGTCTCAATTGATTGTTGGTGCCGAATGCCAGCTGACTTCCCACCTAATATGTTGTGCCGCTCCCCGTGGCCACCGCTGAAGCATCGTAAAAAAATGCCTTCCGGAAGGAAAATTTCGTGACTCCTGAATTTGCACGTCGACGTGGTTTTACGTTGATTGAGCTGTTGGTGGTGATCGCCATTATCGCGGTCCTGATTGCCCTGCTTCTGCCGGCCGTACAGCAGGCTCGTGAAGCGGCGCGACGTTCGCAATGTAAGAACAATCTCAAGCAGATTGGCTTGGCGTTGCACAACTACGCTGAAACACATTCCGCGTTTCCCCAGGAAACGTATTACGCTCAGCGATCCGACGGCGTGCAGTACTACTCCTGCTGGGTTTCGCAATTGCTGCCCTTTTTCGATCAAGGGGCTCTGCAGAACAAATACAACTACAACTATTCCTTCTTCGCCGACGAGAACCGCTCGATCGTCGAATCGAAGTTGAACTTATTTGAATGCCCGTCCACTCCTGGTGGAGTTCAAATGACACCGGAGTTCCGAGTCCGCAACGGGCTCCCGTTCACGGTCCTCACAAATCGCGGCGCAATTTCCGCGGACTATGCCGCGACACGCGGAGTGCACCCGACGACCTACGGAATCTACGCTCCAGCCGCAGGCGCTACGAACGAATCGGTCATGGGTGGCGGAGGCGGGACGTCCCGATTTCGCGATATCGTCGACGGCGCGTCCAACACATTGCTCGTGCATGAATCCGCCGGACGCTCGAAGATGTTCCGAAAAGACTTGACCGCGGCAAATGGGGGAAATGTTGTCTCGGAGAATCCAGATACGGGTGGCTGGTCCTCGTATTGGTCCGGCTGCAACTCTGGCTGGATGTATGGATTCGGTGATGACGGGAAGGAGCTCCAGGGCCCCCGTTTTTTGAATGCCTCCAACTACAAAGCCAATCCATATTCGTTCCACGCGGGCATTGTGCAAGCCTGTTTTGCCGACGGTTCCGTCCGCAATATCAACGAAAACATGAACATTCTGGTGTTCATCTCGCTCTGTACGATGCGGGGTGGGGAAGTCGTCGGCGAACTCTAAGCACGCCTGGCAAATCCCCGAAATTGCCAACGGTCCGAGCCCGAAGCGACGAATCTGAGATTTTCACCACGAATAGCACCAATCACACGAATGCAGCACCGTCCATCGTAGTTGTCGGGAAATCAATGGAATGTTCGGGGCTTATTCCTGTTTTCCGCAATCAAATGAGAATCGATCTTCCCGTGTTTGATTCGTGTCATTGGTGTTATTCGTGGTGAAAATTTCCTGAAGCAATTCCAGCATTTGCTGAAAGTACAGTTAGGGCCTTTAAGCCTATTCTCATCGCGGGAGTGTGTTTTGTCGCTCCGCATTTCGTTGGACGTTTTTGCGGCTGAATCTGGCATCATGGAACAACTCGGATTGAACGCTCACGTGATTGACTTCGGAAGGCGGCTGTGGGAAGTGCGCTTGATTTCGGGCATTGCACTCACACTGTTCTTGACGGGGTGTGGAACTCCGGCCGAGGTGCGGCCGAATCTGTTTCCCGCTGAAGGTACCTTGACCATTAACGGCAAGCCCGCCAAGGGGGCTCGTGTTGTCTTGCAGTTGGCAGATGGCGGCAGCGTTGATGCTCGAGGCACTCGTCCTTCGGCGAAGGTCGAAGAAGATGGTCGGTTCCAAGTCGCGACATATCAGTCTGGTGACGGTGCTCCCGCAGGGACCTATCAGCTTGGAATTTTCTGGATGAACGACGAAAATTCCTCGTCGGCGTGGGATCAGCTGGGTGGAAAATTCGCGAATCCCCTGACCACGAAATTGACCGTCGTCGTCAAAGACAGCGTCAGTATCTTCGAGCCGATTCAATTGACGGGGGTACGATTGCAAACCCGTCGGCCACCCCGTAAGGGGAATCAAGCGGAACCTGACGAATAGCACACGTTGAAGTCTCTTTAAAAACGTTCGGAAACGTTCTCGATCTGCAATCGCGGGTTGCCCGCCTCAAGTCTCTTCTGCTTGTCCCCAATCCGTCCTTAAAAATCCACCCGGAATTTCGGTTTTGGATTCGACGGATTAAAGCGAACGGCCCGCCTCGCACCTCCTGCGATGGCTCCGCGGCACCTCTAAAACGCGTCTTAACACCAATTGTTGAAATTGGTTGTGACTTCAAATGCCTGCTTGGCGCGGCCCGCTACATTCGCCCGAAAACGGCCAATTTGGTGTGAATCAGGCGCGGACCGCGTTGAGCCTCTTGCTTGGCGCGGTAAAATACGATGGTGTCTTCTTTCGGGGATTTTGATTTTCGAGCCTGGTACCCGATTTGAACGAATTTCAAATCTCAGTCCGGTCCGATGCAATGCCTTGAACGTGATTTGCTGGTCTTCGTGGTGAGGACCGACGCGGCCAGCGGAACGGCCGGCAAAGGCATGTGAGTTGCACTATTAAAAATAGCCTCAGCAGCAAGCCGTCGCCGCGGGCTACGGTTTTCATTTAGGAATTACGGGTTATTGTCGAGAGATCGTGGATGGGGCCATAAAGCCCGTTTCCCTTTCGACTCTGCAGGAAGCCGCTTGAAATGTCTCGACCAGTCTCGAACGCAGGAATCGTCCGTGACGCCGCATTGCAAGTCTATTTGCTGGGACTCGTCGATTTTGAATCGTGTCTCAAGCTGCAGCAGCATCTGGTTTACGACCTTAGCGGCCGCAATGACCGGCAGGGAGCTCTCTTAATTTGCGAGCATCCCCCCGTCATTACCATTGGTCGCGAGGGCAGCCGGGCTCATTTGCGGTGCGAACCGCGTGATCTGATTGCACGGGAAATTGGCGTCCGCTGGTTGAATCGAGGCGGCGGGTGCCTCGTACACGTCCCCGGTCAGCTTGCCATTTATCCAATCTTGCCGTTACAACGGATTGGGATGGGACTTGCGGACTACCGGCAGGCGCTGGAAAAAACGCTGTTGGGGGTTT
>JAZKFE010000020.1:0-26801 GCA_040386595.1 Planctomycetota bacterium | reverse complement strand
GCGAAGAATCTCGGGTTACTGCCTGGCAGCAGGCGAGTGACCCTGGAATCTGGTGCCGGAGTGGCCAGTTGGGGTTCCTGGGGGCAGCGGTGAAGTCCTGGATCAGTTATCATGGTGCCTTCCTGAATGTGGCGCCCGATCTGGACTGGATGCAACTTTGCCAGGTGAACTCCCTGGAGAGGCGTTCCAGTTCGCTGTCGGTGGAACGGCTGCGGCAGACGTCGATGCATGGTGTGCGTGAGAGTGTCGCACGCCTGCTCGCGGCGGCTTGTGGTTACCACCGTTACCATATTTACACGGGGCACCCGTTGCTCCGCCGGACGAAAAAAGTCATTGCATATGCTTGAGATTATCGACTCAACCCCGCAGGAAGCTCCTCCCCCTCGTCGCCGCCTGCCCCCGTGGCTCAAACGCCCGTTGCCCCAGCCCGGCATGCAGTTTACCAGCAATTTGATCGAAGAATTGAAGCTGGAAACGGTGTGCGAAAGCGCCAAATGTCCGAATCAGACCGAGTGCTGGTCGCAAAAGACCGCCACGTTCATGATTCTGGGGAACGTCTGCACGCGTCCCTGTGGTTTTTGCTCAGTCCCCAAGGGGAAGACGGAAACCGTGCAAGGTGATGAGCCGGGACGTCTCGCCGAAGCGGCCCGGCGTCTGGGGCTGCGACATGTGGTGATCACCTCGGTCACGCGCGACGATCTCCCCGACGGTGGTGCCGAACACTTCTATAAGTGCGTGCTGGCCGTTCGAGAACTCACCGGCGCCGTCGTTGAAGTGTTGACGCCTGACTTCATGGGAAATCGGGCCGCGATTCATCGCGTCATCGAATCTCAGCCTGAAGTTTTCAATCACAATACCGAAACGGTTCCTCGTCTGTACGACCGAGTCCGTCGGAACGCCAAGTACCAGCGAACGCTCGATCTGTTGGATCAAGTCAAGCAGACGTCCCCGAATCTGGCCACCAAGAGTGGTTTGATGCTTGGTCTGGGCGAGACGACCGAAGAACTGCTGGAAGTGTTTGCCGACCTGCGGAAAGTCGGTTGTGACATGCTGACGTTGGGGCAGTACTTGCAGCCCACCGGCGGACATCTGCAGGTGGAACGCTACGTTCCGCCGGAAGAGTTCGACGAAATCGGCGAACTGGCCCGCAAGATGGGATTCAAGTTTGTTGCCAGCGGCCCCTTCGTGCGATCCAGCTACCACGCCGGCGAGATGGCCGGGGAGCTGCTTATCGGGGCGCAGTAACCACTAGAAATTGCCTGAGCGAGCCGGGCGGCGTTTGCCCCCGGATTCTTAGTTTGTACATCCGGGTGTTAACGCCGCTCGGCTCGCTCGATCTCCCATTGCTGACTGCGTTATGCCTCCACCCGCCGAATACAACATCATCGTTCCCGACGTGGGGGCCGGAACATTGCGAATCCGGGTCTGCTCGTGGCTGGCGGAACTCGGCGAAACCGTTCGCGAGGGGGATCGCATCGTCGAGCTCTCACTGCCGGGGATGACGTTTGATATCAATTCCCCAGCTGACGGACTGTTAATCGCAATCGACAAAACATTAGGGACGGAAGTTCATCCAGGAGATATCTTGGGCCGACTCCAAGCCCAAGAAGACGAATGACGAGAGTCATTGGTCATAGTCTTCATCATAGTCGTTGTTCGCTCCGCGAACATAACGCATTCGCAGTGGGGAGCTTGAATTTGCATTGAAGTTCAATGCTGTTCCCGGCCGGCTACTGCGGCCGCGTTATGTTCGCGGAGCGAACAACGACTATAAATACCAAAGACCTCAAACGGTGCCGTCATGAGCTGGGATGAGATCGTCGGACATCACACGCAGCGCGATCTGCTGCGCGGGACGATCGCTCGGCAGCGACTAGCTCACACCTATTTGTTTGTAGGTACGGACGGCACCGGTAAGCGCGCCTTCGCATTGAAGTTCGCACAGTGCCTCATGTGCGAGCGTCATACCGCCGAAGATTTCGACGCCTGCGGAGTCTGTCCCGGTTGCAAACAAGTCCTCGCCGGAACGCATCCCGATCTGTTTGTCGTGGGGTGTCCGGAGGGCAAACGTGAGATTCCGATCGATACGTTTCTCGGCCCCGCCGACAAACGTGGGAAGTCCGGGCTGTGCTACGATCTGTCACACACGCCCATGGCCGGTGGCCGCAAAATCGCCTTGATTTGCGACGCGGAACGACTCAATGATGAGAGCGCCAACGCACTGTTGAAGACGCTCGAAGAGCCCCCTCCACACTCGCTCATCATCCTGATCGCCACGCACATCGACAGCATTTTGCCGACGATCCGTTCGCGCTGCCAGGTCCTGCGATTCAGCCCGTTGTCGACCGCGAATGTTGTCGAGCTCTTATTAAAGAATGGCCTGACCACCGACGAAAACGCGGCCCAAGTCGCGGCCGCCTCGAGCGAAGGAAGTCTGACTCAAGCCGCAATGTTGCTCAACGGCGACTTGCGAGCCCAGCGCGATCGACTCTTCGATTTATTAGCCGCACCAGCATTCAACAGCATCGCGGTGACCGGTTTCGTCATGGACGGAGTCGAAGCGGCGGGGACCGAAGCTCCCTTGCAACGTGAGCAAGCGGGGTGGTACTTCCGCTTCTGCGTCGAGTTCTTCAAAACTTCTGTGACCGAACTCATCACACAGCAACCGGGGAATATCCCCCAAGTGACGCAGTTCCGAAAACGTTTCGTTCATGCCACAGCAGACCAGCTAACCGGCCTGGCCAACATCGTAGAACGAATCATCGTCGCCGCGACGCACATCGAGCAAAACGTCGCCGTGTCACTAGCCGTAGAAGCCCTCTTCGACGAAGTCGGCCGCATGCTGCGAGCCATTCCCGCTTAAGTGGCCTCGGCGATTCGCACTCTTCATAGGCGAGTAGTAGTGGTCTGTCTGTTGAACAGCGCCAGGCCGTAATTCTCAGGCCATCGCCGATTCATGATGGTCGTTCCGAACATTTTGCGATAGTCGAAACGGTAGGTCAGGCTGTGCCTAACGCTTCTGAATGGACTTTGATAATTTCTGTCGATGCGTTCTTAATTTGCAGCATGAGGTGCAAATTCGCGGCTGGGATTACGATAATCGCGATAGCCCTACGGACTACAGTAGGCGTTAAACTTGAACGAGAACTTGGACTGGAGTCTGCTGCTGAACGTCTCAAGGACTTAGGTGCGCATTGACATGACAAACATGGATCCACTGTTCGCCTTTGAAATCGGCGGATGCAGAATTGCTTGTGTCGGGCTGTTGATTGATTGCGTGGAAACATGCAGTCTTCCAAGTTGTCCGGATCATCCGGGATGGGAAGTACTTCTAAAATTTATCACTCAAAGATCGCACAATACATTGGGAAAATGGCCGGTGCATGTGTTTCCTACGAGAAGTGAATCGTCCGGGACGATCCCGTTCTGTGGATTTCGAGTGTATGCCAAATGCTGCTCGTTACGGTCGGGTGATCCTAGTACGCTCGAGTATGGCATTCTTGTTTGGCACGAGATGGGGATTGAAATTAAGGTACATCCACCAGTCGTCCAAAACTTCAATTGGACGGCCTTCGCTGAACCAATCGAGATCTAGCCAATTAACGTTTCAGGACACCGAATACGAAGATCCGTTTTCCTCGGGCTGAGAGGTTTTGATCCAACTGATGCCAATATTGCGGCTCCACAGACAATGGCATTGCAATCGGAGACACATATTATCATGTCGCGTTTGGAAACCATTTCCAATTCTCTTAGCGTTTTTTTCTTCTAAGAAGTTCTTTTTTAACCATTTCCAATTCTCTTGTGACTGCATTACGTCGTGCACAAGAGAGCCGTCAGAGAGCAGCTTGTTTAGCAGCTTGTGAGTTTGCCGTAGCAACAACTGGTATTAGCTCTTCCGCTGTCGTACAGGCTTTGCAATTGTTGCGGGTATCGCAACCGATTTCCGCTGGATTGAAGCACGACTTAGGCACTTTGATGCAACGACTGGATGAAGAGTACTTTGATTTGAAGGAAGCTGCCGAAGAGAGAAATGCCAGTGAAAGTGAATGGAAACGAGTCTTTTCACAGGCACGGGCGGCATCTGCTTTGGCATTTGCCTCGAATGAGAATGCTTTCGAGGCCGCAACCGAAGCCATCTATGAAGCCACGACTGCCGTTGATGATCGTGAAGAGTTAGTAGGTATCATTTTGAATGCGTTGGATCTATCGCAAGCTGATCCCGGATGCAGCTCGACGTTTAACTGCTGAAAAATCCGATACTTCATCGAACGCGTTGCAATGTTACAACGAGATTGTGGTCGACGAGTGATTCATTCACCTGACTGTAGACTCGTCAGTAGCAGCCGGCTCCTCGCGAAGGTACTGGCTTCGAGTGTCTTGTCGTGATAGAGTGAACGTTAGATTCTCTCTCCAACCTCTTTCAGAGCGACGATTATGAGCCATTCAGAGTCAACACGCATTCGCGAATTGGAGCGGCGAGTCGATACCTTGACCTACGTGGCCGTTGTCCAAGCCGTGGGACTAGGATTTTTGCTGCAGCTGGTACCGATTGCAGCGTTAAGCGTTCTATTTCTCCTGCCCATTCTGGCGTTCACGCACAAGAGAATTCCAGCCTTCGCTCGGAGAATTGGTCGGCTATTTTCCTCTGTTTTTGGTGCGGCAAGAAACTCCAGTGATTCCGTTGAATCGCCCAATGGCACCTTGCCCAGCTAATTGTCTGCGAACGATTTCTGGCGGGCCGACTGATGCAATAATAGAACTCAGGTATTGGGGACCTCCGGCCGGTCAATCAATCGGAGGATTGCCGACAACGGAATGACGGCCCAGTCTGGACGTGTTGTGAGGTCGTACTCGGTCTCGCGTAGGGCTCGTTCCAGCAGCGACAACTCTAGTAAATTGTGCCGGGCAGCATCTGACTTCGGCAGGAGTTCGGCGGACTCTACGGCCTCGGTGTAGACCTTAAAGAATTCGTACTCTAGGCGACTCAGCCAGGCACGCGCATAACCTTCCAGTTTGGCACGGTCTTCGGGACGCACAATCCCTTGCGTTGTCCCGCGATTGCCGCTGAGATCTAAACGAACGGAACTGGCAACATAGTCGAAAGACCGGATCAGCGCCGCGACGTCGTGCAATGGAGAACGTTTAATACGCCGCTCACCAATCGGACGGTCGACGGCGCCTTCGAAATCTGACAATACAAAATCGCGTCCGGTTAGCAGCAATTGTCCTAGGTGATAATCTCCATGGCAGCGGATCCGCCGCCCGGCGGCCAGGTCTGGATCAAGCGCCCCATGGATCCTGGCGAGAATCGCATGTCCCTGACTGCGGACCTGACTCGCCAAGTCGCGGACCGATTCGGACCATTGGGGATCTGGTTCAATCAACAATGTATGGATTCTGCCCGCCAGATTTCGCAACGATTGATAGAACGAGCGTTGATATGCTGCTGTGTAAGGAATGGAAATGATCGCGGGGGGAGCGGTCGACGAATCGAGCGTCAAATGCAGCCGTGCGGTAAATGCTGCCAATGATCGTGCGGAGTGAGTGAAGGGGCTCACAAGTTGTTCCCAGCGTTCAAAGGGACCAACGATACCAGTACGCTCGGCTGGCAACGGAATCGGCTCGCCAGGATTGATGTCAGACTGAGCGGCGACACCATCAAAGAACCGGATCGATTGATCCAGCATCAATTGCCAGGCATCTCCTTGATTGGGAACATAATGATGCAGTGCATCGAGAGTAATGGGTTCGGCACCCGGGCGGCGATATTCGATCACGCCTGCAATCTGCGCAAATTCGGCAAAGCCTTGCTGCTGCAGATAACGGCCGATTTCGACATCCGGATTCTGCCCCTCATCAGCTCGACGGAAGGCTCGCAGAACAAGTCGACGTCCAATCACTACGGTAACGTGATGCTGCACCCCTTGATAAACGGTCAGCGACAGTGGTTCGTCAGAGCCTAACTCAGTGGGATTAAAAGACTCAAACGGAATGCACGCCAGTTGTCCGCCATTCGCCATGGGTATTACTTTGTGGGCGGCGATTGCTGCCAAAATCGCATTGGCGTACTCGGGAAGTGCGATCGGATCACATAATATCGCATTGCGTGGAGAGCCCGTTCTGGCGATCGCGACTTGCGAGGGTACGGAATCCGCGGCATTAAAGCGATCTTCGGGGACGTAAGCCAGTGGCTGGAATAGTGTCTCTGATACCCCCGATGAGAATTCGACCCGATAAGTCAGTAACTGCGCATCGATTCCCTCCAGAGGGATCGGTTTGAAGTCCAAGAGACGGCAGGCCGTCACGCGTGCCTGCTCGCCGGGTAAGTGCCGGTTGCTGAGAAATGCCGTCAACATGTCACGCCCTGACTCACGTGCCAGATCCGACCACTTCTGCAATGCGAGCTTCGGGAGCCCTTCCGGCTGGACCGATTGTGACTTCTCTGCATTCAATGTGAACCAATAGAACCCGTATGGTCCCAGCGTGAGGGAATAAGGGGTGTCACCAATCTTCGGGAAGGGAGTTCGTCCGAAGATCTCTTCCGGGACCAGACCCCCATATTGCCGCAAATCCATCGACACATGCTGCACGAAACGCGACAGGTTGACGACGATTAACAATTTCTCACTATCCGTTTGCCGTACGAACGCCAACACTTTCGAGTTGTCGGGTTCCAGGACATGCAAATCACCCCGGCCAAAGGCAGGATGTTGCTTCCGTAACGCGATCAAACGTTTGGTCCACCAGAGCAACGACGAAGGGTTATTCTGTTGAGTTTCAACGTTCACCGCTTCGTAATGATATTCCGAATCGATGATGACCGGCAGGAACAGTTTTTGTGAGTTTGCGCGGCTAAATCCGGCGTTGCGGTCATCGGACCATTGCATCGGAGTCCGGACGCCATTCCGGTCGCCAAGGTAAATGTTATCGCCCATTCCGATCTCATCACCATAATAGATCACGGGAGATCCCGGCAACGAGAATAGTAATGCGTTCAGTAACTGAATACGGCGTTTGTCATTTCGCAACAACGGAGCTAGTCGATGCCGAATCCCCAGAAACAGCCGCGCCTGGCGGTCCTGAGTATACGCGCTGTACATGGCGTCTCGTTCTTCGTCGGTGATCATGGCGAGGGTTAATTCGTCATGATTGCGCAGGAACAAGCCCCATTGGCACGTGTCGGGAATCGCGGGCGTTTGCGACAGAATATCGGTGATGGGAAAGCGGTCTTCCTGATGCAAGGCCATAAACAAGCGTGGCATCAGGGGAAAATGAAATGCCATCTGGCACTCATCGCCATCCCCGAAGTATTTGACCATGTCATCGGGCCAGGCATTGGCTTCGGCCAAGAACAAGCGGTTGGGATACCGTTCATCAACATGCTTTCGGAGTGCCTTCAAGAAGGCATGTGTTTCTGGCAGATGTTCGCAACTGGTGCCTTCACGTTCGAATAGATACGGGACGGCATCCAGTCGCATGCCGTCGACACCTAGTTCAAACCAAAAGTCGACCACCGGCAGTAACGCCTCCCAGACGGCGGGATTATCGAAATTCAGATCGGGTTGGTGGCTATAAAAACGATGCCAATAATACTGTTTGGCAAGTGGGTCCCACGACCAGTTACTCGTTTCGAAATCGGGGAACATCAACGGAACATCGGCGTATTTGTCAGCCGTGTCGCTCCAGACATAAAAATTCCGCTCGGGCGATCCAGGGGCCGCGCGGCGTGCACATTGGAACCAGGCATGCTGATCCGACGTATGATTGATGACCAGCTCTGTGATGACTCGTAGCCCCAGTGCATGCGCCTTATCAAGTAGCTTACGAACATCTTCCAATGTGCCATAACGTGGATTCACCCCGGTATAGTCGGCAATGTCGTAGCCATCATCTCGCAGTGGGGAGGGCATAAACGGGAGCAGCCAGATCGTATTGACCCCCAGGTCAACGAGATACTCCAACTTTTGCGTCAAGCCCTCGAAGTCGCCGACGCCGTCGTTGTTGCCATCAAAGAATGCCCGGACATGGACCTCATAGATGATCGCGTCTTTATACCAAAGTGGATCGTCGATCATAATGTGACTGCTATATTGAAATGAGGGAATAATTTTTAGATATAAACTGCGCCGTATCTGGCGATACTATTCCTGGTCATCGGAGAGTAACACGCACCCCCGCAGCACTTCGGCCACGCTCCAAGCTTGGGCTGCACAGCCTCGGGCGGTGTAGGGGGCTTCGGCGTCAAAAACTTCTGAAATTGTTCCGATACACGCTTCGCTGAGGTGCGCATCGAATCCATTCAGGAAGGCCCGGCATTCGTCCTTACGGTCAGGATAGACTCGCATCCAGGCGTCGATGAAAGGACCAATTAACCAGGCCCAAACCGTTCCCTGATGATAGGCCGCATCGCGCGAACGCAGATCTCCAAAATAGCGAGCCTTGTAGTCGACATGCCCCGGAGCCAATGAGCGCAGGCCTAATGGTGTGACCAATTTGTCGCACACGGTATCGACGACTGCCGTCCAGCGGCTGATGTCCAGGACCGGATTTTCCAGCGAAATGGCCAATAGCTGGTTCGGCCGACAGGCTGGATCGTCACCTTGCTCGCCGTCGACGATGTCGAATAGGCCCTTTTCTGCCTCGCACCAGAAGCGACGATTAAATGACTCTTGTGTCCGATCGGCCGCGGCACTGATCTCGGCGGACGGACGCCCTTCTTCCTTGAGCCATTTTTCGAGTAGTCGGAGTGCGTTGTACCACAAGGCATTAATTTCGACCGCTTTGCCGCGGCGTGGTGTTACCACCCAGTCGCCGACCTTGGCATCCATCCACGTCAACTGATAGCCCGCAGCCCCTTGCCGTAACAGGCCATCTTTAGGATCGACTCCAATGCCGAATCTTGTGCCCTTCTGATGGTGCGAGATAATCTCTTCCAAAATCGACAAATGCGTCCGCAACAACGTGCGGTCGCCGGTGACTTCGACGTAGCGATTCAAGGCATGAAAATACCAGAGCGTCGCATCTGCGGTGTGATAGACCCCTTCGGTGGAACGATCCGGAAAGAAGTTGGGAATCAGGCCATCGCGGACGTGATTGATGAAGGTGCGCAGGATATAGCCCGCTTCGGCGTAGCGCCCGGTGACCAGCGTCAAACCCTCCAGGCTGATCATCGTGTCGCGACCCCAATCGGTGAACCAGTGATAGCCGGCAACAATGGTACGGGCTTCTTCTCCGCTAGCTTGGGCTCGTGCCGAATCTTCAACACGAGTGGCGGGTGTAATGATGAACTGATCGGCCGCCAGCACAAGTTCGCCCGCCATTCCACTCCGAGCCGCAGGTTCCGCTGCGGCTAGTAGGCGTTGTCGCCGTTCGAGTTCCGTGGCGAGGGCCTCTTGCGGTGAGAGTGCCTGAATACGGCACCAGGATTCGGTGGAAGCCGTGAGCGTGACGTCGCGATTTTGATGCAGTGAAACACGAAATAATCCCGGACTCCACATGGCACCGACATTGTCATATCCGCGGTCTTCTTCGACTCGATACAGGACATCGGGCAAAGTGGTGTCGTCCAATGTCAGCGCGGGGGCGTCCCCTTCCACAGACATGCGTAAGATCGGAAATTTATCATCGCCGTCGGCCAGCTCATAGCGACCAGCAGTCGCGGTGAGCACGTAAGGTTCGGGATTGGCAACCGTCACTGGCTCGTCATGGCCTCGAAAATGGACCGACATGCGTAGCTTTAATTGGACGGGACCGTGTCCTCGAACAAGTCGATAGTTGACGTGCACTGTGTTCTGGCGGTGAGGCAGAAAGATTCGCTTCTCAATCACATGTTCGCCAATCTGATAGACCCAGACTGGAAGCCCCATTTCCAGCCGAAATTCTTTTAATGAATGCAGGCCTTGTAAGGCTAAGCCGCGATTGGCTTGCTCGATCCCTCCGATGGCATAGGTAGAACGGTCTGAAAACTTAAACTGCTCGCTGAGATGGCTCAGCATTAGTATGCGTCCCAGCGGAGCCGGGTGGGCGGCAACTAATAGGCCGTGATACCGACGAGTTGCCGCGCCTGCTAAAGTTCCCGAGGCATAGCCACCCAGGCCATTGGTGACGAGCCATTCTTGTTCGATAAGCGTGTTGTCATTGCCACCTACGATGCGGCGGATGAACGTTTCGCGTTCGTTCGCTTCCCGAACGTCGCTGGTTGTTGCAGTTGATTGAGACATGACTTGATTTCCTATTGTATGGAGTGTTCCGCAGGGCAGTGTGTAGTTGACTTCACTCCATACGCTTAACGATTGATTCGTGGAAATTGCGGAATTTTGAGGATCGATCTTTCACCAATAGGTTGCGGAAATTCCGTCCAGCCTAGCACCGTGGCCGACTCGCCTGGGATCTGCCAGCCGTCGTCCTCGGTGATCAGCGGTGCGACACCGTGGCCGTTGTATTGAGGCGCTTCGGTCGACAGGACGGTATGCCACTGTGTCCCCGCGGGTGGGGCGAGTAACGGCTCCGGCAAAGTCCGCAGATGGAGATCGCGCCCCAGATTCACGACGAGCAATCGATCCTGGCCGTCGGTCTCGAAAAATCGCAGAACGAAGGCATTAGTCCCCAGGACCGCGCCGTCCACGCCATGCGGTCGTTGAGCCCGGAAGGCGGCATCGGTTCGTCGCAATTTGAGTAAATCTTTAGTCAGCTGATATTCGGCAGCATGAGAATGACGCTCGGACAAATCGAGCTTGCTGCGGGTGAATGTTTGCGGGTCATCCGGGACGGCAAAAATCGGAGCCATCCCGCTATCTTTTAAGCTGCGAAATTGAGTTAAGAATTCCACTCGACCCGCGGCCACCATTTGAGCAAGCTCGGCGTCGTGATCGGCGAAAAAGAAGAAAGGGCTTGATGCGGCGAACTCCTGCCCTTGAAACAGCATCGGGGTTCCCGGGGACAACAAGGTCACCGCCATGAGGGCTCGGTAACGGCCCGGGCAGCTCAGTTGATGGACGCGGAGTCCACGTCCGGAGTTAGCGATTTGATCGTGATTTTGCAGATAGTTCACGTAAGTCGCAGGGGGCAGATCGAAGCCCGGCGTGCCGCGCCCTTTCTTCTGCCAGGAGTACCACTGGCCCTGATACAGATAGCCGTACTTTGCGGCAGAGATAAACTCCTGCGGTGTTCCACGATAGTCGGTGTAATAGGCTTCGTTATGGCCGGTTAAGGCGACCATCGCCGTGTGATGAAAATCGTCATTCCAGAGACCGTCGAGACCGTATCCACCGGCCTTGACCGAGCGGCACAGTTCTGAGCACTGCGGTTCGTTTTCATTAATCAGAACGACTTTCCGTCCCTGTGCCGCGGTACGTACTGTTTCGGCAATTTCTGTCAGAATATGAGCGAAGGGGGGGGCGTCATCATAAATGTTCTGAGTCGCGTCAAGCCGCAATCCGTCGAGATGAAATTCATCGATCCAGTAGGCGGCATTGGTGAGAAAATACTCGCGAACTGGGCTGCTGTCGGGGCCATCAAAATTCAGTGCCGCCCCCCAATCGGTGGCATAACGGTCGGTAAAGTAGCTCTTGGCAAACTGGCCGAGGTAATTTCCGGCCGGGCCAATGTGGTTGTAAACCACATCGAGCAGGACTGAGATTTTTAGCTGATGGGCGGTGTCTACAAATTGGCGAAACTCGTCGGGTGTGCCGTACAGGCGGGTGGGGGCAAACAGATTGACTCCGTCATATCCCCATCCAAAATTGCCTGCAAAATCCGCGACTGGCATCACTTCAATGCAGTTGATGCCGATGTCAGCAAGCTCTCGGAGTTCTCGCGTCGCCGCGTTCCAGTTCCCCTCTGGAGTGAAAGTCCCGACATGCAGTTCATAAATGACGAGTCCCGCCAAATCATGTCCCGACCAATCCGCATCGGTCCAGGCAAATTGCTGGGCATCGACCACTTGAGAAGGGCCAAACGGACCGTCTGGCTGGAACCGGGACGCGGGATCAGGAAAAGCTTCGCCTTGATCGAGTTGGATGCGGTAAAATGCTCCTGAGGCAACACCCGCTGCATGTCCGGAAAAATAGCCGTTCCCCTCGGCTTTCAGACGCTGTGTCACGCCACCTTCAACAACGATTGCGACATCGCTTCGATCAGGCGCCCACACTCGGAAATGGACACCGTTGGAAGTTGGCTCTGCGCCAATGGGATATCGCCGTGACGGACTCATTCAAGGACTCCTGGAAACTCGGATCAATTCTGCCCTCTGGAGAGCAATTCGCGTGCCTTCGCTTTCTTGGGAGCTGAGAGGCGAGTAAATCCGCGGGGCTTCTGGAAATTTGACGCAGCCAGCTCCTCATACCATTGGGGACTCGCCGGTGACTGAACTCCGAACGTTCAGAGAGAACGATTTGCGATCATGTGCGATCGGCAGTAGTTGTTGATGTGGTAACGAGATACGCAACCATAAAAACGCTGACAGTGCCTGAAATCAGGGACTTCGGCGTGTTTGGGCTGAGTGCTACTAAGCCCGATTGCTTTTGGCAGCTGACTCAATATGGATGAGCAAGCACACCCAGACGAACGGAATGCCATTTGCGGGTTGATGATGGCGCCGCGCTCTGCAGCTAGTCGCAAACGACTGACCAGTGTTAAGTCACAGAAGAATCGGGGTTGCTGGCTCGTTCAACGCCTTTGCGAAACCGCAATTGCTTTCGCAGACGCTGGCTGGGCTGGTGGCGTTCGTCCGTAAATTCCAGCTATGGCAAGACACTTAACCTAAAACACATAGGAATTATTATGCGCATGTGGCCGGGCCGCGCTTATCCGTTGGGAGCCAGTTGGGACGGAAGCGGAGTCAACTTCGCTCTCTTTTCAGAAAATGCTACCAAAGTCGAACTCTGCCTGTTCGATTCGCCTGATGAGCCAAAAGAGAGTCAGCGCATTCCTCTCGTCGAGGTGACCGATCAAGTCTGGCACGCCTACTTCCCTGATCTACTTCCAGGGCAGATTTATGGCTATCGGGTGCATGGCCCGTTCGATCCCGAACATGGTCATCGCTTTAACCCGAACAAAGTGGTTCTCGATCCCTATGCCAAGTTGCTTGCGCGGGGTGTCCGTTGGGACAATAGTCTGTTTGGCTACAATATTGGTGAGGATGACTTCACATTCAACGAGGCTGACAGCGCGGCATTCGCTCCGTTGGCGATCGTGGTCGACACAGCTTTTACCTGGGGCGACGATCGCCCGCCGCGAACGCCTTGGCATAAGACCTTGATTTACGAGGCTCATGTGAAGGGCCTGACGATGCAGCATCCCGACGTCCCCGAAGATTTGCGAGGGACCTATGCGGGATTAGCCAGCGAGGCGGTGATTAAGCATCTCCAGGAGCTGAATGTCACAGCGATCGAACTCTTGCCTGTGCATCAGAACCTGACCGATCGCCACCTGGCCGACCAGGGGAAGATCAACTACTGGGGCTATAACACACTCAATTTCTTCGCGCCGCAATATAGCTACGATGCCAAAAGCAACTCGCTGAGTCCGATGCACGAATTCAAGATGATGGTGCGTTCGATGCATGTGGCGGGAATCGAAGTGATTGTCGACGTAGTTTATAACCACACGTCGGAAGGGAATCAGTGCGGTCCAACGCTGTCATGGCGTGGCATTGATAACGCCGCCTATTATCGTCTGGCGGAAGACCAGCGGTACTATATGGACTTCACGGGGTGTGGTAACACGCTCAATATGCAGCATCCTAAAGTGCTGCAGTTGATCATGGATTCCTTGCGGTACTATGTGACCGAAATGCATGTTGACGGGTTCCGCTTTGATCTGGCTAGCACGCTGGCTCGCGAATTGTTTGAAGTCAACAAGCTGGGGGCCTTCTTCGACATTATTCATCAAGACCCGATTTTATCTAAGGTGAAATTAATTGCTGAGCCGTGGGATGTCGGTCCCGGCGGTTATCAAGTGGGCAACTTTCCGCCGGGGTGGACCGAATGGAACGGCCGGTATCGCGATTGCGTCCGCAAGTTTTGGAAGGGGGACGGAGGAACGGTCGCTGAATTCGCCACTCGCTTATGCGGCTCGAGCGATATGTATGAACGGAGCGGTCGGAAACCTTATGCCAGCATTAATTTCGTGACGTGTCACGACGGGTTCTCCATGCGAGATCTGGTCAGCTATAACGAGAAGCATAACGACGCGAACGGCGAAGACAATCGCGATGGTTGCAGTAATAATGACTCGTGGAATTGCGGCGCTGAAGGTTCCACTGATGATCCGGAAATTCGTGCCATCCGCCTGCGGCAGCGTAAGAATCTGATGGCCACGCTGCTGCTGTCGCAGGGGGTGCCGATGATTCTGGGGGGAGATGAACTGGGGCATACGCAACAGGGCAATAATAATACTTATTGCCAGGACAATGAGCTCAGTTGGCTCAATTGGGAACTGGATGACGAGGGGCAAGAGTTCCTCAATTTTGTGAAATCGGTCACGCGCATCTGGGCCGAGCAACCAGTGCTGCAGCGACGTACGTTCTTTCAAGGCCGTTCCATCCGTGGTGACGGTGTGCAGGACGTGACTTGGTTCAATTGTTTCGGCAAGGATATGTCTGACGACGATTGGGGCGGCTTCGTGCGTTGTATCGGCATGCGACTGGCCGGCGATCTCATCGACGAATCGGGAACCTGCGGGGAAGAGATTCTGGGCGACACGCTCCTGATGCTCATGAACGCCCATCATGAACCGCTCCCATTTGTATTGCCCACGGTCAGTCACAATCATCAATGGGAGTTGCTGTTTGACACGGCGACCAGTCAGCCCGACACCGAACTGAAACCGGAAAAATATGAGTACCCCTTAAAAGAACGCTCGATGGCGGTATTCCGTACGACGACCGCCGAGGCTGCTCAGTCTCGGATCTCGGCGCTGCAGGCTGAACAAATCCGTCAAGACTCCCTGCGACGCGGGCCTCCGCTAGCGGGAGTCACGCGATGAATCCTGTTGCCGAGGATCCGGTAGCCCTCTTGGGGGATGACGCAATTGCCTGGGCTGCCGCGCGACGTCATATCCCCGTGAGTACCTATCGCCTGCAGATGCATGCGCAGTTCACTTTGCAGGATGCGCTGCGCATTGTGCCGTATCTAGATCGGTTGGGAATTTCCCATCTCTATGTTTCATCGCTTCTGACGGCCCGGCCGGGAAGTTTGCATGGTTACGATGTTGTCGACCATTCGCATCTGAATCCGGAGCTTGGTACCGAAGAGGATTTGGCAACACTGGTGTCCGAGTTACAGCGTCGACACATGGGGTTGCTGATTGATGTAGTCCCCAATCACATGTGGATTGGGGCTGCCAATCAATGGTGGATGGATGTGTTAGAGAATGGTCCTGCATCGCGCTATGCTGGATATTTTGATATCGCCTGGAGCGACCATCCCCGCGAACTGTTGCGCGGTAAAGTGTTGCTGCCCATCTTGAATGAGCCTTATGGTCAGGTGATTAAGGCGGGGCGGCTGCGTCCTTTTTATGACAATGGCAGTTTCGGCGTCACGATCGATGAGACTCGATTGCCGCTTGATCCGCGGACGTACGGGGCCATCTTGAATCCGGTTCTGGAATCATATCGAGCGGAAGCCGGTGCAGAGTCCCCCGGTGTATTGGAGCTGCAAAGCATTGCGAGTGCCGTGCGGCATTTGCCGTCCCGCGACGATCCCGATTCCAGTCATAAAGAAGAAGGTCTGGCAGAAGGACTGGTGATTAAACGCCGACTGCGGGATCTGGTCGCGGCCGAGCCCGGTATCCTGACGCACATTGATCATGTGGTGCAGGAACTGGGAGGAGCGATACACGATGCGACTCATTTCAAGGCATTAGTCGAACTATTAGAAGCCCAAGCGTACCGTCCCTGCTTCTGGCGTGTAGCTCTTGATGAGATTAACTATCGCCGCTTTTTTGATGTCAACGATCTCGCCGCGTTAAGTGCCGAGCGTGAAGACGTATTTCAGGTCACACATGCCAAGCCGTTGGAGTGGTTGCAGCGGCAATTTGCCGATGGGCTGCGAATCGATCATGTGGATGGTTTGCTGGATCCCGAACAGTATTTAGCGCGGTTGCAACGAGCCCATTTGTTAGGCTGTGCCCGGAGTCTTCTTGAAGCGAATCCAGATCATTATTCTGGAGTCACTTGGCCCGAGGCCACCTCGGAGATTGAATCTCGGCTCAATGGGATCCGTCCTCCGGTCCAGTCGGCCTATGTCGTCGTCGAGAAAATTTTAGGCGCGCGGGAATCGCTGCCGGCGACCTGGGCTTGCGACGGGACGACTGGCTACGAGTTTCTGAATGAAGTCAACGGGTTGTTTGTTGACCACGAACGTGTCGGTGAGATGACCGCCGTTTATCAGCGATTTACCGGCCAAACAGACGCATTCGACCAACTGGCTTATGAGAAGAAACAGCAGGTCCTGCGCTCGTTGCTCGCAAGCGAGCTGCATGTTCTGGCACACCGGCTGGATCGACTTGCGCAGGCCGGCTGGTGGTCCCGCGATTTTACGTTGAATAGTCTGCGTCATGCGCTGGAAGAGATTATCGCTTGTTTCCCGGTGTATCGCAGCTATGTCGCCGAGGAAGCTGGTTCCACCGATAGGATCACAATACTCCGCGCGGCCCGCCGCGCCCGCGCGATGAGTCCGTTACTAGGCCGGGAAGTATTTAACTTTATTTGTGATACCTTGCTGCTGAAAGATCCGCCCGACGGTCCCGCTGCGGATGAGTACCGAGCGGCTCAACGACAGTTTGCGGGCAAGTTTCAACAATTGACGGCTCCGGTGATGGCGAAGGGAGTCGAAGATACTGCCCTGTATATCTTCAACCGTTTGGTATCACTCAACGAGGTCGGAGGTGAGCCGAATCACTATGGCCGCAGTCCGGCAGCATTGCATGCCTTCTTGACTGTACGCAACCAGAAGTCGGCGGGTAGTCTGTCGCCACTCTCGACCCATGATACGAAGCGGGGTGAGGATGTACGGGCTCGCTTGAATGTTCTGTCGGAAATGCCCGAAGAATGGAGCCAGCGGCTGGAGCGGTGGCATTGTATAAATTTTCCGCATCAAGTTGAGATTGAAGAGGGGTTGGTCGCGCCAGATGCGAACGAAGAGTATCTTCTCTATCAAACTCTGATCGGGACGCTGCTTTGCGAAGAGAATGCCAATTGTCCCGATGAAACTTATATCAAACGCATTCAAGCCTACATGACCAAGGCGATCCGTGAGGCGAAGGTTCACTCGAGTTGGATCAATCCGGCTGAGGATTATGATGCGGGTGTCTCGAAATTTATCGCGACGATTTTGAATACTGAAGTCGCTGCGGAATTCATTGCCGACCTGCGTGAGTTTACGTCGCGAGTCCACGCCTTGGGGCACATGAATTCTCTCGCCCAGACACTGATACGTTGTACGGCACCGGGAATTCCCGACACCTATCAAGGGACAGAGATTTGGGACTATAGTCTGGTCGATCCTGACAATCGGCGACCTGTGGACTACGCCGCTCGAATCGCGACGCTCGAGCAATTGGAAGTTGTTCCCTCGCAAGCCCCTCAGACGCAAGTCACAGCTCTACTTTCTGAGTTAGATGCCGGCAGTGCGAAGATGTTCGTCACGGCACAGTCGCTACGTTTACGGCGTGATCGCCCCGATCTATTTCTTTCCAGCAGCTATATTCCGTTAGAGGTCGGCGGTCCGCAGGCCAATCATCTGTTTGCGTTTCTACGAGATTGTCCGGCCGGTGCCACCATTGTCGTGGTCCCACGTTTGGTGGCAACATTAGAAGCTAGCGGAAAGATGGTCGCTGCGGAACTCAAAGTCCAGATCGATGCCAACCTGATCTTACCGCCAGATTGGGTGAGTAAAACCTGGAAGAATGTATTTACGGGCGAGGATGTTGTTTGTGACTCAGGGCAGTTGTCAGTTGCCCGACTGTTCCAGCATTTTCCTGTAGCATTATTGGTGACAACATAAGACCTGAACCCACAAGCTCGACGCACGCGACTATGGATATTTCACCATTTCCCGATGATTATCGTGGCTCCGGCATTTTGCTGCATGTCACCTCACTTCCGACGCCGTACGGCATCGGCGATCTGGGCCCGACTGCGTGCCGTTGGATCGACCGCCTGGTTGCGTCTGGTCAGAGCGTATGGCAGGTTCTGCCCCTGGGGCCGATGGGATTCGGGAACTCGCCCTATCAATTAGTTTCCACGTTTGCGGGGAATGAGCACTTAATTAGCCCGGAACGTTTGGTCGCCGATGGCTTGCTATTGCCGATAGACGCTCGAGGGCAACACGTTGCCGCTGAACAGGTCGACTTTGACGCCGTTAAGGTGCTTAAGAATGACCTTCACGAGCGCGCCTGGGAATGTTTTAAAACCAGCGAACCGGTCGAGCTAAGGGCGGCATTTGATCAATTCTGCCAGGAGCAGGCGGAATGGCTTGATGACTACGCGCTGTTTGTCTGCTTGCAGCAGCGTTTTCAAAGCGAATCCTTTCTGGAATGGCCCAATGACTTTGTCCATCGCAAGCCAGCGGTGTTAGCGGCTGCGCGAGAAGAGCTAGCGGAACGTTTCGATCGAGTTCGGTTTGGGCAATTTTTAGTCTTTCGACAAATGGAGCAGCTGCGGGCTTACGCCAATTCAAAAGGCCTGCATTTAATCGGAGACATGCCGTTCTTTGCCGCGCCGAATTCGTGCGATGTGTGGGCGAATCCAGAGTTGTTTCTATTAGACGATCATTTCCAGCCGACATTTGTTGCAGGAGTTCCGCCCGATTACTTTAGTCCCGAGGGGCAACATTGGGGGAACCCCATTTACAATTGGGAGACGATGCGTGCGGCGGGCTATCGCTGGTGGATCAGGCGTTTCCGCACTCTTTTAAAGAATGTGGATGTGATCCGGCTGGATCATTTCCGAGCGTTTGCGGCAGCGTGGCATATTCCAGCTGCGGCGACTTCCGCGTTAACGGGGGAATGGTTACCCGGTCCGGGGGCTCATTTCTTGGAAACAATTCGCGAGGAATTTGACGGACTGCCGTTTCTCGCAGAAGACCTGGGAATGATCACACCCGATGTCACGGAATTAATGAATCAGTTTCAGCTGACTGGAATGCGGGTACTGCAGTTTGCGTTTAACGGTGAGAGTGATAATCCGTTTCTGCCCCAAAATTTTGTCCACAACACGGTGGCCTACACGGCGACTCACGACAATAACACCACCCGCGGTTGGTACGAGGAGCTTAGCCCGCCGGAAGGGTTGCTTGTGCGTCAGGGGCTCGATCAATCTGAATTGACTGTGAATGAGGCCGCTGCGGAATTGATCCGTCAGACGTGGGCGTCAGATGCCGCGTTAGCGGTGACGCCTTTGCAAGATGTGCTCAATCTGGGAGCCGAGCATCGCATGAATGTCCCGGGGAAAGCCGAAGGCAACTGGAGCTGGCGTTGTACGCCGGAGATGTTGGATGCTGCCAACTTTGAAACTCTGAGAGAGCTAACCGCGGTAACGAACCGCGCGCTGCGGCGATCTTGAAGATGGTTTCGCGCTGAGCCGCGTCGAGATTTGACTCTGTTGTAGGGTGGGCATTCTTACCCGTCGGTATTGTTTTTCATTACGAAGAGACGGGCAGGAATGCCCCTCCTATTGATCTTCGATCGCTCACGTTTCGGAAACATTCCATCCCCGGATGCAACCAGCGACTCGCAACGTCTTATTCGCTCCGCTCCCCCCAGATTTCGAGAATCTGGGGGGGAGCCAGGATCTTGAGCGATTACGTTTAGTTGAACTACATCTAAACGATCTCCAGCACGCGTTTCGAATCTTTCGGAGGTACCGGATCAGAAACAGGTTCCGTACCTAACCGCTGGGTAATGGGTAGTAGAGCCGCATTGAGACTGCAGATTGCTGAGACCGTGTTCGCCGATCCCAAACGAGAGGCGGCTTGTGCTAAATCGCCTTGATAGTTCCACAGTCCCACAACCAGTTGTGCTTTTCCGAAACGCGTCTGCAATCGCCGCCTAATCTGTCGAGCGTGCGTCACTGCGGCAGGAGGCATGGCGGAAATATAGACAAGTTCAACGTCGCTGCCGGCGTTCAGCGTGGCTTGGTCGACTGCGGTTTTCATAGAAATCGTGCGTACCTCGCAACCGGTAAATTCTACGAGCTGAGCTAGCATGGCCGTGACGATTTCGTCCGCTTCGCTGGCGGCGGCGACACAAAGTACACGAGGTGGCTGGGACATGGGAATCGGCGGCGTGTGATTCTCTTCGGCAGCTCTTTTTTGCGAAGCTTGCAGAAGGGTTTCTCGCTCCGTTTCGCCGAGATCTTCTACCAGGTCTCGCACGCTGCTTAAGATGAAATCCAGACGGTCATGATCAATTTCGTCACGCAAGCGATCCTTTTCGGCTTGATAGAGTACAGGAACTAGGGCCGTGTCATAGACCTCGATCAGGGGATGATCTTTGCGAAATTGATCGATCAGTTCGGATGCTTCCTCTTGATCTCCGGCAAGCAGACGTTGATAGATACGGGTTTTTAAATCAAATACCGGTTCATTGCCGAGCAAGATGTATAAGAATTGTAATTGCGGAACGTGTTTGCCCAAGACGAGCAAGCAGACTGTTAAAGGTGTTGCCAGCAGCAAGCCTACGCCGCCCCACAGCCACGACCAGAAGACGGCGGCTACTAGAATTGCTACGGCAGAGACTCCGGTGTGTTTACCGAAGAGCCACGGTTCCATGAAGTTGCCGACGATGAATTCTAACATGACGAACACACCGGCCGCCATGATGGGCTCCATCCAGCGTGTGGAAATGGCCATCGACAGCAGAACCGGGAAGAGTGCCGCGATCCAGACGCCAATGTAGGGAATGAACTTGAGGACAGAAGTAAGAATGCCCCACAAGATGGCGTTGGGGATGCCAACTAAATAGAGGCCAATCGTGACTGCGATGCCGAAGACAATGTTAATCGCGAACTGTGTAAATAAATAACGGGCGACACGTGTTGCGGCATCATTCAAGGCCTGTGTTGTCCCGGTGACTTGACCTTGGCCGACTAATCGAATGAAGCGGTCGCGCAGGTCTTCTCGACGAAACAGAAAAAATAGGACTAAAAGAATGACAATACCAGTCGAGGCCAAGGCTTCGAGCACCGTACCGAACATCCCGCCGAATACTTCCAGAGGGGTGGGAGGGGTGGAAATCACGCGGACGTCGTACGGAGTTTCGCGGGTGGACGCTACTGGCGCCGTGAGAGGGCTATCCTGCAGAGTTTCGCCGAGATTCTTGGTGGTTTTGGTCAGCTTCTGAATCGTGCTGGTGGCGAAATCATTCAGTGATTTGAATTTCGCTTCGATATTTCCCTGATATTCGGCAATTTTCGGGGCGAGTTCCGACATCTGACTGATGGCGGTCCAGGCGATCACGCCCATCGCAGCGAACGTCAGAATGACCGTAACAAGTACCGCCGGCATGCGTCCTAAGTGGCGTCGTTCGAGCCAGTCGCACGCGGGTGTGAGTAGAAAGGTAAACAAGATCGCCATGATCACCGGGAGTAACACTCCCTTGGCGAGATAGAGTGCCCCGACGACCACGGCGACGGAGGCCAAGGTCATAATCCATGATGACTTGGCGAGTGTGTCTGTACGTGCCATGGGGTCCCTTTGAGTTCTATAATTGAATGCGCTGTTAGACATTTTGTTTAATGGGAGAGCCGTGATCTGTCCCGATCACGGAGGTTTCGCTCGCTGGAGATGCACGGCACCTTTCTGGGGCTTGATGTCATCACCAAACTGTGTCGCGCAGACTTGGCTCAGCTCGGCTCCAAACAGAACGATCAATGATGAGTAATAAACCCAGACCAGGGCGGCGGCTGTCGAGGCCGCGGAGGCTCCCCAGCTGGAGCCGACTTCGGAGATTCTGAGGTACCAGCCGATCCCCATCTTGCCGATGATGAATAGGAACGCCGTGATTACGGCTCCCACCCACACGTCGCGCCATAGCAACTGCGCATCGGGTAGGATCTTATAAATGGCCGCAAACAGCAGGACGGCGACTGCAAACGTCGTTGTTTCATTGATCGTTAAGCCGATGAGTTGCTCGATATAGTCGGGGGCCTTCCCCTTAATGGCCATTAAGATCTGCGCGATAATCGTGGTGAGAGTCAGTGAAACGAGCAGCACAAACCAGATGACGATGACCATTCCGGCTGTGAGCAGGCGTTTGAAAAGAAAGCCTTGCAAGCCTCCTTGGTTCGGATCGGGGGCGACTTGCCAGATTTTGTTGAGGGAGGACTGCAGTTGACCAAAAATTGCAGTCGCGGAGAACAGAAACAGGAGGATGCCAACAATCTTGGAACCCATGCCCAGGTTGCCGATGTCGAATTGAGCATTGCCTGGAGCGGGAGATAGGGACGCGTTGGGCAGTTCTGTCGGAATCTGGGTGACCGGTAACCCTAGTTCTCCATAGATGACTCGATTTACTTCGGCTGTGCTGAAGCCCATCATTCCCGTTAACGCGAGGATCATCACCAGCAGAGGGGGCAGCGAGAAAATAGTGTAATAGGCGATGGCCGCCCCGTACGACAAGCAATCATGATCGATGAAATTTTGTACGGCAGTTCGAAAGCGATTCACATGCTTGCCCATCGGTACGGTGCCTATGACGTTAGCCGGGGTGAGAACTCAGATGCGTGCCCTCGCACGGAGTTGCCGCACGCTTCTAGTCGGATGAATAGGCAAATGCCGTACCCGAGCGGAAGTGTGTTGCACGACGTGATTTCAAGGCACTATGGGAAGATGAGATGGGCCGTTTGGCGTTCAGTCTGAGCGTTGTGCAAGCAGCTACCGGGATTGAGTTTGGTTTTAAACCGTCGCCGATCGCAGAATGAGAAATCGGCCAGAGACTTATTGAGGTGGTCAGATTAACTGGCCCCTCGTACCGGCAAGGGCAAGGCTGCGGGGACAGTATAATCCTGTTCCACGGCGGCTCGAATGAGCGAGCGGCTTTCTAGTGGAGTCGCATTGGTGAGTGACTCGATTCGCTCGGCAGTGGATGCGAGATTTTCATCCTTGATGCATTCGCGGAACCAGCGCGAGAAATCGCCCTGTTGCAGGTGAAACTGCCAGGTTTCATCATCAATCCCATCGCCCAGCTGCAAGAACAGCATCAGGTTTTGAGCCCGCAGATTGAGTTTGTTGTCGGGGCCTTTAAAGTAGAAACTGCGTTCGGGAGACAACTGCCCCTCCGAGTATTTCCGGCGATGTCGATGACGTTCCATCTTGCACGGGTGAGCTCGGACTTTTTGTGCGGATTTGGTGCTGTCGCGAGTCCAGAGGAGCAGCTCTCCCGGCTCGACTTCATCGCCGAGGTCTTCGTCGATCACCGGTGCCGGGAGTTTTACAATACGGGTGAAACTGGTCAGTGTCTCGCTGGCGTTGGCTCCCACCGCAAGGACTGTGTCGACGCGGTCCAGCAGAGCCCCGGAGAGCAATTCCGGATGCACCGTAATCAGGACCACATTTGTTAGCTCTTTAGGGAGTGTGCCGTCGGGAGGGAGCCATTCGGCGGGCATGAGATGGTGAGCCTCATCGAGAATCAACCAATGCGGTCGGCCAGTACGGGACCGCATTTGCAGAAGCTGAGAGAGGAGTCGCAAGAAGAACGGTGGGCGATCGGGGATCGGCATTCCGGTGAGGCACACCACGGCATTGGCTTCGGGATCTTCCAACAGCCGTAAGATCTCATCTTCGGGAGGAACGGCCTTCGGCCCACCAAAGACGACGGCTCCCTCGAATTCGCCATAGTCTCCTTCGGGATCAATTAAACAAAACTGATATTTCTGTTCTTGCAGGGATTCCACAATTCGCGTGGCGACCGTAGATTTGCCGCTGGCGGAGGGGCCGCAGATCAAGATGCTGCGACCGTATGGTAACAGTGTCACTTCCTGATCGCCGCTCATTCCTAGATGGAGATGATGCCGTTGCAGCTGTTGGTTCAAGTCGGCCATATCGGTGGTAATCAGACCGTCGATCAGCTGGCACACGCCGCGGCTATGATCGCCCGAGGTAATAAAGTCGGCCGTCTCTTTGACCGCGGGCAGAGCGTTGGCCACGGCGACTGACATCTCACAGCGTCGCAAAAAGGCAGGGTCATTTTCCGCGTCGCCAATACCGACCACATTGTGCGGGGAAATATGCATTTCTCGCAGGGCCGCCATCAACCCGCTGGCTTTGTTAATGCCAGCGGGGAGGATCATAACAGCCCCTTTATTAAAGATGACATGCAGCTCCAGCCCTTGATCGCGAATGGTCTCGAGGACTGCAGCCTGGTGTGGTTCCCAAGTGGCGACGATGACGTGACCGACGGAGATTGGTCCGACACCTTTCTCGTGCAGTGCCTGTAAGAATTTTTCCGTAGGGGCCTCGGCCAACGGTTTTTCTTCCTTGGTTGAAGGCCGGTAAAGGAGTCCGCCGTTTTCGGCGACGACCCATTCGAACAAGTCGATTTCTGGAAAGATGGCTAACAGGTCCGGCAGTTCGCGCCCGGTGACCATGACGAGGCGTCGTCCGGTTGCCAGTAGTTTGTGAAGCGATTCCACGGTGTCTGCATCGACATGGCCGTCATGGGCGAGAGTGCCGTCGTAGTCTGTCGCCAGAACGTGATATCGCATTTCGCAACCTCAAGCAGGATTGTCGGATCTCGGGAATGACTGACGATCCGGTTCAAATTTTCCGTAACCTGATTTCGTAGCGAATAGCGATCCCAACGTCAGAAAATCCTGGCGGAGTTGCGGCGAGAACCTCCGTTGCCGGTGGCGGTACTGGAATGATTCCTGCAGGAGTGGATGGAGTGGCTATTGATTGTTGGTTCTCAATGGCGGTCCGCTTTGTATCTGATAATCGAGATCCTGCCATGCCTGCTCGCAACGTGGATTTGCACGGAAACGCTCCTGATCGCTCGCCTGTTGTCTTGGTGTTGATCGATGTAATTAACGACCTGGAGTTTCCGGGAGGCGAGCGATTGCTGCCGTTTGCTCTCGAAATGGCCACCAACCTGGCGGCGTTCAAGGAGCGTTGCCAGGAAGCAGGGATCGCTTGTTTGTACGTGAATGATAATTTTGGCCGCTGGCGATCGGACTTCAATGTGCAGATCGCGCGTTGTTCGGCACCTGAAGCTCGCGGGCGCAACGTCGTCCAGCAACTGCTACCAGGGCCAGAAGATTATTTCGTATTAAAGCCGAAAAACTCAGGATTCTTTTCGACCACACTGGAGTTGCTGCTGGAATACTTGCAGGCTGAGCGACTGATTCTGACAGGGCTGACGGGCAACAATTGCGTGCTGTTTACCGCACATGATGCGTATATTCGCGACTATCAATTGCTGATCCCTAGTGACTGCGTGGCCTCGACAACCGAGGTCGAAAACCGGTTTGCCCTGAAGCAGATGCAGTCGTTGCTGAAGGCCGACGTCCGGGATTCCAGCGAGTTCGATTTGCGTGAGTTGCTGGCTGAAGGTGATCTCGAATCGACCGTGAACAGACATGTCATTTGACTGGGAGTCTGAGCTCCTGCGGTGGCCGTGAGGCCCTCCTGTGTTTGTTTCTATTGTGCCCCTCAACAAACTGCTGGCGCAAGATTTACGGAACATAACACACGGCATTCTGTGGTCGCGCAGCTGCCATGCTGGCCTGTCGACCACCATGGAACGTCCCTGAATGTGCCAGTAGAAATCGTTTATCACATCAGAGCGATTTGGATCGCTGACTTTTGCTGTGCTCATTACGCCCTTATGACAAAGGGCATATGTCTCAGTCGGCTGATCGTAGTGCTTTCTACGAACAATCAAGAGCGGGCGACTGCTAGCGGCGGCTGGCATGGGATGTGCGTAAGTTTGTCTGGCAGGCTAGTCGCCCAAGTTTGGGGGATGTTCATTCCAAAACAGGTTTCGGTACTCATTTCGTTGTCGGGAACCGTCCAGAAAAATAGCGAGGCAGTTGATGCTCGAGAGTTCTCGTGGACAACCTGTGAAACAAGCCGCGGCAGACGAAGAAAATGTCGATAAGCGTCTATCGGCAGCTGACTATCTGCCAGCAGACCTCACCCTGGAGTCGCTGAAGCAAGCGGCCGCGAAATGTGAAGGCTGCGACCTGTATCTGCGTGCGACCCAAACGGTCTTCGGTTGTGGTCCCGCCACGGCAGCGTTGATGTTTATTGGGGAAGCCCCCGGTGAAAAAGAAGATGATGCCGGGCAACCGTTTGTCGGTCCCGCCGGCAAGCTTCTCGATGACGCGTTTGCGGCGGCAGGCATTCAACGACAAGAAGTTTATCTCACGAACACCGTCAAGCATTTTAAGTGGGAGCCGGTTGGTAAACGCCGCCTGCACGCGAAGCCGAACTCACGCGAAATCGGTGCCTGTCAGCCTTGGTTGCAAGCTGAAATTCAAGCGGTCTCTCCGAAGTTAGTGGTTTGTCTGGGGGCGACGGCAGCGCAGTCGCTACTGGGACATAAGTTCCGCATCACGCGTCAACGGGGACAGATTCTGGTGTTGGCCAGTGGGCAGCAAGTTCTGTCGACCTGGCACCCCTCATCGATTCTTCGAACTCCCGACGCCGACGCCCGCCAACGCATGCAGGAAGAGCTGTTCCTCGATCTCCGGGCTGCGGCCAGTTTCGCACGCGACTAGAAGCTACTACCGAATGTATTCGTGTCGGAAGAGTGGCACCACGGAGTCACGGAGAACACAGAGAGTTCATACGAAGAAGAGT
>JAZKFE010000019.1:0-4871 GCA_040386595.1 Planctomycetota bacterium | reverse complement strand
CCTGCCGAACCGCTTGGTCTCCTGGGCCCCGGAAGACTGAGCGGTTCGGCAGGAGCCTCACCCTCCCAATGCTTCGAAACACCACCAAATTCAAAATCTCTTGAGAATCCGCGTTCCAAAACGCCTTCACGGCGTCCCCACTCCAGCTACTTCAATTCTTCGTGCTCGGTGCTGACGATCGCCCCGCGGGCATCCTTCAGTGTGACGAAGAACGAAATCGGCCGTTCTTTCGGAATCTCCGTAGTGATCAGGTCACCGGCGATCGCGGCATCCCGCGTCTGCCATTTCCGTTGCTGCCAGGCTCCGGTATCGGTCGTCCAATTGAAGGACGCCTTGGGCTCGTCGGCACCCGCCCAGCCCGCCGTTGCAGCAGTACTATCGTCATTCAATTTCAGGCGCAGATCGATCTTCGGCAACGGCTTGCCGCCTCGAAGAATCTGATCTCCAAACAGACCAATTTCCTTCGGTGCCCAGCCCTCATAATGACCGTGAGGCATATTCACCGTCACACACAAGGTGCGGTCTTTCACCAACCGGTAGGTCTTTTGATAGCTCCCCATCGGGTAGGCAAAGTCATTGGTTCCATTCACGAAGAGGACCGGCATCTTGGCTCGGCCGACGTGGCTGGAAGGGTCAAAATTCTTCACCCATTCGGCTCGCCAATCTTCGGACATTGCTTCGAATTCCTTCAACCAGGCACTGTCTTCCTGCAGGAAACCGCAGCCGTACACGGGAACCGCAAATTTGAAGCGATCGTCGACTCCCGCCACGATACACGTCAGGTATCCGCCCCAGCTGATCCCCGTCACGCCAATCCGCTCGGCATCCACTTCGGGTAAGCTGGCGAGCAGACTTTGAGCCCGCACACACGCCGCGACCGCGTGGTACGTCCACATCTCCTTCAAATCGGTCCGCTCCATGGGCAATTTAAAAGTATGGGATTGATCAGGGCCGCCATCGGGCAACGGCTGACCATCCGGCCCTTTACCCGCCAGGTCCATCGCGATTGCGATGTAGCCACGATCTGCCCACAACTTGGCCCATTCGGGAAACGCCTTCCCGCCGCCACCGTGAATCAGAACCACGGCCGGGACCTTGCCCTCGATCTTCTCCGGATACGCACAGTACGCGAAGACACGTGTCGGTGCTCCGTTCCGCGGTTCGCTCTCATAGTAGAGCTTGCGCATCGGGCCAGACTCGTCGACCCACGTCACCTTCGGCGTCTGCTTCAGGCTCGCCACATCCCACGGAGCATTCACATTCTCATCAGCCTGCACGAGGCTGACGGCGGAAACGCCCCACACCAGCAGGGGCAGCATCCAACGCGTTACGACTCTGAGCAACATCGTTCAATCCTTTGCAGAATGTTCGCCGAGTAAGAGTGCCTGACTAAACCGGCTTCGCGGGGGTCGGGTGTTCAAACTTCAAAAATGGCCAGTTATTAGTGGGCGTGTCGTAACATCGACTGACTGGCCAATTTTGAAATTTGAACGCCCGACCCCAAACCCTCCCGCTAAACACAGGTTGATATTCTGCGACGCCTAAAGTGTGTCAGACATTTTAAAAAACAGGTCTAACCACATTCGCCCAGATCGAAAATCTGGGCGTTCGTGAACTTCGAAGTTAGTTCCATGCCAGCGGTTTTTGCCAGCTTGCCTTCAGGGCCTGCAGTTCGGAATCCACCACGCGGGTCCCTTGTGGCGAGTCGATCTTCAGGACTTGTTCTGCCACCGTCTTACCAATCTTGGCCAACGGCAAGCCCCCAAACAACGCCTCAAACTGAGCCGCCTTCTCGGGGACAATTTCCACCACGAACCGCGTATTGCTCTCCGAAAACAGCAACTGAGCCGAGTCGGTCAATCGCGTCTGAGTCGCCAATTCCGCTAACGTCAGTTCGACGCCCACTTCGCCGGAGAAGGCCATCTCGGCCACGGCCGCGGCCAGGCCACCTTCGCTCAGATCGTGACAACTGCGAACCAACCCAGAATTGATCGCCCGATGCAACGCCGCGAAAATCTTCACCGCCAGCAACACATCAACCTGGGGCACTCGACCACCCGTCAACTTGTTCACCAGCGAGAAATGGCTGCCGCCCAATTCGTCCTTCGTCACGCCAATTTGATACAGCAGATTGCCCGGCTTCTTGAGGTCCATCGTCACGGCGAGATTCACATCGGCCATCTGCCCCATCGCCGTGATCAGCAACGACGCAGGAATGGCGACCGTCTGCTTTTCACCCTTGGTGTCGAAGTAGGAGAACTCATTGTTGAGGCTGTCCTTGCCACTGACGAACGGCGTGCCAAAGGCAATCGCCACGTCATGACAGGCCAATGACGCCCGCACCAGGCTGCCCAGCGTCTCCGGCCGGTCAGTATAGCCCCAACAAAAATTGTCGAGGATCGCGATCCGGCTGGGATCGGCACCGACGGCGACGCAGTTACGCACCGCTTCATCAATCGCCGACGCCGCCATCCAGTACGGATCGAAATCGCCAAAGTGCGGGTTCATGCCACAGGCAATCACCAGACCGCGGTTCGAATCGAGAATCGGCCGAACCACAGCGGCATCAGACGGACCGTCACACGCCACGCCCACCAACGGCTTCACCACGCTGCCAGATTGGACCTCATGGTCGTACTGGCGGATGATCCATTCTTTGCTGCACACATTCAGCGAACCCAGGATCTTCTGCAGATCCTCGTCGTAGCGTTCGCGAGTCGGCGGATTCAATTCCCGAATTTCCGGGACCTTGTAGATGGCTTCGCGGATCACCGGCGGACGACCATCGTGGAGAAACTCCATCGCCAGATCGCCGACAACCTGATCCTGATACTTCAGCACCAGACGATGATTGTCTTTGAACTCACCGATCGCCGAAGCTTCCACACCTTCCGCGGCACACAGCGCCTGGAACTCGGGCCAGTTCTGCGGCGGCACCGACAGCACCATGCGTTCCTGAGCTTCGGAAATCCAGATCTCGGTATAAGAGAGACCGGTGTACTTGAGGGGAGCCTGATCAAGCCACACTTCCGCCCCACACTCCGCACCCATTTCCCCCACGGCACTGGAGAAACCGCCGGCACCGCAATCGGTGATGCCCGTGTACAGTCCTTTATCGCGAGCTTCCAGGATCACATCCAGCACCATTTTTTCGGTGATGGCATTGCCAATCTGGACCGCGCCGCCCGATAAGGATTCGCTCTCTTGAGTCAGTTCGGCCGAGGAAAATGTCGCACCGTGAATTCCATCGCGACCGGTTCGACCACCAACGGCTACAATCAAATCGCCCGGTCGAGCCCCCTTTTCCACCATATCAATCGGAATCAGCGCCACGTTGCCGCAGTACACTAATGGGTTGCCGAGATATCGTTCATCGAAGTAGACCGCCCCGTTGACCGTGGGGATGCCCATTCGATTGCCGTAGTCACGCACACCGGAGACCACTCCGCGAGCCACCACTTGCGGATGCAGCACGCCCGGCGGCAAGGTTTCATACGGCGTGTCGGGAGGGGCAAAGCAGAAGACGTCGGTATTACAAATCGGCTTAGCGCCCAACCCCGTCCCCAACGGATCACGGATCACGCCGCCCAACCCCGTGTTGGCTCCGCCGTACGGTTCGAGTGCCGAAGGGTGATTGTGTGTTTCCACCTTGATACAGGCGTGGAATTTTTCATGGAACTCCACAACACCGGCGTTGTCACGGAAAACGCTGACGCACCAGTCTTGCTCGCCGGCTTGCTCACGCAACTTGCGAGTCGCGGCGAAGATCGTTTCCTTCAACATGTTCTGGAACTGAATATCGCGCGTGTCGTCGACATAATGCACGCGGCCGCCGAGCGTCTTGTGCGAACAATGTTCGCTCCACGTCTGGGCCACCGTCTCCAGTTCGGCATCCGTCGGATCGCGATCCAAGGTGCGGAAGTAATTTTGAATCGTCTGCATCTCGGTCAGGCTGAGATACAGCTGACCGGTTTTGCTGAGTTGCTGGAGTTGCTCGTCGGTCAGTTCACGAATTGCAACTTTTTGCAGTTGGAACTGATACTCGCGGCCCACCGATAAATTGGTGAGAGCCAACGTTCCCCGAGCGACTTGCTCGATGGCATCGTTCGACAGAATCTTCGACGCCAGCAGCTTGAGTTCGTTCTCGGCGGCACCGGGGTTCACCCAGTACTTGCGGCAGGTCGAAACGGCTTCGACGGCAAAACCGAGGTCAGCCAGAGCCCGTTGTGTGCTGAAGGCAATGTTGTCGGTGACGCCTGGCTTGAACATGACATTCAGCAGGTTGGCATCGTCAGCGGCCGGAGCGGTCGTCTTGGACAGCGGATGAATCGTGTGTGCTTCGACAACCGTATCGACCAACAAGCTTTGTGCGGCCTGTTCGATCTGTTGTTGATTCAAATCGCCCTGAATCAGGAACGACTTGGCCGCACGGATCGCGGTGATCGACTGCAACCGCATCGAACGACAGCTGCCGAGCACTCGTACCGCTTCGCGATCGATTTCGGACGGCAACGGACGAATTTCAATTTCCCACAACATGACGAATGATTTCCTGCTACGAAACTCTGACAAAGCCTCTTAAAGGGCCCGCCAGCTCTTAAATTGAACGAAGTTTGCGGGCAACTGGCAGCCGGTCTACTGACGGCGGTCCGCGATCTTCTGGAAGGATGAGGCTCCTGCCGAACCATTTTCAGATCAACTCGCTTAATTCAAGCGGTTCGGCAGAGGAACCTCACCCTCCTCGCCGGATCGATAACACCTTCGCGGCATTGCCTTTGAGAGCGATTTCGACGTTGCATCTTCGGCCAACTCTCGGGTCCCTGCCAATCGATTGAAACCCTGCATTGTCGTGATTGGGACCAGCCTTTCAA
>JAZKFE010000018.1:10254-17221 GCA_040386595.1 Planctomycetota bacterium | reverse complement strand
GCCGAACCGCTTGGTCTACTGAGATTCGGAACGACTAAGCGGTTCGGCAGGAGCCTCACCCTCCCAAGGATTCGAAATACCACGAAATTCAAAATCAGAGAAAATCTACGTCAAAATCACTTAGGACATAGCCCAATAGGGTTGAACTTCACCACCAACTCACGGCCATTAACGCGGCAAGACTTCGTTAATGGCTTGTTCGGTCGCCACGAGAAGTCGTTGTAAAATCGCCTGGGGCATTGCCGGAGCCGGCATGACGACCAGTACGTCACCAACAGGTCGAATCAACACGTCTTGCTGCATCGCGGCGAGCGTGATGCGGTGACCAATGCGTGCGGCTGCCGGAAATGGAGTCTGCAGATTCCGGTCCTGGACCAGTTCCAACGCCAGGATCACGCCGCATTGCCGGATATCCCCGACGTGCGGGTGATCACGAAAACGCTCGGCCCAATCCTGCATGATCCGCTGATTGATCGCCACATTCTCCAACACCCGGTTGGTGTCCATCAGGCGGCAAGATGCGATCGCCACCGCACAACCGAGCTGATTCCCGGTGTAAGTGTGCCCGTGGTAGAACGTTTTACCGGCGCTCGGAACATCTAAAAATGCATTATAGATTTCATCCGTCGCTAACGTCGCGGCGAGCGGCAAGTAGCCCCCCGTCAGCCCCTTAGCGATGCACAGCAAATCGGGCACGACCGATTCCTGTTCGCAGGCAAACATCGTCCCGGTCCGGCCAAAGCCCACAAACACCTCATCGGCGATTAATGGAATCCCATACTTGGCCGTCAGTTCGCGGACTCGCTTTAAGTATCCGGCAGGATGAATCAACATTCCGGCCGCACCTTGCACCAGCGGTTCAATGACGAACCCGGCAATCCGCTCGTGGTGTTCCGCAAGCGTTTGTTCCAAAGTCTGGTCGCAATAGGCCAGATACTGCTCGCGCGACATCCCCTGTGGGAGACGATAGGCTCCGGGTGTCGGAACTTTCAAAGACTGAAACAGCAGACTGCCGAAGACTCGATGAAAGGCCGCAATGCCCCCCAGGCTGACGGCGCCAATGGTATCTCCGTGATAGGCGTCCCCCAGGCTCACGAACAGATTTTTTCGCTGGGGGTCGGCACCACGATGAGCATGGTATTGAAAGGCCATCTTCAACGCGGCCTCGACGGCGGTCGCTCCGTCATCGGAATAGAAGACATGATTGAGCCCAACGGGGACACGGGTGACCAGATCTCGCGCGAGCTCGGCCGAAGGTCCGTTGGCCAGTCCCAGCAGCGTGCTGTGAGAGATCCGGTCGATCTGATCTTTTAATGCCTGGTCGAGTTCCGGAACTCGGTGCCCGTGGATGTTGCACCACAGCGATGAGGTCCCATCCAAATAGTGTCGACCATCACTGTCTTCCAGTTCAAATCCCTGGCCACCGACAATGATCGGAGTGATCTCTTCCGCGTATTCCAGCATCGGAGTAAACGGATGCCAAACATGGGAGACATCCCAGTGACGAAGTTCAGCGGTCGTGGGCATTGAGCAGTTCATCATTCGGTAATATGGAATGCGAAAATGTTCGCGTTGCAATGTCGTGTTATATCTCAAGCGGTCGTGGAAGAGAGTTTTTTTGGCTGCCACTTGGCTCACCCAGAAAACCTCGCTTCTCACAGTGCGGAGTATAATCGTTGTGCCCGGACGGTGTGAGTAGGCGGACAAGAGGTCGGAGGGCATCGCAATCGGCCATTCCCCTTGTCAAACTCGAAGTTGCCACGTCACAATGGAAGTTGTTACGCAGTAAATATTTCCTTGTCTCTTGCCGTTGCGAAAACCGAGAGCTGTATTTCGGAAAATACCAGACATTTATGGTTCTGTTGACGAACGATCCGATTGACTACACCGCGCTGACCGAAAGCGTGCGTTCCCCTGCGGCAGGTGCTGCCGTGCTGTTCCTCGGAACGGTTCGGGAGATGACTGCCGGTCGCCAGACGCTGGCCCTCGACTACGAAGCGTATCCCGAGATGGCGCAGGCTAAAATGGCGGAGCTGGAAGCGACCGCTCGCCAGCGTTGGCCGGCAGTGGAAATCGGGATGATTCACCGGCTGGGACACTTGGAACTCGGTGACATCAGCGTGGCCATTGCGGTCAGTACGCCGCATCGTCAACAGGCATTTGAAGCGGGAAAATTTCTCATCGACGAGTTCAAACTAGTGGTTCCTATCTGGAAAAAAGAGAACTGGAGTGACGGCTCGACAGAGTGGGTGCACCCCGGAAATCCCGGAATGGTCAAAACGTCGCCCACAGCCGGGGCGTGAGTGATCGTATAGAATCACCCGACAGATCGGTGTTGCTGCTAGAATAGATCTGCTCCCAACCTGGCAACGCGATCACCGACCCACGGTTATTGAGAGAGATCAGGGGACGCGCCCCCCCGAACGGTAAATCATCATGACGGAACAACTCATCGACAGATTCGGCCGGGTTCACACGAACCTGCGGATCAGCGTCACCGATCGTTGCAATATTCGCTGTTTTTATTGCATGCCGGCCGAGAACGTGCAGTTCATGGATCGGAAAGATCTGCTGACGTTTGAAGAGATGGAGCGTTTCGTCCGTATCGCTGTGCCCATGGGGCTCACCAAAATTCGGCTGACCGGCGGCGAACCTCTGGTACGTCACGATTTGCATATTCTGGTCCGAAAATTAGCGGCCATCCCTCAAATTCACGATATCGGCCTGACGACGAATGGCATTTTGTTGGCCGACCAAGCTCAGGATCTCTATGACGCCGGCCTGCGGCGGATCAACGTCAGTCTGGACGCTCTCGATCCGGTGAAGTTCAAAGAGATCACCCGTCGTGAGGGCTACGAGAAGGTCCTGGAAGGGATCAAGGCTGCTCAGCGGGTGGGGTTTTCTCCCGTAAAGGTGAATGCCGTCGCGGTCCGTGGCTTGACCGAGGAAGAGATCGTCCGGTTCGGGCATTTTGCGCGTGAGACGGGCGTCGAAATTCGGTTCATCGAGTTCATGCCGCTGGACGCTGACAACGCCTGGGAACGTGAAAAAGTTCTCTTCGCTCATGAGATCCTGGAAAAACTGTCGAGCGAAATTATGCCGCTCGTTCCTTGTCCGAATCAAGATCCCCACGCCCCGGCAACCGAGTTTCAGTTTGCCGACGGCGTGGGCAAGATCGGAATCATTGCCTCGGTCAGTCAGCCCTTCTGTATGAGCTGCGACCGCTTCCGGATTACCGCGGATGGCAAGCTCCGCAATTGCCTGTTCAGTCTCGAAGAAACCGACGTGCGTGGCATGCTGCGTGGCGGCACAAGCGATACGGAGATTGCCGAGGCCATTCGGTCCAGCATCGCGGCGAAGAAAGAAGGCCACGAGATCAACACGGCCCGCTACATCCAACCCGAGAGACCGATGTACTCGATCGGCGGGTAGCACAGGCCTGACCGCCGCTGCGATCCGGCGAGCCATCGCCGTTTCACTTAACGCTTGCATCTCAATCGACGCTGTCGATGGGTAGCCCAGATTCTCGAATCTGGGTGAGCGAAGCGAACAAGAGGTTGCAGTTTTTGAGAGTCATCGCCTCTTTTGAAACTCCGGGAAGAAACCAATGAGTTGGTTGTCTCCCTGTCGTTCTGTTTCCACGAACATCCCCCGCAGAAAATGACATTCCCGAGTCGAAGGAGCCACTGCCTCTTGTTCGCTGCGCTCACCCAGATTCAAGAATCTGGGCTACCCGAACCGGTCGAACGAACACGCCTCGCGAAAGAAGGCTAAGCGTAATACGCTTCAGCAGGCAGACCTGTTCGCAGGCGGACACGTTCCGCGATGGCGTCGACTTCTTCGTTGTCCAAGGACGCCACGTAACTCTCTGCCGGTGTGCGCGAGACCGTATACACCTGGATTAAACTCAACTGGCCGCCTTTCGCCAGAATCTCGTTCAGGCGATCACAATACGCCTCGATCTCGGCAGCTGTTGGCGGTTGACCGTCGACCCGCATAAACAGGCTCTGAATGACCAGGGGCCGTTTCTGAGCCGCAGAGGCAATGTTGTCGAGGATCTGCTGGAATGGAATTTTGGTACGGTCAATGAGGTGATAATACTCGGCCGTGCCAGCATCCAATTTAGCCCAGATCTCTCCTTGATTCTGATCAAGAATCTCCAGCCCGCGCTGGACGACGGGACGATGAAACATGCTGGCATTGGTGATCAGCACCATCTTCGTCGCCTGGAGTCCCAGTTCGGATTTTAACCCGGCCACTTGGGAAATAATCTCGTCGAAGTTGCGGTAGGTCGTCGGTTCGCCATCTCCCGAGAAGGCAATGTCATTCAATCGTCGCAATGGCTCGGGCACTTTGCAGAAGGGCTCGTCCGCGTAGAGTTGCCCGTTCGCCGCGATCTGCAAGAGATGTCGCAACTCATCCAGGACGAGATGCAGATCAACGAAGTCTGTCTCGGCTTCACTCCGCCGATCCACTTGGCAATAAATGCAATCGAAATTGCAGATCTTGTCCGGATTCAGATTCACCCCCAAAGAAATGCCTTTGCTGCGGCGTGACAGCACCGGATACACGAACCGATTGTCACGGTAGTGTCGCGAGTGCAGCGTATGCAACGGAGGGGGGATGGCAGACATCGACGCACGGCCTGTTCAAGGTTCAAAAGCGGATGAACAATACGCCGGTAATTATAGACGCCGAGGACTCCGGGAGACACCCGAGGCCCGGCATTTCACCGGGAACCGCGAACAAAACCGCTGTATCGCACCCGAAATGTGCGTCGACGAACGACCGCAGGGACGAGTCTAATGCGACTCGTCCCTGCGGCGGATTCTCGCTTTCCAGTGTCCCTACGGACCACCAGACTTCACTCTCGATTCGATTCTGGCTATTTGCGGCCGTGGCCGCCGGCTGTCGGAGCCGCTGCCGCCGGGGCATAGGCCTGGTTGGGATTCTTGTTCTTCTTGTTGGCGTCGGTTACTGCGGCATGCTGGGCATCGAGCTTGGCTTTCTGCTCCGGAGCAAGCACGGGAATTTGTTTTTTCTGCTCCTGGGCCCCACACCCGCCCGTTGTTACGGCGAGCACGACCAGGCAAAGTGTCAGACAAAAAGTACGCATCGATTGAACGATCCTGAAAATTGAGTGACAAACATGTTTTTTATGAGGGTTCGAAAAGTCTGAGATCCACGCCTGAAAGTCATACCGTCCAGGCGCGGACCGGAAACGAACGACTAGAATTCGCTAACGACCTGGCCGTCCGCGATCGCGATCAGGCGACGGTGGATCAAGCCGCTCAAATTCTGGCTGATAAATCGCACCGCGCCGTCCGTCATCAGCACGTGAACTCCCCCCGTATGCAAACTTTTGGGACCTGATTGTCCGTCGCCACCGGGATAGCCCCCCATTCCCATGGCAATCAAATTCGTGCTATCGTTTCCACCGGTACTATAAATATCGTCACCGTAATCGTGATTGCCTTCGTTGATGCCGAAGCAGTCACCCGTGCCGTGCGACGGATCGGGGTTCAAGCACAACGCGGTAACACCACCACCAACACGCCCATTGGCCCAGACTCCCCGTGGATCTTTGGTCGTGGCTCCGGCACGAATCTCCCACACGGCGACGGTATTGGAAGTCCCGTCAACGACCGACGAAATCCGACTATTGCCGTTGAAAACCATCAGTCCGAGGTCGTTGTTGGAGATATTCGGACGATCGGTCATGACGGAAGCAGCACCGGTACCGGATGCGGCATAGTTGCCACGTGCCCAAGATCCCCCCATATCGATCATCTGATTTGAGTTGTTCGAATACGCATCGCTCGGGCACATAAATACGGCAAGATTTTTATTCACCACATTCGCGTTGTTCGCGTGGGTGGAACTGACATTGAAGTTGTACTGGTTGTAAAGAGGTCCCTGTTCGATTGCGGGCAGCAGCGCCACCAGCCAGCTATGTGTCATATACGGCCAGCAACCAGCCCCACTCCCCCCCGTGTAGGCTCCAACGTGGGCGCCAGTGGTTGGATCTTTCCAATACATCGCGGCAGGAAACATCCCGACCGTATCGTGGTAGTTATGTAAGGCCAAGCCAATCTGCTTGAGATTGTTCTTGCACTGTGAGCGGCGCGCGGCTTCGCGGGCCTGCTGCACTGCTGGCAATAAGAGCGCAATCAAGACCGCGATAATCGCGATGACAACGAGCAGTTCAATGAGCGTGAATGCTCGCATCTGGGCTCGAGGACGTGCGCAACCATTCATAAAACACCTCCGTTAGAAAAGAGGAACAGAAACACCAAAGAACGCCAGAATTCAACGCGGTCGCCACGTGATTCGCGCTGCGAGAGCTGCGGAGCTACTGGCTAAAATTACAAATGAACGCAAGCTACGACCGGCACAACATGCAGAACGTTGGCAAAGTCGCGAATCTTGGAGAATAGACAGGTCACACGAGAATGAGTTGGAACAGCATTCCGGAATGTTTAGAGCGGCCCGAAGAAATCGTCGTTCACATTTAGTCACTGAACTTACGAGTATAGATTATAAAGAACGAAACGCAAGCGGCAGGAGTCACTTTATTGATGCGGGACGCCGAATTGAAACCTGCATCGACTAAAACTGCGAACGGCCTGCAATTACCTTTGGGTATTCCGGCAAATAACGCCGATCCATCATATCAGCCAAGCTATTAACCGGATCACCTACACACTGTATACAATATCCAGGCAACACAACTAAATGTACATATTATTGAATCACCCGGCTGCAAGGTGACATATTTACATGGTGCGACCGGTGAGAAGAAGCTGTGGCACAGCATTCGCCGTCCGATCCGTCAGTGACTCCCCGGGGCCACTCCAGAATGAAAGTACGGCGGGGCATGAAGAACGCGACCGCACGGTCCCCACGCTGGCTAGTAATTCGTCCGTTGATCGCGCTGGCCTGTTATGGATTCTATACACCAAGCGAC
>JAZKFE010000018.1:3521-10244 GCA_040386595.1 Planctomycetota bacterium | reverse complement strand
ATTCGCGGCGGTTTGGGTTACTTGGCCGCTGGCCCTGACGGCGACGACGTCGTTCCCCATCGGGCTGCTTGGGGCGGATACGGTGCCACTCTTGAATCTCTGGACGATGTGGTGGAATTCAGACCGCCTACGACACGGATTGAGCGGCTATTGGAACGCGCCCCTCTTTTATCCGGCTCAGAACACATTCGCCCTCTCTGAACCACAACCCGTCACACTCATCGTGGCCCCCGTCATTTGGCTGACCGGATCACGTGTCCTGGCCTACAACTGCTATCTGTGGCTGTCGCTGATCTTCAATGGCCTGTTTGCCGAACGCCTCTTACGCGTCGCCGGTGTCAGCCGGTGCGTTGCCCTTCTGGGGGGGCTGGCGATGCTCATGTTGCCACTGGTGCAGTGGCAACTGGTTCCGTTGTGGGGAATCTTGTGGACATTCACCACGTGCTTGCAGCTGAGTCGCCATCCCACCTGGCGCAGCGGGGTGCAAGTAGGTTTGGCCTTCAGTGTCGCCTGTCTGATCTGCACTCACCAAGGGTTATTGTTCGCCGTGTTGCTGATGGGATCGGTCTGGTCGCTCCCGAGCAGCCGGCCCCGTTGGCTGCGGTGGTGGGCCGGGGGAATCGCGGTACTGGTCGCGGCAGTCGTGATTGGCCCTCTGCTGTTCCACATCCAGCGGGTGACTTCGCGACAAGAATTTGCAAGAGACCCGGCATTAGTCGAACAACTTTCGGTACATCTCGACGACTATCTCTTAACGACAGGTCACCCCTTGATCGAGTTCGGAAGTGCCGCGCCATCGACCTTCTGGCGATTGGGCCCCGGATGGATCAAAGTCAGCCTGGCACTGATCGCGATCCTAGTCGGACTAACGCGGCCGCGATGGCGGAACTGGACAGCATGCTTGTGCTTGATCGCCGGCGGGGCCTGCCTATGGTCACTCGGCCCACATTTGCAAATCGGAAATTGGCAGCCGTGGTGGACGCTAACGCAAATCTTTCCTGGATTCTCGCGGGTGCGAAATGTGTTTCGGTTCGCCTTTTTCGTTCAACTGGCTCTGGTGTTACTGGCGTTTCAAGGCGTCTACTTACTAGAGGTCCTGAACCGGCGATTCAGCAAGCGGCAATGGTGTCGAACCGGATGTCGCTGGGCCTTAGTCTGCCTGGGGCTCGTCGCGGCGTTCGAATCGCGGCCCGCGCCGGTGTTGCTGGCCACGGCACCAGAGGTCACATCACAACGAGGCTGGATCGATTTCGTTCGCGATACAACACCACCCGGCAAGGCGATTGCCTGTTTTCCATTTCCGGCGGGACAATCGGTGGACAGCTTCGAAGAAACGGCCCGCTGGATGTACTACGGTACGTTTCACCGAGTTCCCTTGGTGAATGGATACTCGGGCTTCTTTCCGCGCGAGTACGTCGAATTCGAAGAGGCAATGAATGCCGAGTTCCCGTCTGCGGGGACATTGCTGCAGTTGGCGGAGCGAGGTGTGGAATACGTGGTGACCACACGCGACTTTGCGACATCAAAAGATCTCGACCAGGTGCAGTTCAACGAGGTTGAGATGCAGCGTGTGTGGCAGGATTCCACCGGTATCCGCATCTATCGCGTGCACCGTCTCGACCGCCAGCGCGAATGAAGGCGTTTCAAACTGCGTCGATTCGGCGTGGTCGAATTCACGCTTCCGAGGCTTCTTGTTCCAGATCGGTCAGAGTGGTGTCATCTGTCGCGGGCTCAACGGACGGTGAACTCGCAGCAGCGGCAGTCCCGGAATTTGACTGCAGAATTTGCTCGAGTTCCTGCACGCAGGCATCCATTGAGATCACTGCCTGCTGGAAATTCGTGTGCGTGCTGGCGCGAGGAGCTTCCACCCGAAACTCGGCGGCGGCGGCTCGTAGTTTGCCGATCTTCTTGCGTAGCATGTGCAAGTAGCCCGCGGGATCGGTGACTCGTGTTTCCAGAGCCCGGGCCATGTCAAACACCGTCCGCACAATGCCCATTAGTTCCGGAAAATCCTCGACTTCCGGGCTGTGCTTGATAAACGTCCGCACCATCCAGGCGTGAGCCATCACCTGATCACATCGAACGACCGCTTCGGCTGGCGTCATTTGAAAACTCACCGCACGGGGTGTTTGGAATGCATAGTCGTTGTTCACTCCGTGAACAGAACGCGATTGCAATAGCCGGGCTGATTCAGAGCCGTTGGTGCGAGACTGATTCAGGCCGGCTACTGCGAATGCGTTCTGTTCGCGGAGCGAACAACGACTATGGCAACGACTACGACTGAATCACTGTTAGGGCTCTTCGCCGTGGTACTGCAACAGGCTGAAGATGGATCGGGGCTGCAGGCGTTGGCGGCCGTTTAAGAAGGCCAACTCGATCGCAAATGCGCACCCAACCACGTGGGCCTCGCACATTTCCGCCAGGTGAGCACAGGCTTCGATCGTGCCACCGGTTGCCAATAGGTCGTCAACAAGGAGAACTCGATCACCGGGCAGCAATGCATCTATGTGCATTTGCAACGTATCGCTGCCGTATTCCAAGTCGTATTTGTACGTGTGAGCTTCGTAGGGCAGCTTACCCGGTTTACGGACCGGCACCAACCGGGCACCGAGCTCGATTGCCATGGGGGCAGCGAAGAGAAACCCACGGGCTTCCGCCGCCAGAATGGCATCGATTTTCATGTCGCGAAACGGTTCCGCAAGTTGCATGACAGATTGTTTGAAGGCGGCGGGGTGCGCGAGCAACGGAGTGATGTCCCGGAACATGATGCCCGGCTTCGGAAAGTCGGGCACCGCCCGGATGTAGTCCTTCAAATTCAGTGCAGTCGTCATGGACCTGATTTCGCTTTCTGAGCCAGTGCGTCTTGAGCTTGTGTGACAAACGTTCGAGCGGCGGGGTCTTGTCCGTAAAGCTGAGTGATCGATTGCCAAATGGCTTGAGCGTCAGCCAGATTCCCAGCTGCCGCTTGTTTATCGGCTCGCGCCAATGCGGTTTTCACCCAAGTGTAACGCTCGTCGGATTCTTTATCAGTCGGTTGCAGTTCCACCAGCAACCGGTCGCAGAGATCATACAGTTTCGCCTGTTTGGGATCACCCGCCAGCAAAGATTTGACCGCCAGCACCGTTTGCGTCGCCCGCAACTCTTCCCCGGCCTCCTGTTGTGCCAAGGCCATCTGCAATAGCCGCCGCGGTTCGTTGGCCGCGGCCGCCCCGCCCTCATCTTTGCGGATCCGGCTCTTTCGCAGATCTCGCTTCAGGGTGGCCAGTTGCTCGTAGCTCTCGATTTGATTCAGATAGGGAGTGACCTGTTCCTTCCAGCGGGCCTTGTCCAGCTGCACCAGCGGCAGGAAATACTTGTCGCGGGCCTCCAGCCAATCATCACCCGCCGGATGTGAGAGAAGTGTTTCCCCGAGCCTAAATCGTTCTTCCGGTGAGGGCGACCATTCTTTGAACCAGAGGAACCCTCCCAACACGATCAAAACCAACATCCCCACCAGAAACCATGTGCTGTTGAGGAGATTTGCCAGGAACGGGTGGGCACTGGGCTGTTCGAGTTCCTGACGAATCAGGCTTTTCATCAGCGTGGCCGGTCCCGGTCCTTCATGCGACCGATGTCCCGCGGCCGACCCGGTCATTGTCTCTGCGGCGGAACCCTGCGAACCGGCGGCTGTCTCCGATTCGAAGAACTCCATCTTATTGCGAACCTGCTCCAGACGTCGTGCGACGACATAGGCATCAGGAAATCGCTTGGACGGATCCTTGCTGAGGAGCTGCTTGACGATGTCTTCGAACCAGGACGGAATATCGGGGTTCACCAACCGCGGTGCATCAAACAGTCCGTACTGGTGTTTCTTCAATACTTCCATCGCGGTATTGCCGGTAAACGGCGGCTTGCCGCACACCATGGCATAGAGCACCGCCCCCAGCGAATACAGGTCGCTTTGCTTCGAGGCACGCTTGCCTTCCGCCTGTTCGGGAGACATGAACTCCGCGGTTCCCACGATTCCGCCCGTCACCGTTAAGCGATCGGTGGCGAAGACCTGAGCCACGCCAAAATCGGTCAGCTTGATCGTGCCGTCCATCGTCAGCAGTAAATTGGACGGTTTCAGATCGCGATGAATGATGCCGGCGTCATGGGCCGCCTTCAGGGCGTAACAGATCTGGACCCCGAAATCGATCGCCGCCCCCCAGCTGACCCGACGCTCGCGGCGCAGTAGCTGAGTGAGCGTTTCGCCTTCGACATACTCCATCGAGTAATAATAGGTGTCGTTGTCGACGCCACTTTCGAACAGCTTCACAATATGTGGGCTGCTGAGCTTCTTCATCGAGTCGATTTCGCGACTGAAGCGTTCGACGAAGCCGTCTTCGCGGGCCAGTGTGGCCGGAAGAACCTTGACGGCAGCCTGCTCACCGGTGACTTGATGCCGCCCCAGGTAGACGCTGCCCATCCCCCCCGAGCCAATCTTGGACAGGATCTCGTAAGGGCCGATCTGAGTCACATTCATGTGGCAAGATACCTGAGACGTGAGGACCGCGGGATTCCGTGACTCACTGGAAAGGACCGCAAAGTGGCTATTTGTGGGGCACGGCAGGCTTCGGATTTGATTTGTGTGCCGCCCACCACAACGCCCAAGTTCGCTTGTCGTACCCGAAATCTTCGCGCGTCAATTTGCGAAGTGCCGCCAGCACTTCCAGATTCTGGTGCTGCCGGGTGACCACCACGATGCGTTCGCGCGTGACAGGAATCGGCACCGCTGCCACAACAGACTCCCGAGGCGCGTTCCCCGGATAGACTGAGCCCGGTGTGGTGGTCGACAACGGCAGCGGAACTCCCGGGATCGACAACGGAATATCGCGAGGTGGCAGCACGATCTCGACATTCTGCAACAGAGGCGCTCCCCCTTGCGTCGCCAGATAGCCGGTTTCCAACACTTTTTCACGATACGTGTGAGTCGTACTAAGAACCTCAATCAAGTTCGGGACAACCTCGGGATTGCCGAAATGTCCCAACGCGACGGCGGATCGCAGCACGATGACATTTAAGTCGTCGGCCAGCGCCTTCGTATAGATGGGAATGGCCACGTCGCGCGATTTACCGGTGATACCTTCCATCGCAGCCACGCGGACTGCCGCCGATTGATCAAATAACGATTGAATCACCAACGCTTGCACGGCCGGCAGACTTTGCAGGCGAGCCAGGGTCCGCACGAAAATCAACCGGACGTCGTCGGCCGATTCGTTGCGAAACAATTTGACCAAGGGGCCCACCGCATCGGCATCGGCGATATCGGCCAACTCCTGCCGCGCCTGTGTCTGACGAGCCACATTGGTACTGTGCAACCCAGCCTGCCAGGCATGCAGCTTCTTGTACCATTCCGTCTCCGCTTCGCGGTGCACTGCAGACGATTCGAGCAATGCGATTTCTTGCGGGAACAGGTACTTGCCTTTGTATTTGACGTAGCCCTTAGCGGCCATGGCCTCGTCGCGCGTCATCCATTTGTCATTCTGCCGGAGATGACCGAGCATCCGGTGGGCGGCTTCGTGATCGGGTTCGAGGATCACGATCGCCAGCAGTTCGGCATCACGCTCTTTTTTGAGCCCTTGGGCTTTGCACCACTCCTGCAGTTCCCAATGGGCAGCCACCGTATTCGGTGACAGGCGTGCCTTCCATTCGTATTCTTCGGTCGTCCGGCTGCGCTTGGCGAGGAACTCGACTTCATCCGGGGCGATGGTGACGACGCCTCCCGTCAATGTTTCCACGCGAACCGGTGCAGAGGCGCTACGGCCCGGAGCGATCTTGTCGAGAAACACGCCGCGTAACTCGCCGCCCCCTTTGAGCCGGACGAGATCAGCTCGCACGGTACCGCCGGAAAGAACTCCAGTGATAGAGATGCAAAGCAATAACAAGCGTCTCACCGACCGACCCATGGCACGGTTCCTCAACAATTTGGCGCACGGAAGTCCTCCGCGGCAAGCTGGCGTACTCCTAAGTCTATCGCCGGAACCGGGTCGCGTTCAACAGGATCTCCCCGATTCGAGCTCACTTTGGGACGATTGACCCGCAGCCCCAGAAGAGTCTCGCCAGTGGTCAAGGCCCCCGTAAAACGCAATCTCTACAGGCGAATTGCAACTTGTAGGACGTGCCGCGGGGAGAAATTCGCCGGAATGCCACGGACTTCAGGAACCGTCCTTTCGCCAAGTCTGACAGTTGAGTAGAGTGAATTGGTCAGGTAGACAACGGCACTTGGGGGCAACACGCAGAGTGAATCCCCACAATTTGCCATTGTTTCTCACATCGTAGTCGTAGTTTTCTCGAACGAGGTGGTAGGCTTGCGAAGCAGATGCAACGCGCTTGCCGGTGATGCCTCGTACTCTAAGTCGATCCAAGTTAAGACGGCTGTCGGTCCGAATCAACGAATGACGCATTCTGTAGACCTATCATGGTGATGATGGGACAGCAACGCAGTCAGCGAGAAGATCTTCCGGCGATGCCGGTCAGTCAAGGAGAAGGAAACATGCGGATTAACAAAATGCTGCTGGCGATCGTACTGGCCAGCTGGCTAGGCGCGACCGAAGCCGCGGCCCAAAGCAATCCGCTGGCCCCCCTGCTGCCGAAAAATTCCACTCTCAGCCGGCTGAAGTTGACTCGCATGTGGTGGGGTTCCGCCACCATGAATGCCGGCCGCGACAAGCTCGTGTTTCTCTCGCTGGACGACACTCTGCT
>JAZKFE010000018.1:0-3511 GCA_040386595.1 Planctomycetota bacterium | reverse complement strand
GTTTGCCCATTCGAGCAGCAGCATCCTGAGCTGCTTTGATTCGGAAACCGGCCGCAAGTTGTGGGCGACGAACTTGGGGGGGCAAGACGAACCCGCATTCCCACCGGTGGCGAATGAAACCACCGTCATTATCGCCAGTGGCAGCAATTTGATCGCCCTGAATAAATGGACCGGAGACATTTTGTGGGACTTTCCACTCCCCATCAGTCCGTCGACAGCTCCAATCATCGATGAGAAGCAAGCGTATTTGGGGACCACAGATGGCAGCTTGATGGCCTTCGATTTGGAGCAGCTAGCCACTCGATTTAATAAGCGGCTCAATGTTGAGTCCGCCGGGATGGCAATTCGCTGGAAGTACAAAATTACCGCCAATATCGATACTCAGCCGGTCTCCAGCGGCGAAACGATTTCGTTCGCCGGAACCAACCGCACCACTTACACCATCAGTCGGGCACGCGACTTACGATACACGTTCGACACACCGCTTCCGGTGAGTGCCGGCTTGGCCACCAACCGCGGCCTGTTATACGTTTGCACGGCCGACGCACGCGTCTTCGCGTTGGATGTCGTGACTGGCGCCTTACGGTGGCAAACCGTGGTCGGTGCTCCCGTTTACGAAACCCCGCGACTGATTCAGGATGAAATGTTCGTGTCTCCATTAGGGATCGGAATGTTCCGTCTCCGTGCACGAGACGGTGCAGAGATGTGGGATCACCCCGCACAGGGTGTGGACAAGTTCGTCGGGGCCACCTCAGATTCAGTCTTCGGCAGCGACCGTGCGATGAACTTGGTTCGACTCAGCCGGAAAACCGGGGAAATTCAAGGAGCCCTGCCGCTGGATCGTTTCACGTTACGAATCGCCAACGACCTGACCGATCGCCTCTATCTGGCCACTCCGACCGGAATGATCATCGCGCTGCGTGAACCGGGGCGTGAGTTGCCGTTGTACTTCAAGTTCCCAGAACGCTTGCCGATCATGCCCGAGTTCGCTCCAGAAAAAGCGCCGGAAGAGACGGAAACTCCGACATCGGAAGACAAACCTGCCGACGAGAAATCGACCGAAGAAAAGCCCGAGGCGACAGAGACCTCAAACTAATCCACCGCGTCATTTGCTTGACCACCGCGGTCAGAGAAATTCACCGCCCTGACTGCGGAGTAACACGGACTGCAGATAGGTCATGGTGGCCTGCGGGTTCAGTCCCCGTTCTTCACAAGCGTGTTCCAACGACTTTCTGCCGCAGCAACAATCGATATTCAACTCCTCGAACACCGTCAGAAGTTGCGGGAACGCGACGAGCCAATCGGGAACGCTAGTAGCCAACGTGAGTTGTTTCATGGGTGGTAACCGCAAAGTTCTTCCAATGCATTTTCCCAATCCGAATATGATCGGGTTTGCGAGAATGTGTTGTTGTTTCTGTAGCTGATATCCAAATCTGGATCGGACCAATGCGTCCAGAGACTTGCGCAGAATGAATCAAGCAGCGGAAGTAGTCGTACCAGACTAGAGTGCTATAGCGGTTTAACTTAGGGGCGTCGTCACCACTCAGCGAATGCTGACCATCGGGGGCGATTGGCTCGTGTATTCGGGTTTGCGGAAAGCTTCCCTGAAGGGGAAGGACAACATAGCCCAGGGTCGCTCGGTATGCCGAGCGCACCCTGGGTTACGAGCCCCACGAGCCCCCACCCCTGAAAGGGTTGCACCTGCTAAATTGCTCGCAATAAGTGGAACCCATTCAGGGTTCATTCTCCATTTTTGATCGTATACCCAGGGTGCGCCGCGAGTACTCGGCGACCCTGGGCTATGTTGTGTATCCCCTTCGGGGAACTGAGACTTTCGAAGGCTGCTATCAGAAGATCCGACAACGATTCCTGGCCTTCGCCACGAAAACCATTTAGCTAAAACGATCTAAAACTCTGGTACCATCCGCATTCTGCGCTGCATTAAACTCGCCCGTGGCTATTCAATAGGCACGAGATAGCTAATGGCGCCGATCGGCTCGCCCTTCTTGGCGTCGGCATAGTGTGCGTGGCACAGAACGCACTTTTGCATGACGACCGGTACGGGAGTGATGGCCTGCAGCTGCCGCTTGCCATCTTGCTCGATCACCTCGTCATAGAACGTCGCCCCGACCTTCAGGCGCTGAATGCCTTCTTTTTCAAAGGCAGTGTTCGCCACGTTGGCCGGATCGTAAGGCTCGCCTGTCGCGTCAATTAACCGGACTTGGTGCGTCCCTGTCTTGGAGATCTTCGAGAACAGCTGCACCGCAGCGCGGCCCGCCGGAAAATCATCCTTGGTGTGCACGTACTTGTCGGTGATCAAGACGATCGTCTGCTTATAAACATCATCCAGCGTGTCAACGAGCTTGCAAGCTCGCTCGACGGCCGCCTCTTCGGCCACGCGATCAGGGGATCTCATGTCGTATGCCGTGGACGGCTCAATCGTCAAAATGAAGAACAAAATCACGCCGACAGATACGAACAGGCAGGCGGCATAGATACAGTTCACCCTCATCGCAATTCCTCCTTACAAACGCGGATCCATATACCAGCCAGCGGCGATGACCAACTCCCTGACTCGTGCCAGGCGTAGGGCCGTCATTCTCAATTGCTCTTGCTGATGATCCGCTTGAGTTTCGTAAAAGACTGCCAGCATGACCGGCAGAGATTCTTGGAATTCAGCTGCTATCGTCTTAGTTTGTTGTCCATAGCGAACCACTTATCAAAGATCACACCTCACTCGAAACGAGCCACCGTTTGAGACCGACAACAACATTGGCGGCATTCAACGGGACTACGTTTTGTTCAATGCGACAGACCGCGGCCTCGGCTGATAAAATCAAAACCGGAATGGCAGCGAACCGTTGCATTAATGGAGAAGTCCACGACAGGGCTAAGCGAGAAATGAGGAACCTGGCAGATCGATCGGCGAACAACACCGATCCCGTCCCTGCATTCGACAGATGACTTCATCGTCGCACAGGGGCAAGATGCAGGAATCGGCCGGTCAAGGTCGGCGGTGGGGTCAGCTGTGGCGGGTCGAAATCGGGCTCAATCGCTGACTCCCAGTCGTTAATCGATGCGACTTAAGTCGTCCGTATCGGCGGCTCTGGCAGGGCATTTCTTCTGTAGCTCGTCGTGTCTTCACAACTCACTGAGTGCCAGCCCTCGATTTGGTTACAGAATTCGGAAATTTTTTCCGATGCCCGCTTTTCGCGGAATGGGCCGATCAATTCCTCACCCGGCGACGATACGAAATGCCCCATTCGAGCAAGTGAAACGCAGGCTCTATCGCCTAAGAAGAATGGCGGACAGGTCAGCCAAATCGTTACCGGAAGCCAACCCCTTGACGGAAAGCGGCTTAGACGGAGTGACACCACGAAGACACGAAGTTTGGAAAGAGTGCTTCGTATCAGTAGTACTAGAAGAAGAGTTTTTTAGCCACGGAGGCACACGGATTGAACACGGACTAGATCATCCTCGGTTGGTGTTATCTCACGACACAAACCGAATA
>JAZKFE010000017.1:0-28689 GCA_040386595.1 Planctomycetota bacterium | reverse complement strand
AGCCCCAACCGGGGCGTACTAGGCCAGCCCAGGGCAACGCCCTGGGAAAATGGCCGGACATCGACTCAAGCCCTGAATGGGCGCGCTAGACCAAGCTTTTGTCTCGTCTAGCGCGCCCTTTCAGGGCTTTGTGATTTCACTTTGATTGAAACCCGGGGCGTTGCCCTGGGCTGGCCTAGTACGCCCCGATTGGGGCTGAAAATCAACAGAGAACACGACAGAACCGCTTCCCCGGAATATCAACATTTTCAACCCTAAGAGTCAGGCTACGCCCCTCGTTGTCCCTGACGCCCCAGGCTCGCCGCGAACGCCTCCGCTGGTCCGTTGAGGTGTTCCGAGTCGTGGTTCGCTCGACGAACGGGACGCACTCGCAACGGCGAAGTCTGATCCGTAGTCGATTTTCGGGCCGATTCCCACAAAAACCGCTCGGGTGTTCAGGTCGAGAAACAAACCACAAACTCTGGTTTGGCGACGGTTTCCGACCCCCGATTTCGCTTGAAAAACACGTAAAAACCGGCCTAAAAACCTCGAAAAATTGCCAACAAATGCTGTGGATAAGTCGTCAACAACCTGTTCGTTCCTGTTACCAGCCTGATCAGAACCACAATGGGTTCCCAAAACTGTGATCGGAACCGCGGCGGTTATCATCAGTTTCACACGGTGAAGTGACTGCCAACTGACGAGTTATCCACAGCCAAAACGTGCTGTTATCAAGTCGCAAATACATACCTACAAATCACTTACGGAACACGAAACCTACCCACCTCACAAATGAGGCTTCCGGTATTAATACAACTTCTAATTTAAATTTCTTAATTAGGGAGAGGAGGGAAGACGGCGGAAGATGTTGGAAACTGGAATGAGAAAGCCAACCCGCCAGTGCGGACCTTTGACGACTGTGTTCGATGCTCACCGGAGTGTCTTTTCCGCAACGTTTTCTCACTGAACATCACCGGGAAAATCTGCAGGAGTCCCGTGCGTCTGAAGCGGAAATTTGCTAGAATTGGGCCTGTGTAAATCGACTTGCAAAGGGGTACTTGTCTGTTCAGTATCCAGACGTTGGAAAGGCGGCGGAATCAAGATGAAGTTGGAGTGCAGTCGCAGTATATTGGCCACCGCGTTTGGGGCCGTCGGAGCCGTGATTCCTTCACGCACGCCTAAACCCATTCTGCAAAACGTAAAGTTGCAGGTTGCCGGGGGTAAGGTCACGCTCATCGGGACCGACTCCGAAATTGCCATTCGATACGATGTGCCGGAAGCCATCTGCCAGGGAAGCGGCGAAGCCCTGTTGCCCAATCGGCGAGTTTCCGAAATCTTGCGTGAGCTGCGGGACGACCGCGTCACCCTGCATATCGAAGCTGATGCCGTTCGCGTCTGTGGCGAGCGCAGTGAGTTTCGCCTGCCGGTGTCTGACCCTGCTGAGTATCCCCCGGTTGCCGCATTTGATGACCAGGATTACTTCACGATCCCCGGGAAGACTCTGCGGGACATGATCCGCCGGACGATCTTCGCGACCGATCCCGAAAGCTCACGCTATGCCCTGGGTGGCATCCTGTTTGAATTCGGTACCGACAAGCTCAGCCTGGTGGCCACCGACAGCCGTCGCCTGGCTTTGATGCATGCTCCGATCGCGACGCATGGGAATGCGGTGGTGCCCGCTGCTCCGCCTGTCATCCCCTCGAAGACGATGTCGTTGCTCGAACGGACCATTCCCGATAACGACGATCCGGTTCACATTGCCATTCATCATCCGAATGACGTGTTGTTCAAAACGTCCAACGCCACGATCTTCAGCCGTCTGGTCGAAGGTCGGTTCCCGCGGTACCAGGATGTGATTCCTCGTAGCCATGAAGTGGCGATTGAATTGCTGGCCGGACAGTTCCATGCGGTGGTGCGACAAGCCCAGATCGTGACGAACGAAGAAAGCCGCGGCGTTGATTTCAAGTTTTCAGACGGCACCATGCTCTTGAGCAGCCAGGCCGCTGATATCGGAACCTCCAAGATCGAAATGCCCATCAGCTATTCCGGTTCGGAATTGTTGATTCGGTTCGATCCACGATTCGTTTCCGACTTCTTGAAAGTTCTGCCGCAGGAAATGCAGGTCAGTTTGAAGTTGTCGACCGAAGAAGACCCCGGTGTGCTGATGACGGATGACGGCTACACGTATGTCATCATGCCGTTGTCACGGGATGGCTGAGCCCGGTGAGAGTGGGTTTTGTTCAATTCAATTGATTTGAAAACTCCTCGCCAATCTCTGTCGGTGTTCGAGTAAGGACCTTACATGGTCAATGATCCTGGTCCGCTGCATCTCTCGAAAGCGCTCACAGAGCTGATTGCGTTGCGTGGTTTTGCTCGAGTCCAGGGGGATGCCCAATTACAGGCAGACTGGGATCGAGCCGCGGGAAATGAGATTGCTCCGCATACCCGAGTGGGGGGGCTGAGTCGGGGAACCTTGCAAGTGATGGTCGCCAATCCGGCCCTGCTGGCAGAATTGAACGGGTTCCACAAAGCGACGATCCTCCTGGCACTGCAACAAAGTCGACCTGATTACAAAGTGAAACACCTCAAGTTCAAGCTCCAGTCCAATTTGAAAAAACGCGAGTTGAAGTGACGTTCCCTGAGTCTCGCAACTGCTGCCAATTGGCCTGTGATCTGGAAGACTGAGCCACGATCTTTTGGAAGGAAGAAACCTTGACTGAATCGACGCCGGAACCCACTGGTGATGAGGATCTGGATAGCCTGCCGGTGAACCAGGTTGCCGCTGCTGCCTCTTCGGACTACGACCAAACCCAGATCCGTGCCTTGAAGGGCATTGAAGGTATCCGCACACGGCCCGCCATGTACATTGGCGATACCACGCATCGCGGTCTGCATCACTTGGTCTACGAAATTGTGGACAATTCTGTCGACGAAGCCGTGAACGGTTTTGCGACCAGCATTTTTGTGCGGTTGCATGTGGATGGCAGTGTCTCGTGCTCCGACGATGGCCGTGGGATTCCGGTCGGCATCATGGCCGATCAAGAGAACCGTTCGGCGTTGGAAGTCGTGCTGACCGAGATCCATGCCGGTGGTAAGTTCGACCGCGAAAGTGGCTATAAGACCGGGACCGGCGGTCTGCACGGTGTCGGTATTACCGCCGTAAATGCCTTGTCGGAATGGCTGGAAGTCGAAGTCCGCCGCGAAAGTCATCTGTGGACGATGGGATTTGAACGCGGTGTTATGACCGAAGGCTTGAAGAAGCTGGGCAAGTCAGAGCGCACCGGCACCAAGATCACCTTCCTGGCTGATGCCACCATTTTCCCGGACATCAAGTTCCAGTACGAAACACTGCAAAAACGCTTGCAGGAACTCGCTTTCCTCAATAAGGGATTGCGGATTCATGTCGAAGACGAACGGACCGGCCAGAAGGATGATTACTGCTATCAGAACGGCCTGATCGATTTCGTCACCTACCTGAATCGGACAGAGACGCCTCTGTTCCCGCAGGTGGTTTCGATGAGCGGCCTGAAGGACAAAGTCGAGGTCCATGCGGCATTGCAATACAACGCGGACTACAACGAAACGATCCGCACGTACGCCAACAACATTAATACGGCCGAAGGTGGTACCCACCTGTCAGGTTTCCGGGCTGCCATTACCCGCTGCATCAACTCCTACGGTAAAAACTCTGGGTTGTTCAAAGAGTTGACGCCGAATGGTGAGGATTACCGGGAAGGTTTAACGGCGGTCATTTCGGTCCGCGTTCCTGATCCGCAGTTCGAAGGTCAAACGAAGACGAAGCTCGGTAACAGTGAAGTCGACGGCATTGTGACCTCCGTGGTTCACGAAGCCCTCACAAAATTCTTCGAAGAGAATCCGAACATTGCCAAACGGATTTGCGAGAAGGGCTTGAATGCGGCCGAAGCACGTGAAGCGGCCAAGAAGTCGCGCGAAGCCGTGCGCCGTAAGGGGGCTTTGTCGTCGGGGGGATTACCGGAAAAACTCCGCGACTGCCGTACGCGAGAACTGGCGATCAGCGAACTCTACCTGGTAGAAGGTGACTCGGCCGGTGGTTCGGCCGATACGGGACGCGATTCCAACACGCAGGCCATTTTGCCCCTTCGCGGTAAGATCCTGAATGTGGAGAAGGCACAGTTGGTCAAGATTCTGGACAACCAGGAAATTGCCAACATCTTCAAGGCCATCGGGATTCCTCCCGGTGCCGAGTTGGAAGACATCACCAAGCGACGGTACGGCAAAATCATCCTGATGACTGACGCCGACGTCGACGGTAGTCACATCCGCACCCTGCTGTTGACCTTCATCTTCCGCCATCTCAAAGAGTTGATCGTTCAAGGCTGCGTGTATATCGCTCAGCCGCCCCTGTATCGCGTCATGCAGAAGAAAAACAAACGCTATGTGCATACGCACGAGCAAATGAATCAGGAATTGGTCGAGCTGGGGCTGCACGACACCGAATTGCACATCGAAGACGGCACGGTCTTCAAAGGCGACCACCTGCGGAAGCTAGTGGCGTTGATGATTGAACTGGTCGAGCCGCTGGAAATGCTGGAACGTCGCGGTATCGATCTGCGGTTTATGGCTCATCGGTATGTCAGTCCCGATGGACTGCTGCCCCGGTATCGCGTCTTCCACGGCCGGCAACAGCATTGGTTTGCTGACAAAGACGATCTCGACAAATTCCTCACGGAAACCTCGTCCCACTTGGGTCAGGAATTGAGCATCTCCGAAGATCATGCTGGAGATGGTGCGACGGGTGTGGTGCCGGAGAACTCGGTCCAGGTCATCGACATTCACGAAATGCGGATGATCAATCGCGTTCTACAGCAACTGGCAGGCTTCGGCGTGCATCTCAAGGATCTGACCCCGGCTGGACAAAAGAACGGCATGCAGGTCTATCCCTTTAAGCTCGTCAGCGATGGGGATACCGTCCCCCTGACTGGTTTAGGGCACTTGCTGACCAATCTCCGCAAGCTCGGCGAACGAGGCCTCAAGGTCACCCGCTTTAAAGGGCTGGGTGAAATGGACTCTGAAGAGCTGTGGGAAACGGCCATGGATCCGCAGAAGCGAACGTTGCTGCAAGTGACGATGATTGATGCCGTTGGTGCCGATGAAATCTTCCGCGTGCTCATGGGTGACCATGTCGAACCACGCCGTGAATTCATCGAGAAGCATGCCCTCGACGTGAAGGATCTGGACGTCTAGTCGAGTTGAAGTAGGTCAGGCTGTGCCTGACGATGTTCACTAGTAACGCAGGCGACTCGAGTAGCTTTGTACTCGGGTCGCCTGCACCAGTTTTTCTGCAGGTTGTTCATTCACTGAATGAGCGTCAGGCACAGCCTGACCTACCTGGTCTGAAGTCCTGGTGTCGTGGGACGATGTTTTCGAATTCCATCTTAATCGCGATTCAGCTCGTCACGATATTTCAATCATTGCCGCTCGGCAGAAGGGGAGTGTCACGTGGGAAAACCCGTCAATGTTGCCATGGTTGGTCTCGGTTTCGGAGCGGAGTTTATCCCGATTTACCAGGCACACCCAGACGCCAATGTCTATGCGATCTGCCAGCGTAATGCCGAAAAGATGAACAAGGTCGGGGACCACTTCGGCATTGAAAAACGGTACACCCAGTTTGCGGATGTGTTGAAAGATCCGCAGGTTGATTTCGTGCACATCAACAGCCCGATTGCCGAACATGCGCGGATGTCGCTGGAGGCTCTGAGGGCCGGTAAGCACGTGATGTGTACCGTTCCGATGGCAACGACCGTCGATGAATGCCGTCAGATTTGCGAACTGGTCCAGCAGACTGGTTTGAAATACATGATGGCTGAAACGGTCGTTTATTCGCGGGAATTCCTCTTCATTAAGGAATTGTACGAGAAGGGTGAACTCGGCAAGATCCAGCATCTCGCCGCCTCGCACCCACAGGATATGGACGGCTGGCCCGACTATTGGGAACGCATGATTCCCATGCACTATGCCACGCACGTCGTCAGCCCGGTCCTGGGTTTGCTCAACGGCCGTGCGGAGTATGTTAGCTGCTTTGGCTCGGGTTCAGTTCGAGAAGAGATTCAACAGAAGTCAGGCAACAAGTTCGCCGTCGAAAGCTGCCACATCAAGATCAAGGACTCCGACGTCGCCGCCCACATCTGGCGGTTCTTGTACGACACGGCTCGGCAATATCGCGAGAGCTTTGACGTCTACGGCACGAAGAAGAGCTTCGAATGGACCTTGGTCGAAGGGGAACCGCACGTGCTGCACACGGCGAAGAAGCCCGAGAACGAGATCCCCTCAAAAGTGGAAGTTCCGGACTATGCCCATCTGCTGCCGGAACCGATCCGCAAGTTTACCCGCTCCATTCAGGACGCCGGCCACTTGTCGTTTATCCAAGGGGGCGGGCATGGTGGCTCGCATCCGCACTTAGTGAACGAATTTGTGAGTGCGTTGACACAGAATCGCGACCCGTGGCCCAATGCCGTGCAGTCCGCGAATTGGACGTGTGTCGGCATTTGTGCTCATGAATCGGCCCTCAAGGGGGGCGAAATCGTTCGCTTGCCGGAATTCACGTTGGCGTAACGTCGGGGCTGCTACAGGCGTTTTGATTACGAAAAAGGAGCGAGTATCCCACGGGACACTCGCTCCTTTTCTTATTTCAGGGCAACCAGCAACCATTACTTGGCGACGGCGACCACTTCCAGTTCTTTCACCTTATCCGCTGCGGAACCACCAATGACGATGACGTCCTGGTGAATGCCGGCGAGCAGGCGGTGGAAGAAGCGCGGGTGCTTGAGATTTCCCAAGGTTTCCCACTTGTCGGCGCCCGCTTGCAGGCTCAACAACTGACCGTTCCGTGTGCTGACGCACAACCGGTTTCCGACAGCGAAGGCCGAAGCTCCGAACCCTTCCATCTCCTTGCCGGGCAGCTCAGGAGCGGCCGACCAGGTGCGGCTGGCGGGATCATAGACGGCGACTTCAGTCGTCATTCCGTTGTCGCTCGCCATGCCACCAATGACATACAGCTTGTCGGCCAAAGCGGCGACAGCGACGGCGCGGCGTTCAAAGGGAGGTGTGGTGAGTTGTTGCCAGGCGGGGGTTGCCGCCGACAAGTCGAGTGACCAGGCAGTGTTGTGCCAGACGGGATCGGCGTCCGCACCACGCAATTGCCAGCCACCGGCGACGTAAATTGTGTTGCCGATAACAGCGGCGTCGTGTGACGACCGAGGAGCGGGCAACGGCGGCAAATTCGACCACAGATTCTCGGCGGGATCGTAAGCTGCGACTTCAGAAACTGACCACAGATTCTGCTTTTCACCAATGGCATTGTGAGCCGAGAAGCCACCAATGCGGACCAGACGATTGCCACAGGCAACCATTGCGACACCCTGCAAACGTGGGCCCGAAGCCAGATCTTCCCAGGCGGTGGGAGTGGTCAGGTTGACGCGTCGCAGTTTCGGGGATTGCGTTTCCATCGAGTACTGATGGGGTTTGGCCAAGTGGCCACCGTACACATACAACCAATCACCCTGCACTGCAGCACCAAAGCTGGTCAGACCTTCGGGCAACAACGGCAGCTCGCACTTGGCGGGAGCTGTCACGCTGGCGGTGGTCTTGTCAGCACCGGCCCAAGGGAAGGTCACGGTGCAATAGTTACGGACTTCGGTGTATTCCTTGTCTTCGAGTTTGCCAGCCTTGTTCTCGATGTGACGAGCACGAAGCTCGACCAAACCGGCTTCACCCAGATCGAAGGAAACCTGCCCCTTGGCGTCGGTCTTGACCTTGTCACCCTTCAAACCCGCACCCTTGACGACGACTTCCGAGTCAGCAACCGGCTTCCCTTCCCAAGTCACATTGAGAGTCAGCTTTTTGCCTTCGATCACCGGAACGATGTCCAGACGCAACCGCTCGGTCGGGCCGAGCTTGGCGGCATCGCCCAGGCTGCCGGGATAGAGCTTGGCATAATATTGGAGCAGGAACTTGACGTCGCCGCGGCCAGAGACACCGAAGTTCTTCTCCGTAACGAGTACCCCGGGGTGTTCGGCATCGAGCTTCGCGGGCAGCGTGACTTCGATGTTTTCCGGTGAGCTCTTGACCGTCAAGGCTTGAATTTCGCCAGCAGCCGGACGGTGCCAGACTTGCAGTCCATCCAAACGCTTCAGCAGTTCAGGTTCGGGGTCATCGCCAGCTTCACTGAAGTGGGCCTGGACGACCGGCGTTCCAGACGTCGACTTGGTTTGCCACAGCCAGAGGAAGTGGGCTTGCGCGGGGGTCGCTGACAACCAGATCAGACTGGCCAGCAGCAAAGCGGCAACGGGACGGAACAACATCGGCGGTGGTCTCCTGAAGTAGGGAAGATCGTGTCGCGGTGACACGATCGGGTTTTACCTGACTGCCCGTAATTTTTTCCTCATCCCAGGCGCTTATCGCCCGGAACGACGAAGATCGAAATCAAAGTTATTCGGACCATCCAGCGACGTTTCGACCAGCAGGATGGACTGTGAGTTGTATTGCTTCGGAAGTTTTTCCGGCGTGTAAGGTTTTGCTAGCTGATTGGGAGCGGGGGTGTCATCTTCGATCTCGGATACGATCGCGACCCGCATGGGGCCGACGACTGGTCCGGCATTGGGTTCGAGGAAATACTCGCCGTTACGAATAACTCCGGCAGCGCGGGGGCCCGGGTTTCCAGCGATGGGATCAAATATGATCAGAGCCCGATCCAGGCGCTCTCCATCCAGGGTCACGACTCCGCTGACTTCGACTGTGGGCAGCTTATTCGACCCAGCTCCGCAGCCCAGCAATGTCACGCTCAGCAGCAGGCCCAAGGCCAGGTTGACGTGTGTTTTCAATTGTGACAAGAAATTCCAACGGGGCATGTTATGGCCTCAATTAAGCGGCAAAAACCTGGGGATCCAGGCGCCAAATTCATCGGTAGGATGGACGAGTCTCGGTTGTTGTCAGAAGAACCCGGGGGCTGCTGCCACCCGGATTCTCATGTGCAAAATTATTGCAGGTGTATAAAATTAATACTCGCCAACAACTTCGCCACCGGCTCGCGTGGACAATGCCAGCAGAACTGTTGAACTTGCACTGTCGCTGACAAACCGGATCCCGCCATCTGACAGTGCGAAATGCCCGCCGCCCGTGTGGTCGCTGCGGAATGTTTCGCGATCAGTGGTCACTGTGCCACTAAATTTATTAAACACGCCACCCATGCCGCCAATTGCCAGACCGGCATATCCGCCGCCCCAGCGAGCACTTCCCCACCGAATTGTCCCGGCTAATGCTGGGTTTCCCGCACAGGAATTGCTGGCCGACGTCCAAGTGTAGCCAGAATGTTTGTAGTTGAATTCACCGAGGAACAGCGTGTTTGAGGTTCCGTCAGTGATGTCTGCAATGCGGACGACTCGTCCGTTCACGGCATCGTAGGAGGCGTTGGGAATAAAGACGCCGTCAAATCCTCGTGCCGTGGTTCCAGCGGAAACGGCATAGCTGCCGGCGGCCCCGGCTTCAGGACAGGTGAGTTCCGGAACGGCACGCGGAATGGTCATGGACGGGCAGAGGAATACGGGTAAGGTCTGATTGATGACCAGCACGTTGGTTGGTGAGGAATAGGACTCGTTGAAGTTGTAGCTGCGAATGTTGTTGCTGAGGTCAATGTAGGGCATCACCGCGACAAACGGGCTGTACATTTTGTCGGAGGTCCCGTTAGGGAAGACGTTGTACGTGTCGTGGTAGTTGTGCATGGCTAGAGCCAGCTGCTTCATGTTGTTCTTGCATTGCGTCCGTCGAGCGGCTTCGCGGGCTTGTTGCACGGCGGGCAACAGCAATGAGATCAGAACGGCGATGATCGCGATGACCACCAATAATTCGATGAGGGTAAATCCGCGGCGTGGGGTCTTAGGCATGAATGCCAATCTCCTGCGTCAAAAGAGGGCCAGAAAGCGAGGTTGAACAGGGGTTGCACATTGCAACCCAGTCACACGCAAGGGGGCTGGCTCTCCGCGGGAATGACCTGAAAGTGTGGCTGATTCCAATGCTCAAGTGGAATCAGTTGGCTTCAGCTGGCGGACTCAAAGCTGGCTGCCGAGCAGTTAAGTTGAAACTGAGACTCAGTCTCACTACAGTACGAGCATAAATGGCCGGCAGCAGGATGTCAATCGCCACCGCCTCGAAAATAACAGCCTCGTCAGTTTCACTTAACACCGCACGCGAAGAGATCTTCTCATGACATCGTCTGACAATGGAAAAATCGCTGAAAAAAACGACGAAACAGCCCCGCAAACGGCAGACAATCCCGCTGTCGTGGCGGCGGCTCCCGCAGCCGTTGGAGGAATCAGACAACCACGCCAGGTCAGGTCAGAAACCTTGCTGCATGGGGATCGGGAATTGCAGATTATTCACGGTGACGAGATCTACCGCTTGTCGGTAACGCGACAAGGAAAGCTGATTTTGCACAAATAAAGGCAGCGCGGAGCTGAGACCACTGCAGTTCGAATGGGGCAAACATAGTTTTTGAACGGCAGGAATCACAGCGAAAATCCGCTGGGTGCAATACAAAAGAAGTTGCACCACGGAGACACAGAGAACGCGGAGTTTTGAACAAGAACTTCGAGCTGAAGGTGATTTAAGAAGAGTTTTTAGCCACGGATTCACACGGATGAAACACGGATTGGGTCAGCGCTTGTTGGCATTTTCAGACAACGCTCGGCCCGTCCTAAATTGTTTTGGTGGGGACGGTTTTCAATGCGACTCTTTACCGTCTTATTCCGTGTTTCATCCGTGTCAATCCGTGGCTGAAAACTCTTCTTCATGACTTTAAAACTTGGTGTTCTCTGTGTTTCCGTGGTACACGAATGTGTTGCCGAGAGTTCTTAAAGCAAAATTAGACTTGGGCTGATTCACTGCGATATTGGCAGAATCGCGGTGGTACAGTCGGCCTACTCTGCCATTGTCCGGCAATCTGCGGTGGGACTCATGTTTTGCGGTGTCGGGCAGCACCATGAAGCGGTGGGACAATTTGCGCAAGATGACGCCTTTCCCCAGATGAATCCTGATTGACCGCGCTTCGACCCCAGATAGCATCAATGGGGCGTCGTCACGCAGCCGATTTTAGGCTCCGCCGTCGCCACTTTCCGATGCCATTCGGGATTCAACGGACGAATCTCGCCTGACCTAACGCTCGGAATGTGCAGTTGCTACGAGAGCGGGAGCGTTTGGAATGGCTGGATTTAGCTGGAAACGGTGGCTGGCAATGGTGTGCGGCCGCCGTGTGTCTCGTCGCACCTCCCCCCTGCCCCTCGCGTTGACTGCCGAGAGAATCGAACCGCGGACACTGCTGTCGATTCATGCCGTCAGCGACATCAATCAAGTCAGCCGCGATTCCGATCCGCAGAACTTTCTGCAAATCGGCAATCTGACGTATTTTACTGCCGATGATGGGGCTCATGGCCAGGAGCTGTGGAAGACCGACGGCACCGCTCTGGGGACCGTCCTGGTGAAGGACATTCATCCGACCAGCGGCATCTATTCGGGTTCTTATCCCAGTAATTTCACCAACGTCGGCGGGGTGCTCTACTTCACTGCGGATGACGGCGTGCATGGAACGGAACTCTGGAAGTCGGATGGGACTGCAGGCGGAACGCAGCTGGTGTCAGATCTGCAGGTCGGCGATGCTTTTGCCAGTAGCCAACCCCGGGGACTGGTCAGCTTCAATGGAAAACTGTTCTTCACCGCGGACGATGGCAGTCATGGTCGCGAACTCTGGTCGACGGATGGCACGAGCGTTGGGACCGTGCGGATTACCGACTTGAACACGACGGGAGATTCCTTTCTTCCCGAAACGCAGCTGGTGAATTTGAACGGCCAGCTGATTTTCGCGGCCAGCCAGGGGGCCACGGGAACGCAACTGTGGACCAGCACGGGAACGACCGCCGGCACCACGCTGTTGAAGTCGATTCGCTCGGGTGGCGACGGTATCACGACGTTCGATACGCAGCATCTCGCGGCGACGGCATCCACACTCTATTTCGTGGCCGATAGCGGTACGACCGGCAGTGAATTATGGAAGACCGACGGGACCGCGTTGGGCACCTCGCTGGTGAAAGATATCCAAAGCGGCGCGGTCAGCTCGGATCCGCAGTCGCTAACCATCGTCGGCAGTTCGTTATTCTTCACGGCGACGACCTCGTCGGCCGGTCAAGAATTGTGGAAGAGTGACGGCAGTTCCGGCGGGACGGTCATGGTTTCCGATGTGCGGTCGGGAGCGACAGGAGCGTCGATTTCGAATCTGACTCCCTTTCAAGGGAAGCTGTATTTCTCGGCAGATAATGGTGTCGCTGGTTCAGAACTCTGGCAAAGCGATGGCAGTTCCGGTGGCACGACGCTGGTGAAGAATATCAATCCGGGGGCTGCGGCGAGTGCTCCTACCGGGCTGCGTGTGGTGGGCAGTACGTTGTTCTTCACGGCGGATGATGGAGTGGTGGGCCGGGAGCTGTGGAAGTCGGATGGCACTGCCAATGGTACGCAGTTAGTTCGCGATATCCGGGTGGGCTCGGCCGGCAGCTCCAGCGAAGTTCATACTGCCGTGTTTGGATCGTTCAACAACACCCTGCTCTTCTCGTCCGATGAGGGTTCCCACGGTTTAGATTTGTGGAGCAGCGATGGGACCGTGAATGGCACGCAGCTACTGAAAGACATCAATCCGGTCACTGTCGGTTCTTACCCGTCCGGGGTGACCAGTACCACAGGTGGTGTCGTGTTCGCTGCGAATGACGGCGTGAATGGGACCGAACTCTGGTTCAGCAATGGTATCGCCAACAATTCGTTCATCCTGGTTGATGCGAACTCTGGTGTCGCCGGTTCGGTCCCGGCCGATTTAATCCGCATCAACAATACCATCTATTTCACGGCCCTCAGCGGTTCACAGGGGCGTGAGCTGTGGAAGACGGATGGGACCACGGCCGGCACGATGATTGTTAAGGACATCAACCCTGGTGTGGCCAGTGCCAATCCCCAGGAATTAGTGAACTTCAACGGTGCTTTGTATTTCAGTGCGATCGATGATGTTTCGGGGCGAGAACTGTGGACCAGTGACGGAACGTCGGCGGGGACTGTTCGTGTCGCCGACATTACCGTGGGTGGTGGCAGTTCCTCACCTTCGAATCTGGTGAGTACGGGAACAACGCTCTATTTCCGAGCCAACGGCGATCAGCTCTGGAAATCGGATGGAACGACCGGCGGCACGCAGTTGGTAGCGGATGTGAATGTGGCCGGTGATGCCCAGTTGAGTCAACTGACGAATGTGAGCGGAACCCTGTTTTTTGTGGCCACAAACGGGACCCAAGGGCTTGAATTGTGGACCAGTGACGGGACTGCCGGAAATACCAAACAGGTGCTGGATATTCGGACCGGGGCCACGGGCTCGGCGCCGCATGGATTGACGGCCTCGAATGGGAAACTCTTTTTCGTGGCGAACGACGGGACACATGGAGACGAATTGTGGGTGAGTAACGGAACGGCTGTCGGAACACAGCTCGTTTCGGATATTGTTGTCGGTGAAGCATCATCGCAACCGTCCAATCTCACGGATGTCAACGGCGTTCTCTATTTTTCGGCTGACGATAGTGTACGCGGAGCCGAGCTCTGGAAGTCCACCGGGATTGCTGGAACAACGCAACTGGTGGCCGATGTGCAGTCGGGCAGCGTGGGGAGTAATCCTCACAATTTGGCCAATGTGAATGGCGTGTTGTACTTCGCGGCGAATGATGGAATCCATGGCAACGAACCTTGGAAGTCCACGGGAACAACGATCGGTACCCAGCTGGTTGGCGATTTGAATCCGGGTACTGTGGGTTCGATTCCCAATGGTTTTACGAGTTTCGGTTCATTCGTGGTTTTTGCTGCCGATGATGGTGTGCGCGGTGTCGAGTTGATGTCTGACGTGGCGAATCGGCCCCCGATTGTGGGGACGACCCAATTCACGATTCCCTCGGGGGCGGTGAATGGTACCGTCATTGGGAATCTGAATGCCTCGGACCTGGATGGGGGGCAATCGTTGACGTATGAGATCCGGAGCGGAAATACGTCCAATGCGTTTGCGTTAAACGCGACGACCGGTCAGATCGTCGTGAGTAATGCGACGGCTCTCAGTTCCAATACGCAGTTTTCGTTGACGGTGCGAGTGACCGATAACGGGAGTCCGTCCGGATACACCGACGCGGTGATTACCATCGGCGCTGCGCCTGCCAATCAGGCTCCGACGATTTCCAATCAGGGTTTCAGTGTGGCGGAGAACAGTGCGAACGGGACGAATGTTGGGACTGTGGTGGCTTCTGATCCGGATGTCGGTCAGTCGTTGAATTATGCGATTACCGCGGGAAATGCGGCAGGTGCCTTCAGTATCAACGCGTTGACCGGCCAGATCGTCGTGAGTAATGCGACGGCTCTCAGTTCCAACACGCAGTTTTCGTTGACAGTGCGAGTGACCGACAACGGGAGTCCGTCCAGATACACCGACGCGGTGATTACCATCGGCGTCGCGCCTACCAATCAGGCTCCGACGATTTCCAATCAGAGTTTCAGTGTGGCGGAGAACAGTGCGACCGGAACGAATGTTGGGACTGTGGTGGCTTCTGATCCGGATGTCGGTCAGTTGTTGAATTATGCGATTACCGCGGGAAATGCGGCAGGTGCCTTCAGTATCAACGCGTTGACCGGACAGATTACCGTCAGTAACACGAGTTTGCTGAACTTCGAGGCGACACCCTCATTCAGCCTCACGGTGCTGGTCACGGACAATGGCAGTTCGCCGGCTTCGAAATCCGCCACCATCACGATCAATCTGACGAATGTTGACGAGCCGTTGCTGATCACGTTGCCCTCGGGAACGGCGACTTATGTCCGACGAGCCTCTCCTTTGTTCGCGGGTGCGGGAGCGACTGTCAGTGATCCCGATGTCTCCACGGTCAATTTTGCGGGAGGATCGGTGACCGCCTCGATCTCCCAAGGCAGCATCAAAACCGACAGCCTGAAGATCGTCGCCGGGGGGGGAATCACGTTGAAAGGTAAGAATGTGCTGTTCAACGGAACGATCATTGGTAAGTGGGCTGGCGGGACGAAGGGATCAGCGTTGACCATCACGTTAAATGGCAGTGCGACCCAGGCGGCCGTCACGCAGTTGCTACGGCGGATTGGCTATTCCAATACGACGAAAAAGACACCCGCCGCACCGCGCACGATTCAGTTCCGCGTGACCGACGCGGCTCGTCACACGAGTGCACCCGCTCTCAAGCCAGTGACGTTGGTGTAGTGCCCTTTTCGTTGTGGCTCACGGAGCTTGCGGCGTGGCAAGATTCGAAGGTTCCGATCGGTACTTTTCAAAGGTGACGGGCTTACGGTCCGGTTCCAGGATCCACACTTCGCGGTCGGGAAATTGACTCACGAATTGCGGCAGGCGCGACGTTTCCAGATGTCTGGCCCAGATGACGTGAGCCGTCTGCAGATCCGCACGGTTATAGACCCATTCGTCATGCATCGAGTGTCCGGCGGCGTATTTGATGATGACTAGGCTGGGGCGTGGCTGGGATTCCAATTCCTGTTGAATGCGGTTTCGTTCCAAGCTCCACGGGCGAACATTCGGGCGATTGCTTCCGGTCATTAAGGGCAAGGTGAAGAACAGCAGGCTGCTCCAGGCCAGCCACGCGACCACCACGCTGCCGACACGCCATTTCTCAACCCGCCAGACCCACACGTGCCGCAAACCCTGCACGATGAGTAACACCAACAGCGGTTGAATGGGGGCCGCATAGTGTGGTAAGCCGGCCGAGCGTTGCAGCAGGATGGCCGTGCCCACCAGTACGATCGAGGCCACTGCCCAGGCGAGTGGGCGTGTGGTGGTGGCTCGATTCCTCAGGGCTTTACGGAGGGCAGAAAAAGTTCCCAAGCAGAGGGGCAAGGTCCACAGGAGTCCGACATGAAACCACCATTGCCGTACGGTCTTCCAGAGGCCATAGAGCACCGGTTTGGTGTTGGCAATCCGCATCTGGCCAGCCGATGATTGGTACTCCAGTGATGGGATTGTTTTGGCTCGCGTCCCCAGCGGAGTCCAGGAAAACAGCGTGTTGAATGTTCCGACACGGCGTGTGTATGTGGCTTCGTAGAGGCGATACGGCCAGTTCCAGGGGCTGCCGGTGACTTGTTGATGATACCACCCCAGCAGTGCCCCGCCGCAGACTAAGACACCAACCAGGGGCAACGCGACGCGTGTCAGCCAGCGCGATCGTGTCACTCCAGTGGTTCTGAGACCGTGCCACGTGAGCATACCCAGGGGAATAATGCTGGCAATCAGGCCTTCATAAGGCCGCGTCACGGCCCATATGACGAGACCCAGTCCCAGGCAGATGGCCATGCTGATCTGAGGACGACGCAGCAGGCGGACGCAGGCTCCGAAAACGAGAACCCCTCCCAGCAATGCGGGAGCTCCCCCGAAATAGGTTTGCCCCCACAGTTTGGTGACGGGCCAATTGCCAATCAGAATCACCGCGCCGAATAATGCCCAACGGCTGGCGAACCAACCGCGTAACATCCAGAACAGGCCGCTGGTTGCTGAGGCGAGACAGATCCAGACTCCGACAATGGGTTGTCCGGTTAACACTTGCCCCAGAGCCAGAACCAGCCCGTTTCCGGGAGGGTATTTCGACTGATAGGTGGGTTGAGACAGCACATGGTAAGTTTCGAAATATTCGGCAGCGGGCGGTGTGGGATTGGTGGCGCGTCCGGAAGAAAACGTATCGGCGGCTAGCAAATAACTGAATTCATCATGCAGCGCCGGCACGGGCCAGCCACAACGCATAGTCACCCCCGCCTGAACCGCGAACATCACCAACCCCACCAGGACGAAGGGCAACACCGGCCGTTCGGCAAATCGGCGGCAGCCGCGCGAGATCCGGCCGCGCATGGCATGGCTGGCCAGAGCGAGGACCAATCCCCCGCACACAGCCCAGATAAACTCTCGGGCGGCGAAATCGATCTGGAACAAAGACAGCACAGTGAAATGCTTCCGGAGGGTGAACCTAAAACTTAGGAACAATCGCGAGGATCAGGACTCGTTATGAAGACACAGAATCATATTCAAACCTCAGTGTTTTTCGTAGCGCAGTGTTTCTTCGTGACCGGTGCCTTCAGTGCGGATTCCCGATTCAGAGAGTCAAGTTATGGGGTCGGTTCTGAAACTGTTTGCCCGACGTCACCCTGTGTGAGCGTAGCGAATCAGAATCAGGTTGTCGCTGGACGTTCGCAAATGGCAAAATGTCTTCGCCGTAGAACTTGTTGGACGAAAATGTTCTGAAATTCGTAGAATAATCAGAATTCGAGGAATAGTGCCGTTTGGTCATAGTTTGATTGACCAGCAAAAGGTAATGAACTCACCGGCAAATTCCGAATTGACTCGCCTGCGGACTACATCCAGGCGATGCCCGGTCGATATCATTTGTAGTGGACCAGGTAGCGACAATTAGCCACCCACGTGCCTGTTTATATGTGAGTTGACCCGTTCATGCGGATACTCGTTCTTAGTCATGAATACCCACCTGTTGGTGGAGGTGCTGGCGCTTCGTGCGCGATTCTGTCTGAAGAATATGCAGCAGCAGGACACGATGTGACCGTCTTGACGATGGGTTATGAGGACCTCCCTCCGGAAGTGGTTGTGAACGGTGTCCGTGTTTTGCGGCAGCCGTGCCGCCGCAAACGCTGGGAGATGGCCAGCCCTGCCGAGGGGTTGATCTGGGCGCGTCGGGCCTGGCGAGTGGCCTTGGGATTACATCGCCGCCGTCGATTTGACGTCTCGCACGCACACTTCATCATGCCGGCGGGCATTGTGGCTCGCTGGATGCAGCGTTCGGTTAAATTGCCCTATGTCATTACGCCGCGTGGCTCGGACGTTCCCGGCTACAACCGCGAACGGCTGAAGTTGGCGCATGCGTTGGCTCGTCCCTGGTGGAAGCATGTCGTCAGGCATGCCAACTGGATCATCAGCCCTTCCGTCAGTTTGCTCGAGCTGATTCAAACACAACTGCCGGCGGTGCGAGCGGTCGTGATCCCCAACGGCGTCAACGTGAAACGCTTTACACCGGGAACCAAACAGAAACGAATCTTGTTGTGCAGCCGGCTGGTCGAACGTAAGGGTTTTCAATATCTGTTGGAGGGCATTCAAGGCCTCGAACTTTCTGGTTGGCAAATTGATATCGTGGGGAGTGGTCCGTTTCAGGCTCAACTCCAACAGTTAGCGGCAGCCTGTCAGACGCCAATTGTCTGGCACGGCCGAATCGACAACGATGATCCCCGACTGGCAGCTCTGTATGCCCAGGCGACGATCTGCGCCCTCCCTTCCGAGCGTGAGAATTGCCCGGTGGCCATTCTGGAGGGCATGACGGCGGGATGTGCCGTGCTGACGACGAATGTCACGGGGAATCCGGAAGTTCTAGGTGATTGCGGTTATCTGGTGCCTCCGCGGGATTCTCAGGCTCTGCGTGAAGCGATTCTCTTTTTGGTCAATGACGAATCGTTCTGTAGAACACAGGGAGCGAATGCTCGTCAACGAGCCCTAGAGAACTTTGAACCGTCGCAGATTGCCAGCCGCAATCTGGAGATCTTGCAAGAGTGTCTCGACCGGCAGGAGGTCGACCGATGAAGGTCTGCTTCGTCGCCAATCAGATTGCGGCGTGGGGCAAAATTGGCGGATTCGGAGTCAACCTGCGGCGGTTAGGAAATGCTCTGGTCGGGGCTGGCGTGGAGGTCCACGTGGTGGTCCCGCGTCGTCGAGGTCAAGGGGCTGTAGAGCCGCTTGACGGGATGACGGTGCACGGTATCTCATGGGCCGCAATCTTCGCGGGAAGTCCGGTCTATCGAAACATTGATGCCGACATCTATCACCTGCAAGAGCCCACATTCGCGGGGTTCTGGGCCCAACGAGCCATGCGTGATCGGATTCATCTCGTCACCTCGATGGACCCGCGGGACAGCGACGACTGGTACACGGAATTCCGACATGCGACTTGGCAGCGAAGGCTGAAGGCCCCGGCTCAATGGTTCTACGAAGACGGAGCCCTGGTCCGGCAAACGGTCCGTGCCGCCGACGGCGTGTATGTGGAAGCAGAATGCCTGCGAGAGAAAGCCCAACGACATTACCGCCTGCCCGCCCTGCCCGACGTTTTGCCCAAGCCGGTTCCGATTCCTGCCGGACCGTTTGTGAAAGCCACGCGGCCGCTGTGTGCCTTCGTGGCGCGGCTGGATCCGCGGAAACGTCCGGAAGTCATGATCGAGATTGCGCGTCTGGTACCGGAGTACGACTTTGTCATCGTCGGGCGGGCTCATGACGCGAGCTACCAGCGTCATTTAGAATGCTTGTTCCAAGGAATTCCCAACTTGGAAGTGACGGGGTTCCTGGATCCGTTCGACAATCAGCGAATGTTTCATATCCTCAGCCGAGCTTGGGTGCTGGTTCATCCGGCCCAGCGTGAAGGGTTGGCGACGGCATTTCAAGAAGCGAGCGTCCATGAAGCTGCGATTCTGGCTCAGGTTGATCCTGGCGGCTATGTGACCCAGTTCGGCCGAGTTCTCCCGCCCACGGCCACCGCGGCTGAATGGGCGGCGGCTCTGCGATTGCTGGTAGAATCCGGAGATTGGAAGGCCTTGGGCCAAGCCGGGCGAGTATATAACATCGAACATCATGCGATCGATGTTTCGTTGGCCCGACATCTGGATGTCTATCGCAATCACCTCAATCATTGACGAAGAAGTTGCACTACGGAGACATGGAGAACACGGAGTTTTAGAAGTGATTTTAGGAAGAGTTTTTAGCCACGGATTGACACGGATCAAACACGGAATAGATCATCCTTATGTTTGTATTGTCGCATGACGCTGACCCAATCCGTGTTCAATCTGTGTTAATCCGTGGCTAAAAATTCTTCTTCATCGTCCTTCCTGCAGAATTTTGCCCTATGCCTGTTGCCTGGAATAGTTGGATCTCGCACTTGCGCCGCTGGGGACGGCGTTGCTTGCGGTTTGGACGGCCTGATTCTCGTCCTACCGGAGCCGTGGGAGTGTCGCAGCTGGGGCATCGTGACTATGTCGGTGGGCGTTGGGAAGAAATCGGCCGGTTGCAGTTCGAGTACCTGGTGGCCCAAGGTCTACGCCCCGAGCACGTGTTGCTCGATGTCGCCTGTGGATCGTTACGTGCCGGCGTGCATTTCATTCCGTACCTCAACCCCGATTGCTATTGGGGATTAGAAAAGGAAGTCGATTTAGTCGAGGCTGGTGTGTCTCAAGAGTTGGATCCTCGGGTCCGAACCACACACCGCCCGCAGTTTTTGATGAACGCCGAGTTCGATGTGTCGCAACTGACGCGGCAAGCTGACTACATCTGGATTCATTCTCTGCTGACCCATTTGCCTCTGACCGAGATTCAACGCTGTCTGACGAATCTTCGAGCCGCCGCGCATTCCGCGACGGTGTGCTATGCCACCTACTTTGAAACGGCAGTCTCACGGCAGAATCACTCGCAATCGCATGATCACGAGACGTTTTTTTATACTCGTGAGGAACTGCGGCATTGTGCGGAGTCGGCAGGGTGGAATGTGGAGTTCATCGGAGACTGGGGGCATCCACGGGGTCAGCAAATGTTGCGGCTGACCAAGGTTGACTAACGCATTTTCTGTCTGTCACTGCAATTAATGCAGAATGATCTCACGCAAAGGCGCTAAGACGCAAAGTTCTGGAGCCTAACCGAACAGATACGTTCTGTATCTTTCCCTTTGCGTCTTGGCGCCTTTGCGAGATCATTCCTTTCTTCTCGTTTTTTGAGGAGATGCACTCGTTTGCGCTTCGGGCTAACATTGGGGAAACCGGAACTCCACGTTCGTTCTCCAGCACGCGATTCACATGTCCTTGCCTTCCGATCTTGATGCACCCGACCTACAAACAATTCGAGACGGATTGTTCTTCATTGTGGGGCCGCATCGATCCGGAACAACACTGCTGCAAGCCATGTTGTCTTCGCATTCCGGGCTGACGATTCCTCCGGAGACGGGGTACTTCGACCAAGTCTGGCCGCGACAATCGTCCTTAGGCTCTCTGACAGATCCTGCGAATTTGGAACGTGTCGGTCAGTTTGTGAATGGTCCACAGTGTGCCGTCAGTGATCTGCACCTGGAATGGCCTCAGGTGAGCTCAGCGTTGGGACTGACTTCGGGAACGTTCGCCGATTTGTTTGTCGTACTCCTGGCGGTCTATGCTCAGGTCCGTGGCAAACGCCGCGTGGGAGAAAAGTCGCCCCGGCACATTTTCGCCGTACCAGAACTGAGCCAACTTTATCCCCAGGCCAAGTTCCTGTGCCTGATCCGGGACCCGCGAGCGGTCGTCTGTTCCGAGCGAGAGACCAGTTGGGGATCGCGGAGCGTGGCCCGGATCGCACGCCGCTGGTGTCAGGTCGTTGACGCTGCTGAGAAGTGCGAGCGATCCCTGTCGCCGGACCGATTTCGTCTGGTTCGCTACGAGGACCTGATTGCCGATCCCGAGACACTCCTACGTTCGATCTGCGAGTTCCTCAAGGAACCTTTCGAACCTCAGATGTTGCGATTTTCAGAGCGGTCCGACGCCGAACGGGGATTTCGAGCGGATGAAGTCTGGAAGCACAACACGCTGCAAGCGATTGATTCCGCCCGAGCTGAACGCTGGCGTATAGAGTTAACTCCTGCCCAGATAGGACTCATTGAGAGGTTGGCGGGCCCGCGAATGTTACCGCACGGCTATGCTCCGCTTGAGCAGCCGGTTGCCGCTGTTCGTGCCGGGGGAGCCTGGATTGCCGATCATGGGCAATGGGCCTGGGAGTTGTTTCGCGGCGTTCTCAAAGGCCGCTCACGTCGCCGCCCCTGGAGTCGTGTTTGGCGGGATGTGTGGAATGCTGTGCTGTGGAAGTAGCTCATTCCAGCTTGCCTCGCGTTTTGTAGGGGCTAGATTTGATCTGTCTTTCTGTCACCGAGGCTTGTTGTCGCTTGCTGGAGAAATTTGCCTCTTGTGTTCTTGCCGAATAAAGCACTGGCAGTGAGTGCCTTCTCAAAGTGCCCCCCCTGCTCCGGATCTTCAAGACATACCTGCGATGTGTCTCTAATCATCGGAAGATCGTTCACTCGACCAGTGAAAGACAGATCCTCTGGCCGTTGACGAGTCGGCTGTGTCTGGTGTCGGTGGTACCGACCTCTGGGCGATCTGTCTGATCTTCTACTCAGGTAAGACGCGGAGTGCCCTCTTATTTGTCTTTTGTGTGCAGCGAGCAAGACTGACTGTAGATAACCATCCGTCGTGTTCTGTTGTGATGGGTGTTGGTGATCTGATCACTATCATGCGATGACATTGACATGTCAATGAGGATACTAAGACATTGAGTGTTACGGAAAATGTCAACACGTGTTGAAAAGAGACCTAATATTCGTACGTAAGGACGGTCGGTGATGGATGGAGAGCCCACCCATAGGAGCCATAAGTCCGGTCGTTGAACAATAACACTGTAAAATTCGCTAAGACTATATGTCGCATTTGGTTGTGTTGATGTGTTTCTTGCGTGGTTGTCTTAAGACGCATTGCCATGTTGATTACTGTAAACATGGATTGTAATCGCGTCTCTAATAATTGGCAAAAGGTAAAGATTCTGCTTGTGAGTGATTAATTTCAGTCGTAGGATCGATGTGTACGAATTAGACAGTTACAAGTGTATCGTCAGCGGCAATCTTCTGCCGTCACGGCTGGATCTGGCCGCCGACAACGGTCGTGGAACGATCCCTCGAAAGACAAATTGAGGGGGAGTTTCATTGGCATTGAGTTCAATAGCAGCGTCTTCTGAACTACCTTACGGGATGTTAATAGAAACTCGTTCAGATGAACCGAGTCTGCTTGCGCATCCACCAGACAGAGGCAAGATTTCATGCGCCTGATTCCCTGGTTGTCTGCGTTGTCGCAATCGCTGCTGCGTCAAAATGTGAATCCAGGTAACACAGTTCGTCGTCGCCGAGTCCTCAAAAGTCGTGTGGAACGATTGGAAGATCGCGCCTTACTGTCTGTCACTTCGTCGCATCCGGATCTGCTTGCCGGACCGCTCAATATCCAGTTGTCAGCGGCTTCGGATCATGCCTATATCAGAAAACTGACCGTCGGTATCGATTTGGTGATCCAAGTCTCGGCTGACAATACCTTTTCGTTGCTCGAGGGAACTTACCTCGATTTATTGGTCACGAACATCGTGATTACGGATTCGGGGGCGAACGCCAATCAGACCGTCACGTTTGTCAGCGGGAATTTCGGTTTGTCGTCGCTCAGCTCGACGGGCATCGAAACGGTCGAATTGGCGACGAACTTCAATCTAACGGGAGGTTTGACCGTCACGGGGGCTACCAATTCCATCACCGATTCCGGCACAGGGGTGCTGGTGGTGGGGGGAGTTGCTTCGTTAAGTGCGAGTACGACAGGAGATATCTCGCTCACGAGCAGTGGGAACAATTTCTCGTCCGTGACCGTGGGGGCTGGCCGGAATGTCACGTTGAGGGATTCGAACGGGATCGTTCTGGGCGATTCGACGGTGAGTGGCAATTTGGCGGTGACGGCGGGGGGCAGCATTACCGACAGCGGGAACCTTTCCGTGACCAATAGTGCCAGCTTCACTGGTACTTCGGTGACGCTGGGAAGCGGTGTGGAAACGACGAATTTCGGCAGTCTGACCTTCAGTTCTGCGGGTGCGGTGACGATCGAAGAAGATTCCGCCTTGGCCTTGGCGGGAACCAGCAGCGCCGGCACGTTGAATCTGACGTCGAACGGAGCGATCACGCAAAGTGGCTCGTTGACGGCCGGGGCGACTTCGTTAACCGCTGGGGCGATCACGCTGAATGGAACGAACGTCTTGGGGGCGGTGACGGTCACTGCGGGGACGGGCGATGTGTCATTGACGGAGAATGACCCGATTGCGGTCGCAGCCATTGCCCATACGGGCAATCTGACGTTGAATGCGGGAACGAATGCGATCACGCAGACGGGTGTGATCAATGTGGGAGCCGGGGCGACGAACCTGACTGGCGGCGTGATCACCCTGACTTTGGCGAACGTGCTGGGGGCAGTGACGGTGAATGCGGGAACGGGTGCCTTGTCGCTGACGGAGAACGATGCAATCTCAGTGGCTGCCATCACACACACCGGCGCGTTGACGTTGAATGCGGGAACGAATGCGATCACGCAGACGGGCGTAATCAATGTGGGGGCCGGGGCCACCAGCCTGACCGGTGGCGTGATCACCTTGACTCAAGCCAATGTGCTGGGCGCCGTGACGGTCGTTGCGGGGACGGGGGATGTGTCGTTGACGGAGAATGACCCGATTACGGTCGCGGCCATTGCCCATACGGGCAATCTGACGTTGAACGCGGGGACGAGTGCGATTACGCAGACGGGTGCGATCAATGTAGGAGCGGGCACGGCCAACCTGACAGGCGGGGCCATCACCCTGACTCAGGCCAATGTGCTGGGTGCGGTGACGATTACTGCGGGGACCGGCGATGTGTCGCTGACCGAGAATGACGCCATCTCGGTCGCGGCGATCACGCATACGGGCAATCTGACGTTGAATGCGGGAACGAATGCCATCACGCAAACGGGTGCGATCGATGTGGGTTCGGGAACGGCCAATTTGACCGGTGGGGCGATCACGTTGACTCAGGCGAATGTGCTGGGTGCGGTGACGGTGAATGCGGGAACGGGTGCCGTGTCGCTGACCGAAAATGATGCGATCTCGATTGCTTCGATCACCCACACGGGGGCATTGACGCTGAATGCGGGGACGAACGCCATTTCGCAGACGGGTGATATTGAAGTCGGCACCGGAACGCTGGGTTTGACGGGGGGCACGATCACTCTGGCGAACACGGCGAATACGTTTGGGGCGATCACGGTGGCATCGGGTTCCGGTGACGTGTCGTTGCGTCAGGATGGTGCAATGAGCGTCACCGGGCTCACCCGGACGAGCGGCAATTTGACCTTGAACGCGAACGGCGGGACCTCGGATTTGACGCAGACCGGGGCGATCTCGATTGCGACCGGTACGGCCACTCTGTCGGCGGCCAATATCACGTTGACTCAGGCGAACGTACTGGGTGCGGTGACGGTGAATGCGGGAACGGGGACCGTGTCCCTGACCGAGAATGATGCGATCTCGATTGCTTCAGTAACGCATACGGGGGCATTAACGTTAAACGCGGGGACGAACGCGATTACGCAAACGGGGACGATCAATGTCGGAACCGGCACGGCCAATCTGACGGGTGGGGCAATCACCCTGACTCAAGCGAACGTCTTGGGCGCGGTGACCGTTACTGCCGGAACCGGAGACGTGTCGTTGACAGAGAATGATGCGATTGCCCTGGCGGCCATCACACACACCGGCAACCTGACGTTGAATGCGGGAACGAACGCGATCACGCAAACGGGGGTGATCAATGTGGGTTCGGGAACGGCCAACCTGACGGGCGGCGCGATCACGTTGACTCAGGCGAATGTGCTGGGGGCGGTGACGGTGAATGCGGGAACGGGGGCCGTATCGCTGACCGAGAACGATGCGATTTCGATTGCCTCGTTAGTCCATACGGGGGCGTTGACGCTGAATGCGGGAATCAACGCGATCACGCAGACGGGTGTCATTAACGTGGGGACGGGCACGACCAACCTGACGGGTGGTGCGATCACGTTGACTCAAGCGAACGTCCTGGGGGCGGTGACGATTAACGCGGGGGTGGGTGATGTGTCCTTAACGGAGAATGACCCGATCTCCGTGGCGGCGATCACGCACACGGGCAATCTGACGTTGAATGCGGGGACGAGCGGCATTACCCAGACGGGGGATATTGAAGTCGGTGTGGGGACGCTGAGTTTGACGGGGGGCACGATCACTCTGGCGAACACGGCGAATACGTTCGGGGCGATCACGGTGGCGTCGGGTGCGGGTGACGTGTCGTTGCGGCAAGACGGGACGATGAGCGTTGCGGGGATTACCCGGACGAGTGGCAACTTGACGCTGAATGCGAACGGAGGAGCTTCCGACCTGACACAGACGGGGGCGATCTCGATTGCGACCGGTACGGCCACTCTGTCGGCGGCCAATATCACGTTGACTCAGGCGAACGTGCTGGGCGCGGTGACGGTCAATGCGGGAACGGGGACCGTATCGCTGACTGAAAATGATGCGATTTCGGTAGCGTCGATCACGCACACGGGAGCTCTAACGCTGAATGCGGGAACGAATGGGATTTCTCAGACCGGTGATATTGAGGTGGGCACGGGCGCACTGAGCTTAACTGGTGGGACGATCACTCTGGCGAATACGGCCAATACTTTTGGCGCGATCACCGTGGCTTCAGGGGTGGGTGACGTGTCATTGCGTCAAGACGGTGCGATGAGCGTCACGGCGATTACCCGGACGAGCGGTAACCTTACGTTGAACGCCAACGGTGCGGGCTCGGACCTGACGCAGACCGGAGCGATCTTGATCGCGGCCGGTGCGGTCAATCTGACAGCGGCGAACATCACGTTGACTCAGGCCAACGTGCTGGGGGCCGTGACGATCAACGCGGGAACGGGGACGGTGTCACTGACGGAGAATGACGCGATTTCTATCGCGGGAATCACTCATACGGGAAATCTGACGTTCAATGCGGGAACGAATGGCATTACGCAGACCGGTGCGATCAATGTCGGTACGGGAACGGCCAATTTGACGGGTGGGGCGATCACGCTGACCCAGGCGAACGTGCTGGGAGCGGTGACGGTCAACGCCGGAACGGGCGCGGTGTCGCTGACCGAAAACGAAGCGATTTCAATTGCTTCGATCACGCATACGGGCAATGTGACCCTAAATGCGAATAGTGGTTTGTCGGATATCACCCAAACAGGGGCGATCACGATTGGGACCGGGGCCATCAATTTGACCGGTGCCAATGTGACGTTGACCAATGCCTCCAACACGTTCAATTTGGTGACGGTGGGCTCGGCGACGAATGTGTCGGTCAGAGACGATTCGGGGTTCGACGTGGGTTCGACGTCGCTCACGGGAGCCTTGACGTTAATCAGTAACGGCGCGGTGACCCAAAGTAGTCCGGTCGGAGGGTCCGCCAGCCTGGTGAAACAAGGCAGTGGCACCCTGACTTTGAGCCAGACGAACACCTATACCGGAGTGACGACGATCAATGCGGGCACGGTGTTCGTGACCGGCAGCACCTCCGCTAGTAGCGCCGTGGCTGTCAACGCGAATGCGATACTGGCTGGCACTGGGATTTTGAATGGTACGGTGACGATCAATTCTCTGGGAACAATTACGGGTGGCACTCTTGGCGGCGTCGGAACGTTGACGGTGGGCAGCTTGGCGTTTAATGGCGGCACCTACGCTGTAGATTTCAACGGCAATACGTCGGACACGATTGTTGCGTCGAGCACCATTGATCTGCAGTCGCCCGCTCAGGGGATTTTTACCATCAATTCGCAGACGGGGGTGACGACCACCGGTACGGTGTTTGTGCTGATCAACAATACGCATGCCACGAACGCGATTGTGGATCCCCCTTTGTTGAATGCGACGGCGGGATCGTCGACGACGATCAATTCGATGCTCGCAGTGTTTTCGTACACGGGTGGTGTGGGGAGTAATGACTTTACCTTAACGACGTCGGGAGTTCTGACTTACACCGGAACCGCCGGTCCCGATGCGATTACGATCAAGCAAACTGGTACTGATATTCAGATCATCGATACGCTGACCAGTGTCGTACTGCAGTCGGCACCCGCCTCCGTGGTGACCGGTGTGGAGGCCAGCGGAGGGGACGGCAACGATACCTTTACCGTCGACTACAACGGGGGCTTGAACAAGCCCGTGACCGTTCACGGAGACAACCCTAACACCAGTCCGGGGGATTCATTGATTATTATCAATGGGCCCTTCGTCACTGTGATTTTTGATTACACCAATGCGCATGACGGTGCCGTGACCCTGGATGGAAATCAGGTCAATTACACCGGTTTGGAATCGGTACTGGTGGATGTCGGTGCCATTACGAATGCCATTTTTAATTTGCCAGCGGGCGGCAATACGGCATTCCTGGAAGATGACGGCACTCTGGGCAATGGCCTCCTGCGGATGCGCACTAGTCCGATCACGCTGGCGGACACCACCGTGACGATTCCGTCCGGCACGCTGACTGTTAACGGCGGTACCGGCAATGACGACCTGACGATTTCCGGTGTGGATAGTGGGACGTTTGCCTTAAGTGTCGATCTGCTGGGGGGCACCGATTCCATTACTCAGACTGGGGCGTTGACCTTGGGGTCGGGGACTTCCACCGGCAACTTGAGCTATGCCGCCGAGACCATTGCCGTGAATGCGGCGATCACGAACACCGCCGGGACGTCCGGGACCGTGACGCTGAATGCGTCGAATACGTTGGCCATTGCGGCCGCGGGGGCGATCAGTGCGAATAATACCGTGTCGTTGACGGGGACCGCGGGGATCTCGACGGCGGGGAGTGTGACCACCACCAACGATGCGGTGACGTTCAATTCCAATACGACGTTGACGGGGGATATTGCGGTCAACACCGGGGCCGGCGCCGGGACGATTAC
>JAZKFE010000016.1:0-4101 GCA_040386595.1 Planctomycetota bacterium | reverse complement strand
GGCAGAGTCGCCAGGAACTTTTTGATCGCCTCCTCAAAATGATCGGGATCTGCGTATAGCACATCGTTGTGGCCAGAATTTTTCAACTCAACAAAAGTCTTGGGAATCCCGTTCTTCGCCCGGTCGGGAGCCAGGTGAAAGAGCTGTTGCCCGAGGCTCAGCGGGACCACTGCGTCGTTGGTCCCGTGCAGCATCAACAGCGGGGCGGTCAGCTGTGGAATGCGTTGATCGGAGCGATACTGATCCTTCAAGATCCAGCTTACCGGCAACCAGGGATGGTGATATCCCGCCGCGGCCACCATCGAAGAAAACGTGCTTCTCAGGATCAGCCCCGCTGGCGGTGTCCCGGCCGCGCACACTTCTGCCGCCAGACGGGTCGCCACACCGCCCCCCAAGGACTCGCCGTACAAAATAATCCGATCCGGAGAGACATGACGCGTTTCGGTCACATACTTCCACATGGCCTGGGCGTCGGCCGCAAAATTTTCCTCAGTCGGAGAGCCGGAGTTCTCACCGTAACCCCGATAATCAAACGCCATGATGTGCAGGTTTAATCTGGACAAGACCTGATAATCGAGATCGCGGTGCAGACGGTTCCCGCCGTTTCCATGAAAAAAGATCACGACCTGGCGTCCCTCGGCCAGAAAACGATCGAAGTCGGCGGCGCTCCCGGCACTCAGCTTCGACGGAAGTAGATGCCAACCATGAAGTTGCAATCCATCTGCCGTCTGCAAGGAAATATCTTCCCCTCCTCCCGGCAAGCACCCGGACGCACGAACGGGCAGCTCCGTCGCATGCGACGGAACATAGAGCAGCTGGCGTTGCATGATGCTCATGAACAAGACGATCAGGAGGTAATAGATCAGAAAACGCCGACCTGACTGCAGACACCAACGGTACCAGGATTTCGAGCGGTCAGGGGGAGTTTCCGGGCAATTGCTCATGTGAGACCTGAAAACAGGAAAGACAAGTCGTGCAGACAGAACGCCGATGAAATCTACCAGTGAGGAGCTTTGCAGCCCAGTGCGGCGCGTTCCAATGACCAGTCTTCTGCGAAATTGGGGGCTTTTCCCTGTGTCACATGAGATTCAGGCAAATCAGCGAACGCTGGCGCAAGTGACCGTCCATGAGACATTTCTCTCACCAGAGTATTGCTGAATACGCCTCTTCCTTTAAGCGTGCTGAGAGTCACATTGCCGGATTGAGGCGTACCCGCCATCATACCGGCCACTGAAACTCCAGGTGGGAGTTTCTTAACTTTTCGAGATCAGAACCATGCTACGTGGATTGTACTGCCTGGGCCTGTGCTGCCTGCTACTGACGTCTGTGTCCGAGGCGGCCCCCCGCGCCAAAGCCAAGGCCCGTGCTGAAGAACGCGAAAAGGCCGGCGTTGAGGCAGCGATTCAGTCATTGGAGAAGCTCGGCGGTCGAGTCGAACGGCTCAATGGCGAGCCCGAGCAACCGGTCGTCGCCGTCATTCTGTCCAAGGCCGGTTTGACTCCTGCTCAGATGACCGCCCAGCTGAAATTGTTGGTCGAATTTCCGGACATGCACACGCTGATCCTGCGTGACAGCCCCTTTGACAACGCCGGCCTGACACTCCTTTCCGCATTGGGCAACCTGCAAGTGCTCGATCTGGAAAACACCCCCGTCAACGATGCGGGATTGGCCGCGTTGCGGAAGTTGACCAAGATCCGGGAAGTCTACCTGACTGGTAGTGCCGTGACGGAACCTGCCGTCATCGCTCTCCGTAAGCAGATGCCGGAAACTCAAATCTTCTGGTTGGCTCCGCTGCCGAAGCTGACAACTGCCACGGCGTACTTCAAATTGGGCGAAGAGCTCAACGGGAAAAACGAACGCGTACAGGCCATTCGCGCCTACACGGCAGCCATGCAGCTCGATCCGAAAATGTCTGCGGCCTACCTGTCACGAGGCTGGACGTTGTTGAAGGAAGACGAACACACGTTGGCCAAGGCTGACTTCGAGAACTTCGTCAAATTGCAGCCGCAAAGCGCCGTCGGATTCGGCGGCCTCGCCCTGGCTCAATACCTTGTCGGCGATTTAGACAAGGCTTCCGCTTCGGCTGAGAAATCACTGAAGCTCGACAAGGATTGTGCGGACGCATTGTATGTGCGCGGCATGGTCAAGTACGACTCACAAGACTTCGAAGGAGCCCTGCCCGACTTCGAACGAGCCAGCGAATTGGAACCGACCGACGCCGCCAATCACGAACGCCTGGGGTGGACGTATTTTGAATTGAAGAACCAGGAGAAGGCATTCGCTGAGTTCAACGCGGCCCTGAAGCTCGACCCGCAATTCGAACATGCCTACTACGGCCGTGGTCTGTATTGGATGGCCATGCGCCAGCCGGTTAAGGCGATCGACGACCTGTCCAAGGCATTCCAGATCGACCCCACCTTCCCCGACTACGCGGTCGATTTGGCTCTGGCCTATGCCACCAAGGGTGACTGGGTGGCAGCGGTCGCGACCCAGAATCAAGTTCTGACGATTGCGGCGGAAGAAGATCATCCGGAGCAGCAAAAACGCTTGAAGCTCTACTTGGCCAAGAAACTCCCCTCAGCCCAGGTTGAAGTCGAATCTGCAGCGAAGCCTGGACCGGTCAAGAAGTAAGGAGATGTTCGCTGGTATTCGTATCAGCCTGAAAATCTCCAGCGAAAAATCTATTCGTCAATGCTGCCCTGCATCGAGAAATGACTCTCGGTGCAGGGCATTTGTGTTTCTATTACGTTGCTGCAGACACATTGGGGCGGCGGGCGTTGTCGTGAGCGGGCACCTCAGATTTGAGGCCATAGTTGGAATCCCGCTTCACATCGCCAGCTTCCTCGGTAAAGTAAACTCAGTCGTATTACTTGAGATACTCCGTCGGAGAAACACAGGCATGTCAGCTCTACGCATAGGTTGCTTATGGGCGGCCCTGCTTGTCGCGGGGCTTATCAGCAACGCCACCGCTGGTGAGCCGAGCATTGAATATGCACCGCTGTCGCCGACGCTGGTCTCGATACCTCAGAACTTGCTGAGTTTGATGCACACCGAGGAGGTCCAGAAAGATCTCGGACTATCGGCCAAACAATTGGTGGAATGGGAACAGGCGTTACGCGTTGTTGACACTCTCTGGTGGCCGGCACGAATCCTCCCTGTGCCTGAACAACGCCAAGTCATCGCAACTCAAGAAGACAAATTTCTATTAGAAGCCAAACGAATCGCGGGAGCGAAATCGGTCCAGCGGCTTCGGCAAATTGAACTCCAATCTCAAGGGGTTCGCATTCTGGCTCGTCCTGAAATCGAGGCCTTTCTCCGCTTAAACAGTAAGCAGAGCCAAAAGCTACGCGAGCTCTTTTCAGAGAACGATCGTCAGGCCGCGGCGTTGGCAGCGGCCAAGCCACCCGCCGATGCCGAGAAATTGAAAACGTTCAATGATGCCAAAGCTGCGGAGCCTAAAAAAGCTCTCACCGTACTAACGGCCTTGCAGAAAGATCGGATTCGCAATGCGCTCGGTACGCCGATTGACATCACCAAGCTAAAGCGGATCTACTCGTTTGCCCCCGAGCTCATCGATTCGGGCTATTGGAGCTCTGCAGACCGAGCCTCACTCGAAGCATTGCGGGGAAAGGTTGTGATCGTGCACTTCTATGCCTTTCAATGCCACAACTGCGTCGCAAATTTTAGCCACTACAAGCGCTGGAATGAGACGCTAAAAAAACGAGGAGTCCAGTTGATTGGAATTCAGACTCCCGAGACGGCCGCGGAGAAAGATCCGGAAAAAGTTTCCGCAGCCGCCCTAAAGGAGGGATTTCAGTTCCCAGTACTCATTGATGTGGCCAACAAAAACTGGGATGCCTGGGGCAACACCATGTGGCCAACGGTGTATGTCATCGACAAGAAGGGATATATCCGCTTCTGGTGGCAGGGTGAACTGAATTGGCAAGGCGCGACCACCGACCAGCAGATTGAAGCCATTATCAATGAATTGGTGAAGGAATAGAGAGTCCAGAACGCCTCCGCGCACAGGGCCTCACCGGGCAACCCCGTGAAGGATTCTGGGAGGGTGAGGCTCCTGCCGAACCGCTTGGTCTACTGGGA
>JAZKFE010000015.1:0-37933 GCA_040386595.1 Planctomycetota bacterium | reverse complement strand
TTGGTCTACACGGACTCGCCAGACTAAGCGGTTCGGCAGGAGCCTCACCCTCCCATTGACTCGAATCACCAGGAATTCAAGATCCCTTGAGAATTTGCGTTCCAAAATTCTTCACGGTGTCGCCCCTGTAGGGCTTAGAGCCTGTTTTAATCGCGGACCGTGGGTTTGCACTCACGGCTAGATTCTATCGTCCCTATCAGGACTTAGGAAAAACGCAGACGGTTGCTTATCTGGTCCGACTACTTGGTGAGAAGTTCTTCTTGCTCTTCAATGGGGTGGGGTTCCATGACTTTGGACTTCACAAGATAGAACTGGCGTCGTGGTGATTTATGGACGAAATCTTCTGCTGGCTTGCTGAAAAACGAGCCCAGGAATCCGACCAGCGGAGATTGATCGATCCATGCGGATTCTGAGACGTCAATCAACAACGTGGCCCCCGGTGGAATGGTGGGCAGCTCATGCCGCAAGAGTGTTTCCTGGTCACCGTGAGAGATGTCAGCCGCAACATGCAACGGCTGCAACGGCAGATCGGGACTCATCCAGGGCAACAACTGGATGCAGGACACACACGGGTTCGTCTTTGTGGTTGCCGTGGGTTTCAATTCCAGCCGCTGGCCATTGCGTAACGTTAATGTCGGGCCCTGTTGAATTTTGACTCCGCCGGCATGACGCAAAAAGCTTTCCGCTTCCCGTGAAATCGTCAGCGTCGGGCTTCGCATGCCTTGGATGGCACTTCCGATACCGCTTCCAACGACACCCGATTGGGACTGAGTCCACTTCTGCAATTCAACGAGCGTAACCTCAACGCGTTCGACGGCGAGCGTCATTTTTTGATCTTGAGAATTCCGAAAATGGCGGAGTAGATTTGCCGTTTTCTCATGCTCGGATGGTAGTTGTTTCACGACGAATGCCTTGGTGGGATCATGGATTTTGATCGTTCCCATTCCGTGGTTTTTGTCCCAGGCAGTGGGGGTGAGCATCCTGATGGCATTGATCAGCGGCTCCATATCCTCGACGGCTTCCGGTGGCAGTGGTTTGGAAGTGATGTTCCGGTCACCATCTGCGAACAGCAGAGTCGGGCGGTTGACCTCGGCACTGACTAAGTCAGCGATGGCATAGACGCGAGTTTCCAGCGTTGTATTGGTAATTTGCTCGTCCCGAGAACCACGAACCAGTCGGATTTCGGGTGTCTTAGTGGAGCGCGGGGTTGAGGGGCGAGCCCCGGAATTCGGAGTCGCGACCGGTGGTGCGGCCGCCGCGGCCAGCATGTCAGCCGCAGTCGGCGGAGTGACATTGAGCACGCGTACGAGCACCAGAAATGGTTGCCTGGTTTTACCGTCAGCCGAGCGGGTGGTCAGCCCCCCGATGAGGAGCGTCTGGCCATTTTGCATCTCCGCCCCGGCGCTGATTTTGGTCGTTGCCAATTCAGGAATCCCAACAGGGGCGACTCCCTTCTGCTTGCCAGTGGCGTTCAGAGCCGACTTTTCAATTCCACGGATTTCCCTTTGCGTGAGGCTGAAGTCGAGCTTGATGGGGTTGGGATCCGCCGCACCGCCGCGTGTCAACTTAGGCCGACAGTGTAAGAACCAACCCTCTTCGTAAATTCGGGAAGAGTGTGATTCCGGATCGGAATACGATTGAATTGGCGAGGACAACGGGCGACTGACATAGTCCTCGACGATAGCCGTGTTTCCGTTGTAGACCGTGATGACAGGGGCAAATAAGAGGCTGTTGTTTTTATTGGCCTGTGCGTTCTTAATGATTGTTTCGACGAGCAGCCGATCAGCCACCGCCGCGACCGCTGGCTGATATTTTTCCACGAACGTTTCGACCTGGCCTCGAATAGGCCGCTTGTCGCCATCAACGGGAAATTCCTCGGTGATCACGTTCCGGTCAGCGTCCGCCCCGGCCTGGTCTAGTAGCTGCCACTTGATGGGAATCGTGGCCACATCCGCCGCGGGTCCGGTGATCATTTCAGTTCGGATCGACAACTGTTGGAACCCGTCCTCTCGCAGTTGTTGGAACTGCCGTTCAATACGGGCATGCCCGGCTGCGGAGTACGCGATCTCCAGGGTGTTTCCCTTCCAGTTGATGGCGGGCTGTTGTGCGATTGGAGTGGGTTGCTGGTTGTGGCTTGGAGCAAGATTTTCTCTGACGAGCGTTCTTTTTTGCGGAGTTCTCGTTGCCACCCATAAGGCGTTCTCAACCAATACCTTGCGTGCTACTGGATCGGTTAACAGGCTTGGTACGCCGTCTTCTGATTCTCCGCCAATTTTCTTAATCTGCTCGATAAGATCTTGAACTTCATAAGCGCGCCAAACGAACTCAATCGTTGAGGTTTGTGCGGCGGGGGTGGTGGCCGGTGGGGTGTCGGGTGCTGTCTCTGCCTTTGTGGGTGTCGGCAAGTCCTTCGGTGGTTCTTCACTGGCCGCAATGTAGGCTGCACCTGGGATTGTGATTGCCGCCGTCAACAACATGACTAACCAGCACCAGCGAGGTGTGTGCTTGTGACATCCTTGTCCAAGTCTCATGATTCTCTCCAGTCGTTGAGATGTGACGTCCACCGGGCGGACGCCAGGAAATGCGGGAACAGGTTGCAGAGTTCGCTTTAGGGCCAACACATCGACCAGGCTCCGGGCGTAACGTCCGGGTTCACAGCCCAGGCTCGCAATGACTTCCTCGTCACAGCAGCGTTCGGCTTCCTGAGTGAGCAGCCGGTTGGAGAGGCGAACCAACGGGTGAAACCACCAGACCACTTGCGTGAGCAGTTGTAGCGGCCCCACCCACAGGTCGCCTCGGCGAATGTGAATGAGCTCGTGAGCCAGCAATGGCTCGAGTTCAGCTGTGGTTTTCGATTCGACAATCAGTGCCGGAAGGATGATCGTCGGCCGGAAGATCCCGACGACTGCTGGCCCCACCGGACTGCGCGAGATCAGCACACGCACCGGGTGCCGTAACCCCAGCCGTCGGCGTAAGTTTTCCGTGAATAACACCACCTCGGGTGAATCGATCTCGCCGGCGCTGCGTAAACGCCGCCAACACACCAGCCAACGAATTGTTGCTAGACTTGCGCCCCCGATACCACCGATAAGCCAGATCAAAGCCATCAAGCCGCTCCAGTTGGAGACAACTTCTATGAGGCCACTTAGGGAGAAGAGACTCAGAGGTGGGTGAATTGCGGCGGCTGGTTCCGGTTGCTGCCGATCAAGGTTTGCACCGGACCGGTCCATTTGCACGACAGTGGCGTCGGAATCCCCGTCAATCTGGCCTGGATGGCTTTCTAATTCGAGAGCTGACGTCGCGGGAGAACTGACCAGAGTGTGCTCAGACTGCAGCCAAGAAAACAAGCCGCAAGGGCTGCTCCAGATGGGCGGCGTCACGCACTTCATCAGGACCACCAACCATAAGACGCTGGCGAGATGCGGTCGATTGCGGGCGGCCACTCGAACCGCGAACCACACCGCCAGAATCAGCGCCGTGACCTGCCAGCATTGAGCCCATGCGGTGGATGTCAGCCCCTCGATCGCCAAGCCCATCTCCCGACTCCCTAGATAGAAAGAATGTTCGCCAGTCGCCCCCCAACAGGCCGGTAAGCCTCGATTCGTGAGCGGCACGGCGCTAGCCGCCGGTTCTTCAATGTTGTTGATAGAGACCAGAAACAAGAACCGGTGGCTAACGCCATTCCGCTCACAACGTGAGGGCCCCTTTGCACCTGCGGTATTACCCGTGGGCGTCGAGCAGACGTTACTGACCGTCTTGCTCCAGCCGATCGATTAGTTTTCTTAATTCCACTAAATCTTGGTCACTCATGCCGCGATCTTCGATCAGATGGCGCATGAGCGGCAGAGTTTCTCCGCCGAAGAGGCGTTCGATCAGATCGTCGACGGTTTCGCCGATGACTTTACGAGGCTGCACTTTGGGCGTGTAGATCCGCGTCCGGCCATCAAGGCGGGCCACGACATAGCCCTTCGTTTCCAGCCGCCGCAAATAAGTTTGCACCGTGGTGAAATCCATCTGACGCGCCGCCGGAAAGGCCTCATGCACTTCGCGCACCGAGGCTTCTTTCAACTCCCAAAGCACGCGGGCAACTTCCAACTCGCCCTTCGACAATCCCGGCCGTTCGGTCATGATGCCGATCCTCTCAAGTACAGTTGTACTTGGACTGAGTATACGAACTTTGAATAGCGCGTCAACACTAAGCGAGATTGTTTAAATTTTCGAATCTGGGTGAGCGAAGCGAACAAGAGGTTGTGTTTTTTATTGCTTGGCTGACAACCAACTCTTGGCGAGCCCGGCGGCGTAAGCCCCGGGATTCTGCGGCGAATCACTATAAGAAGGAATCCGGGGGCTTACGCCGCCCGGCTCGCCTGTGCCATTTAGGACGAGCGGTTACTTCGCAAGATCACCTTTCCAATTCCGAACCTCAATCATCCCAGAATCCCTTGCGGCGTGCCGGCGGGACGTGACCTCTCTGAAAGATTTTCCAAAAACGAAAATCAGCGTGTCGAAATCGCGGACTCTCGTTCGTCGTTATGACAGTGGTGGGGATGCCTGCCGGTGAATATAGATCAGTTGGTCGACTTTAAACTCAATAACTCGAATAGGTTGCGATGAGAAAACTCTCTCGTGATCACCCCCATGGAGACTTCTATGAAAAAGAAAATTGCCCTCGCCGTTGCCGCGCTGATTGTTGTGCCCATCCTGGCGATTCTGGGCTACGCGGCGACTAAACCTGACGCCTTTAAAGTTCAACGCTCGATCACCATCAACGCTCCGGCCGAGCAGATTTTTCCATTGATCAACGACTTGCACAGCTGGGAGGGCTGGTCCCCGTTTGAGAAACTCGATCCCGCCGCGAAGAGAACTTTCAGTGGCCCCAGCATCGGTCCAGGGTCATCCTATGAGTGGGCTGGTAACAGTCAGATCGGTAAAGGCAAGATGGAGATCACGGAGTCCGCGTCGCCGTCCAAAGTCTTGATCAATTTGTCGTTTAAAGAGCCGTTCGAAGGCCAGGCCGTCGCGGAATTCTCGCTGAAATCTCAAGGCGAAGGAACCACTGTTACGTGGGCGATGACTGGCGTTCAACCCTATATGGGCAAAGTCATGAGCGTCTTCATCGACTGCGACAGTATGGTCGGTAAGGATTTTGAAACCGGCCTCGCGACCTTGAAAAAAGTGAGCGAGACCGCGAGTGAGAAAACGCCATAAGTAACCTTGAGTGATTCTGGGATAGGCCTCGTGCCACTGCTTTGCGACTGTACTCAGTCGCTAAGCAGTGGTTCCGTGAATACGCATTTCTCCCAATGCACTGCTTAACAACCGAGTACAGTTGCAAAGCAGTGGCACGACAATACCTTGGGAATGGGATCCCAAATCTAAGCGGCGACAATACACTGGCCGTGAAATGTTTCGTTCTGAATAATCAGGTTTTGAGATGACGTTGGCGGGAATGGCAAAGCCTCCCGTTCGAGGTAAATTCAACCCACAATTGATACGAGGAATACACCCATGCGATTCATGATTTTAATTAAGGCCGACAAAGACTCCGAAGCGGGCGTGATGCCCAGCGAGCAGCTTCTCACCGACATGGGGAAGTACAACGAGGAGCTCGTTAAGGCGGGCATTATGCTGGCCGGCGAAGGGCTGCACCCGAGCTCGAAGGGGGCTCGTGTGAAATTCGCTGATGGGAAACGGACCACCAGTGACGGGCCCTTCGCGGAAACGAAAGAGCTGATTTGCGGCTTTTGGATCTGGCAGGTGAAGTCGAAGGAAGAAGCGATTGAATGGGTGAAACGTTGCCCCAATCCGCTCAATGGCGACTCGGAGATCGAGATCCGTCAGATCTTTGAAATGGAAGATTTTGGGGCGGAGTTTACGCCCGAATTGCGGGAACAAGAGAACCGCTTGCGGGAGCAAACGGAGGAGTTGGCGAAGCAGAAGTCATAGCTGACTCTCCGCTCTCACTCGCGGCGGTCGCCATGCTATAATCGGCGGCATGACAGTACCTGATGTTCACCGCACGATTGACGCCGTTTGGAGGATTGAGTCACCGCGACTCATCGCCGGTCTGGCACGCATGGTTCGCGATGTCGGTCTGGCCGAGGAGCTGGCTCAAGATGCCCTGCTGACGGCGCTGGAACAATGGCCTCAGTCAGGCATTCCGGATAACCCGGGAGCTTGGCTGATGGCCACCGCCAAGCATCGGGCTATTGATGCGTTGCGTCGTCAGAAGCTGCTGCAATGCAAGCATGAAGAGCTTGGTCGTGAGTACGCGGCGGCTCAAGAGGATGCCATGCCCGACCTGGATGCGGCCCTGGACGATGACGTGGGAGACGACCTCCTGCGACTGGTGTTTGCGGCCTGCCATCCCGTCCTCACGACAGAAGCCCGAGCCGCCCTCACGCTGCGCTTGTTGGGCGGGCTGACGACCGAGGAAATCGCCCGAGCATTTCTCGTGGCCGAACCCACGATCGCTCAACGGATCGTCAGGGCCAAGCGAACGCTCTCGGAAAAGAAAGTGGCGATTGAAGTCCCCCGGGGCGCCGAGCTGGCCGAACGTCTGTCATCGGTCTTGGAAGTCATCTACTTGATCTTTAACGAGGGCTATACCGCAACCGCTGGCGATGACTGGATGCGGCCCGGGCTGTGTGAAGACGCCCTGCGCCTGGGGCGAGTCTTGGCCGAGCTCATGCCGCAAGAGCCCGAGGTTCATGGCCTGGTCGCGCTGATGGAAATTCAGGCATCTCGTTCGCGGGCTCGCGTGGGACCGACAGGCGAGCCGATCTTGTTGCTCGACCAGAACCGGGCTCGTTGGGACCATTTACTGATTCAACGCGGCCTGGCGGCATTGAAGCGGGCCGAGCAATTGCCCGGCAGCGAGCGGAGTCCCTACACGCTGCAGGCCGCGCTGGCCGCCTGCCACGCGCGAGCCCGCACTGCGGCCGAGACCGACTGGGTGCATATGTCGGCACTCTACACAACCCTCGTGCAGCTGACGCGATCGCCGGTGGTCGAATTAAATCGCGCGGTCGCCGTCTCGATGGCCTTCGGTCCCGCCGCGGGGCTGGAACTGGTGGATGCCTTGCAGGGCGAGCCACTACTCCAACATTACCATCTCTTACCTAGCGTTCGCGGCGACTTTCTGGCCAAGCTGGGCCGTATTGAAGAAGCCTGTCAAGAGTTCGAACGTGCCGCGTCACTGACCCGTAACGTTCGAGAGCAGAAGTTTTTATTAGAGCGAGTTCGAGTCCTGAAAAGCGACGAAATTTCATCGCCATAAACTCATGGGATTCGGAGTGGTCGACGGGCTCAATCAAAACGGGGTGCGAGGCATATCACCTCGCACCCCGTAGGTTGTTTTCAGTTTGCCGAACGCGGGCTGTCGCTTAGGTAAGCGATTCGAAGCCCGTGATTTTCGACTTCAGCTTGCCGGGAAGAGTTCCCGCGAAGTAATCAGCTAACGATAACGGACTGGCGAAGAATGCGTCGGTGCCTGCTCCTCCATCAAGCTGGAAGTTATTGGCGGTGCTGAAAGCGGGCGATGCGGCATTGTCGCCGATGCTTAAAGAATCGTCGCCGGTACCCAAACCGATGGATACGAAACCATTGAAGTATGCCGTACCCGTGGTGGCGATGGACACTATGTCACTGCCGTTTCCGGTGTCAATGCGAGTGACCCCACCGACGTTCAACGAACCTCCGGCATTCGCAAGGTTGATGGTATCTGCGCCACCACCCAGGTCGCTGTACCTCAAACTGGCGACCGTCAGGGATTGTAGAGTGACGCTGGCGTTGCCCGAACCATCTTGAACGATCAATCCTCCAGTCACGGTCACAGGATTATTCACGCCAATATTCAATCCGGTGTTTCCCGTACCGAGATTATAAATTGAAAGTCCCGTTCGTCCCGTAATGGATGTCTGATTGATTTCGATGATACGGAATCCCACCGACGCTTGATTGGTAATCTTGACGTTCCCACCAATCGCGTTGGGGTTCAGCCTCCCAATGTTAATCCGACTGCCGTTAACACCGCCAGGAGCGTTCGTAATCGTGACGTCGCCAGACATCGTCACGTTATCCAGTCCCACGAAATTGTGCGGAGCGCTACCATTAGAGAGGACGAGATTTCCGGTGATTGCTAACCCTTCTGCCGCAAAAGTATCGCTCCCACAGTGAATTTGATTGTATAAAGCCGCAGTACCGTTGGTGAATGTCATCCCCGTATCTGAAGCCAACTGATAGGCATCGATAAAACTGGTCCCACTGCTGTTGCCGTTCGTTGCTGCGACGGTTCCTGTAAAGTGATTGCCGGTGACTACCTGTGTGAATTCAACGACGTTCGTAACCCCGGTACCATTCGTGAAAGTGGAAGCGGCGCCATTTCCCGTCACGTCGAACAGATAAATGTTATTGTAGCCGGTAGAATTGCCATTTTTGACGGTCAGGTTCTTATTGAAGGTTAACGCAAAGCCAAGCGATGAATTTAGATTTACTGTATTGTCGCTGCTATTACCATTCGTCAGATAGGTTATCCCCCCGATCGTTACGGGAGTGGTCACCGCGAAGACGGTGATCGCATTAAAGTCGGTTGAATTGCCTTGGGTGACCAACAGATTTCCGTTGACACTGGTATCAGTAAATTCCGTATCGTTGCTTTCAGCAATGCCAGAGACTGTTTGAGCAACGGTCAGATTTCCGCCAACGGTGTTTGGTGCATTGAACCCAATATTAAAGTCGTTCGCGCCGGTTGCCCCGCTCTTAAGGGAGACATCCCCGGTGGACGTCACGCCATGCACATCGACGAGCTTGGAGTTCGGCGTGCCGCCCGTGTCTGTGCCGGCATCAATTGTGAGTGTCTTCAATCCGATCGCGGAACCAGTACCGCCAACCTCGATTCGATCCTCACCAGCTCCCCCTTGGATTGACACATTACCAGAGAAGGTCAAGTTGTCGTTGGTTGTGAAAGTGTCATCGCCAGCTCCCAGGTCAATCGACACTGTTTGGCTGGTCAATGTTGCTGTGCCAGCATCCCCATTAATAGTAACGGTATCGTTCCCATTACCCATATTGATGATGAGTTTGCCCGTAACCAGAAAAGGCCCAATGTTATTAATAATGGTCGTGCCACTATTTCCGGTAACCGTGACCGTGTTCGTGCCTGTAATTGACACGTCGATATTATCATCAAAACCGCTGCCTGACAGGGTCAGGTTACCGTTGGAGAATGCTGCCGTTACTTGACTGGCCAGCACAATTCGATCTTCTAGTAACTCAACGACCGCCGCGCTGTTCTCCTGTCGTACGCGACTTTTGCGGCGCGAGAATGCATTGGTATTGAACAAGCCTGCCATGAAAAAACCTCGAATCAAAGTTCCTGAAGATACCGACCAAACTGTGAGACACAACGGGCGCACCATGTCCCTGCTCGCGCGGGCAAAGGCGTTGCTAAACGCTCACATCGGGCAACGCGTATACCTGACTGAACATTTGCAAAATCGAATGCCGCGCAGGAGGTGTAAAAGCCCCCAGTGCAGGTTTGATTGTCGCGATTGTTTCAATTGCAAGGGGGCAGGTGGCGCCATGCGCGGTCGGTGTCAGACTACGAACCATTGGTTCTGTTTGAGTCTCTGTTTGAAATCGGCTCGGGTGAATTGGTGAAAGATTTTGTGTATCCAATCGTTAGCGGGGTAATTGGATTTGATAACAAATCTTACTATTGGACGGCTCGTCTCTTCGTTGGCGTTAACGTTGTTGAATGCAATGTCGATGGGTTTGAGCGCGCTGCGAGGTTGTAAAATGGTTTGAGCGTCATTGAATGTTTTACCCCGTTTTTTGCGGCATGGGCTCGTGCTCCGTTGAATTTTGCCCTCGTTCAAGGTTCGCGGTACGTTCGTCGTCGTCCTTGCTGGAGATGTATTGAGGTTGCCATTTCGAACTCATCTGTACGAGTTGGCGGTCGTGCCTCGGTTCATTTTCAAAATTGTCGCTTGCAAATTCAGACGTTCAGATTACAATGAGCCCGATAGAATTGAGATTGAGTCTCGATGTCAGTTTTGACTCCAGCTAGGCTCACCAGTTTCTCGGTGTCCCCGCCAGCAGATCACATTCGCCCGGGATTCTGACCGGACGGTCTCGCGATTCGGGAATTGATGCGCTCCGTGACTTACGTAAATCATGGGCCGCATTGTTCTTTCGAATGGCGTTCGTCGCATGCAGTCGCGCGCTCAATCGCTCCGGCTGTCGTCGTCCAGATTCCGATTTCGGTCACACAGTTGTTGTAACGATCCGACTGTACCACCGAGCGTGGGCCAGAGCGCATTGGATGATCCAAGGTTGCTCTGAACCGCCGATTTCGACTCGTGCCATCGAGTGTGATGGTCTGGGTTGACCTGCCTGAATTGTCCCGCCAGCGCCTCGCCGCTTTCCTCCGCGCGCGATCTGCCAGCCACATCGCGTTCACTATTGAAACTTTACGTTTTGTGTCTCATCGCGGAAGGAGATTTCCATGCGCTCCCGAGTGCGTGCATTACGCCCCGCCCATCGTCGATCGGGCGGATTTACGTTGATTGAGTTGCTGGTCGTGATCGCGATTATTGCGATTTTGATCAGCCTGTTGCTGCCTGCTGTTCAGCAGGCACGCGAGGCGGCTCGACGCACACAGTGCAAAAACCACCTGAAGCAGATCGGGCTGGCCATGCACAATTTTCATGACACCTACAATGCGCTGCCACATCTCTGGAAATTCAGCCCGGCCCCTTCGGGTGCGGCGGTTTGTCCAGCTCCCCGAAGTCCCATGATGCTGTTGCTACCGTATCTGGAGCAAACTGCGGCATACAACGAGCTGACCAGTACCTCTGCAGTTAGACCGACAATTCCTGTCTATCGGTGCCCCTCCGACACGCCCCCCACCGGAGCTGGCACAACGTATGTTTCGTACGGTGTGAATGGTGGTGATAATAACTATGCTTGGGGATGGATGTGCCCCGGTCCTGATCCCACGACGTATTATTGCGTCTGGTTTCCCAAGACTCAGCTCTATTTCAATGGCATTGTTGACCCTGCGAATTCATTCTCAGGGGCTGGTTGTAAGACACGGGGTGGCGGTACCGTCGTGAGGTTTGGGGATATTACGGACGGTCTGTCGAACACGCTGGCGTTTGGCGAACGGTGGGGGCAGGTGATTGACCCAACGACTGGCATGCCGGTGACGACAGGCGTTACGACCCCCACGTGGAATGACACCTATGTGACTTACCTGCTGCTGGCCAATAACAAACTGAACAATCACGTCAATGACATGTCTTACATCTGGCGCGGTTACATGAACTCGTTCCGCTCGGGCCATATTGGAGGAGCGCAGTTTGTATTTGCCGATGGATCGGTCCGATTCATTAGTGAAAACATTTGTGGCGATAGCGTCAATGGCTGGCAGTACCCAGAGAACACGGCAGCGCCGACTCGCGGAGAGCCGAATCCCAATGCCGCGAGTGCCGTGTTTCGGGCCCTTGCCACACGAGCAGGAGGCGAGATTCTTGGAGAATTCTAATTCAACCCCCTTGTGGAAGCAGATTCTGGTCGTGGTATTGCTGCTCGTGGCAACTGTGATGGGGATTCAAACGATTTCTTCACTGTGGTCTGGTGGCGTGGTTGCGACCGCTATGCCGCCTGAAGAACTTCGGAGCGTGATCCAAAACTCCGAGGCGAATGATCGTGAGAACTGGAATAAAATGTGGAAAAAATCCGGCCGTAAGCCGCCTCCGTAAATGATTTCCGCGCAGTCGGAAGGCTCCAGGACGGGCGCGCGGAAACCAAGCCGCGGACTCACGGACGAGTCTTCTCTCTGTCCAGATCTGGCCGGCGGTGACCTGCCGCTGAATTTCAGTCGGCATCACGGGGACTTTTTGAGTGCCGCTAGGTTCGACTTTTTTCGCTGTTCGAGTTTGAAAGCAAGAATCGGAGTTTCATAGCGAGGTGGTCCGTCTAACATCAGTTTCAGTTGAGTCATTCGTGACATTGACGCTACTGTATGTCAGAGGATCATCGCCATGAACACTGTAATTCCCTCCGCATCGTCATCGCAGCCGCACTACCTCACCGATGAAGTTCGCTGGCAGGCCATGCTGCAGCGTGATCCGGCTGCGGATGGTGCCTTTTTGTGTGCGGTGCGTACGACCGGCATCTACTGTCGACCGGTCTGCCCAGCCCGTCTGCCGTTGCGGCAGAATGTTGGCTTTTATTCGACATGTCAGGAAGCCGAGCTGGCGGGGTTCCGTCCTTGTAAACGGTGTCGGCCGAAGGAGCCGAGCTTGGCGGAACGCCAGGCGGCTGTTGTGGCGCAGGCGTGCCGCATCATTGAAGAGGCCGATGAAGCTCCCGGGCTGGAAGAATTGGCCGCGGCCGTTGGTGTGAGCCGTCATCATTTTCATCGCTTGTTTAAGTCCCAAACCGGGGTGACTCCCAAGGCGTACGCGATGGCTCATCGCACCCGTCGTCTGAAGGGCGAACTGGCCAATGAAAAGACGGTGACTCAGGCCATCTATCGTGCCGGTTTCAGTTCCAGCAGTCGCTTCTACGAGTCCTCGACCGCCGTGTTGGGGATGACTCCGCAGGCCTTTCGGGCGGGTGGTGAGGGAACCGTGATCCGCTTTGCCATCGGTGAATGCTGGCTGGGGGCGATTCTGGTTGCCGCATCGGATAAGGGAGTCTGTTGCATTCTGCTGGGAGATGATCCGCAGGTGTTGGCGGTGGACCTGCAGGACCGATTTCCTCAGGCCCAGCTGATTGGTGGCGATGCCCAGTTTGAACAACTGATTGCGATGGTGGTTGGTTTCGTCGCGACACCCACGCAGGGGCTCGATTTGCCGCTGGATATTCGCGGGACGGCCTTTCAGCAGCGAGTCTGGGAAGCGTTACGCGAGATCCCTGCCGGAACCACGGCAACGTATACTGAGATTGCGGCGCGGATTGGCCAGCCTAAATCAGTGCGTGCTGTCGCCCAAGCCTGTGGAGCCAATCCTTTGGCCGTGGCGATCCCCTGTCATCGCGTCGTCCGAACGGATGGATCGTTGGCGGGCTACCGTTGGGGAGTCGAACGCAAGAGCGAACTGTTGCAGCGCGAGCGTGAGGTGACTGCTCCGTCACCTTAATTCGTGGACGCAAAGCCGCCGTTTTTGATGCCGTCAACTGTCTTCTGAACTCGAATGGACTGCTCGATGAGAACCCCTTCCGTCGCTTCCCCGAATGACGTCACAGAAACCCTCCGCCGCGTGGCGTCGTTGGAATGGGACAAGATTGGCCAAGAGCTCGATCACCATGGCTGCGCGGTGATTGGTCCTTTACTTTCGCCTGAGCAATGCACGACCCTGGCTGCGGCCTACGATACCGATGAGATCTTTCGTAACCGGGTGGTTATGGAGCGTCACGGTTACGGCCGGGGGGAGTATCGGTATTTTTCTTATCCCTTGCCGCAGGTCGTGCAGTCGTTGCGAACGGCTCTCTATCCCGCATTGGCGCAGATTGCGAATCGCTGGAACGAAGAGATGGGAATCGATGTTCGCTATCCCGCAGGACTGCAGACCTTTTTGGATCGGTGCCACGCTGCGGGGCAGACCAAGCCGACACCATTGTTGCTCAGATATGGTGCCGAGGATTTCAACTGCCTGCACCAGGATCTGTATGGCGAGCACGTTTTTCCATTGCAGGTGGCGTTTCTGCTCAATCAGCCGGGCGTCGATTTTTCCGGTGGGGAATTTGTCCTGACCGAACAACGGCCGCGGATGCAGTCGCGAGTGGAAGTGGTTCCCTTACTGCAGGGCTGCGGAGTCATTTTCCCCGTGCGGCAGCGACCCGTTCACGGCACCCGCGGCACCTATCGTGTCAACATGAAACACGGCGTCAGCCGTTTGAGATCCGGACAGCGGCATACGTTGGGGATCATTTTCCACGATGCGACATGAGTGCGAAGCTGTTTGCCATTTTAGAGAAACCTGCCTACTCCTGATTTTGGAACTCGTTCCGACTAAACTGAGTTTTTGAGTCGACCCATAGCGAATGATGAAAGCTGCAGATGTCCGAATCCGACCCGTCTCTGAAGTACGATGCACTGGCAATCTCCAACGGGCAAACTGGTGGCCCCCTCGGGTTGGTCGATTACCTCAAACGCATTCTGACCGCTCGGGTGTATGACGTGGCGATCGAGTCGCCGTTGGAAGTGGCCAGCAAGTTGTCGCATCGGCTGGGGAATACGGTGTTGCTGAAACGGGAAGATAATCAACCCGTCTTCAGTTTCAAGCTGCGCGGGGCCTATAACAAAATGGCCAACTTGCCTCTCGAACAACTCGAGCGAGGCGTCATCTGTGCCTCGGCCGGGAATCATGCTCAAGGTGTCGCGCTGAGTGCCAGCCGCCTCAATTGCCGCGCGACGATCGTTATGCCCGTGACGACTCCGCGACTCAAGATCGAGGCCGTGCGAACTCTAGGTGGTGAAGTCATTCTGCATGGCGACAGTTATTCCGATGCTTACGTGCATGCTCTGCAGGTGGCTCAGGAGCGTGGTTTGACCTTTGTGCATCCGTTTGATGATCCCGACGTGATTGCCGGCCAAGGCACCATCGGCATGGAAATCTTGCGTCAGCATCAGCATCCAATTCACGCCGTGTTTGTCGCGATTGGTGGCGGGGGGTTGATCTCTGGAGTGGCGGCGTACATCAAAGCCGTGCGTCCTGAGGTGAAAGTCATCGGCGTGCAGACGACCGATTCCAATGCGATGGTGCAATCGGTGAAAGCCGGGAAACGCGTGCCGTTGCAGGACGTGGGATTGTTCTCTGACGGAACCGCTGTCAAACAAGTTGGGGAAGAAACTTTCCGGCTGACGAGTGCCCTTGTTGATGATTTTGTATTAGTAAACACGGATGAAGTTTGCGCGGCAATTAAAGATGTCTTTGAGGATACTCGGAGCATTTTGGAGCCAGCAGGGGCATTGGGTGTCGCGGCGGTAAAAAAATATGCCGCACAGCACAACCTTCAAGAACAGACGCTGGTGGCGATTACTTGCGGCGCCAACATGAATTTTGATCGGTTACGTTTTGTTGCGGAACGAGCGGAAGTCGGTGAGCAGCGCGAAGCCCTGTTTGCCGTCACCATTCCCGAGCAACGCGGCAGCTTCAAACGGTTGTGTGAAATTATCGGCCAACGTAGCGTGACCGAATTCAATTACCGGATCTCCGACGAGCAGGACGCTCACGTGTTTGTCGGACTGGCGACCAGCGGCCGCAATGAATCCACGACCATCATTCAGCAATTTACTACCAATGGTTTCGCTGCGGTGGACCTGACGGATGATGAATTGTCGAAGCAACATCTGCGTTATATGGTCGGTGGCCGTAGCCGGCTGGCACACGACGAGCGGCTCTATCGGTTCGATTTTCCCGAGCGGCCGGGGGCCTTGATGCGATTTCTGTCGAGCATGCACCCGAGCTGGAATATCAGCCTGTTTCACTATCGCAACCAAGGTGCCGATTATGGCCGCATTCTGGTGGGCATTCAGTTTCCCAACGGCGAGACTAACGCCGTCGAAGAATTTTTAAAGACCTTGTCGTACCCGTGCGTGGATGAAACCGAGAACCCGGTCTATCGCTTGTTCTTGCGGTAATCAGGTGACTAAAAATGGTTCCTGATATTGCCGAACGTGGAAATGATCTATGAAACATCAAACGGTGGTTCGTTGTCCCTGGGCCGCGGGGGATCTGTACGAGGTCTATCATGACACCGAATGGGGCGTCCCGGTCCATGATGATCGCGTGCTGTTCGAGTTCCTCATCTTGGAGGGGGCTCAGGCGGGTTTGAGTTGGATTACGATTCTCAAGAAGCGAGACAACTATCGCGCGGCTCTCGACCAGTTCGATCCAGTGCGGATTGCGACCTATGGCCAGCCCGAGCATGATGCATTGATGGCGAATGCTGGGATCGTCCGCAATCGGTTGAAGATTGACGCGACGATTCAGAACGCCAAGGCGTTCCTCGAAGTGCAGCAGGAGTTTGGCACCTTCGACAAGTACATCTGGGGCTTTGTGGACGGCGTTCCGAAGCAGAACAAGTGGAAGGCATTCACCGAGGTTCCCGCGCGAACCGTCGAATCAGACGCGATGAGCAAGAATCTGAAACGTCGCGGTTTCAAGTTCATCGGGACGACAATTTGTTACGCGTTCATGCAGGCCGTGGGCATGGTGAATGATCATCTCGTCGAGTGTCATCGTCACGCCGAATTGCGCCCGAAATCTCGCAAGTAGTGGGTGGCCCAGATTCTAAAGTCTGGGCCACCCTATTTGTGATCTAATCTTAATGCCCCACTCCGGCTCCTTCGGGGGGTTGGCGTTCTCCGTAGTAGCTGTAGAGCACGGGTAACAGATTCACCATAAAGAGCGTCGTAATCATGCCGCCGACGACGACGATGGCCAAGGGGCGTTGAGTTTCGGAACCGATGCGGGTCGACATGGCGGCCGGCAACAGGCCGAAAATCGCGGCTAAAGCGGTCATTGTGAGAGGCCGGATGAGCTTGTCGACACCGTCCACGAGGGCCTCTTTCAACGGGACATTGTGCGAGCGAGCCGAGTTGAACCGCGAGATCAGCAACAGGCCGTTCATAATGCCCACCCCGAGCACCGAGATGAAACCGACGCCGGCCGAGATATTAAAATTCTCGCCGGTTAGGAACAGAGCCCAGATCCCGCCGATGCACATGACGACGACGTTCGATAAGACCACGCCTACGTCGAGCAGCGATCGGAGGGCCAGATACAACAGGATCACGATCAGGACCAATGACAAGGCGGCCGAGAGGGTCAGGCGATGTACGGCTTCTTGCATTTCTTGGAATTCACCGCTCCATTCCACACGATAGGGAGACTGAAACAAGTCGTTCGTTTTCTGTTGAGCTTCGGCCACTGCGCCCGCCAAGTCACGGCCACGCACACTAAATTTCACAGCGATCAGGCGATTGCCTTGCTCACGATAAATGGTCGATGCTCCCGAGCGGACAAACTGACCGTCCTTCGCAGGCTCACCGTCGGCACCGAGCGGACTGACAAGATCGCGGACTCGCCGTCGCGGAACGTTGGTGTTGTCGGAGCCGGTGGCCTTACTGCCCGAGAGCGCCGGCAGGCCGCGGTTGGCGCCAGAGAAATCCACTGAGTCCGAATCGCCGTCGGCGTTTTCATGGCCCCGGTCTCCCGAGTGTACCGTGAGCCGATTCTTTACGACTTCCACTGGGATATCGAGAATAGTTTCCTCGTTATGTCGCAAACGTTCGGGCCAGCGGAGAGTCACATCATACTTCCGTTCGCCTTCAACGACCTGCGTTAAGGTCTGTCCGCCGACCGCGGTCGAGAGCACATCCTGAACATCGGCGACCGCGACATTCCATTGCGCACATTTCTCGCGATCCACGGCAAATTCCAGGTTCGCCTGCCCCTTGATGCGGAAGATGCCGACGCTGGTGATGCCCGGGACTTCGTTCAGTCTCAGCTTCGCCTGCTCCGCAATTCGTTCTAGTTCATCCAAATCGGGGCCAATAATCTTGATCGCATTTTCGCCCTTCACACCCGACAGTGTCTCGAGGACGTTGTCGCGGATGTATTGCGAGAAGTTCCAGTCGACGCCCACGATTTGTTCGGCCAAGTCGGCGTTCATCTCTTCGACTAGCTCTTCTTTCGAACGAGCCCGCAGCGGACCGTGCAGCCAGCGGGCCCACCCGACCTGCGGCATGACCTTGGGCCATTCCTCCGCCGGACGCAACGGTACCGAGAACTCGCAGTTGTAGAAGCCGGTGGGATCGGTACCGTCGCCGGGACGTCCCATCTGATTCAGAATGAGAGTCGTTTCGGGATACTTTTGTAGGATTTTTCGAGCCGTCGCGGCTTTTAAGGAGACTTCTTCGAGAGAAGCATTCACGGGGAATGTGCCCCGGACATAGACGTTGCCCTCTTCGAGTTCGGGCATAAACTCGGCCCCCATGAAGGGCAGTACGGCGATGGTTGCCGCCGTCATCCCCAAGAAGATGCAGACGCTGACGGTTCTAAATCTTAAGGCCCAATTCAGCTGCCACAGGTAAATATTCTTTAGGCCTCGGACTAAGAAATTGTCCTTCGACGGCTTCAAATTGTTAAATAACATGCGACACAGAACGGGGGAGAGTGTCAGACTGAAGATCAGAGCCCCGCCCAAAGCGAACGCATAAGTGTCGGCCATCGGCCCGAAGATCTGACCTTCCGGCCCCTGCATGGTGAATAGCGGCAACAGGGCAAACACCATGATAATCGTGGAGAAGAACAGGCTTCGTTCGACTTCTCCCGAGGCTTTCAGAATCCGTTCTTTCAGCGGCAAATCAGAACGTTCGCCGCTGCTGACATAGCGGTAAATGGCTTCGACCATGATCACCGACGAGTCCACGATGATGCCGAAGTCGACGGCCCCTAGTGAGAGCAGATTGGCACTTTTGCCACGGAAATAGAGGACCGACAATGCAAACAACAATGCCAGGGGAATGTTAATGGCGACGATGATGGCGCTGCGAACATGGTTCAGAAACACCAGCAGAATCAACGTCACCAGCCCAATACCGACCAGCACGTTTTCTTCGACCGTATGGCTGGTCAGTTCGACTAAGTTCGTTCGGTCATAGATCGTTTCGACCTGCACACCGGGTAGCAACCGGGCTGAATCGGTATTCAGTTCGTGGATCTTCTCTTTGACATCTAATAAGGCGGGGAGGGATTGTTCGCCCTTCCGCAGCAGCACAATTCCCTGGACGACGTCGGGGCGGTCTTCCCAAATGCGATGCCCGTCGGCGTCTCGGATTTCTTCCCCCTCGGAGTTAAGTAGCGGGCGGCTGACGGCGACTTGGCCTTGCCGCGGCTGAGCCCCAATGACGACCCCGGATTGCTGAGAGATTGTATGGGACGAGTAGACCCCGCCATCAACGACGTCGCCCACGCGGACGGGAACATTGTTCGTCGCCGCCAGGACGATGTTTCGCAGTTCTTTTAACCGGCGGTCTTCCCCCTTACGCAGATGTAGCGAGACCATCGGAGGTGTGGCATCATGTGGGAAGGTTCGTGCAGGATCGCGTCCACCTCCCAATAACCCCAGCCCGCGGACCGCTTGCACGGTGGGTCCTTCAATGACGAAGTCGCCGCCAACATTGGAGTTATTTCGTTCGACCGCCTCTGACAGTTGTTGCAGGGTGATGCCGAAAGCTTTCATGCGTTCGGGATCGGGTTGTACTTCATAGCGTTTGACCGTGCCGCCGAAGGAAACCACATCCGCAATGCGGGGGATACGGCGAAATTCTTTCTCCAGAACCCAGTCTTGTAACCCTTTAAGATCGGCGGTGTTATAGATGTCTCGACCGACCGCGTCGCGCGGACCACGCAAAATGTAACGATAGATTTCACCGGTGGGCGAAGTATTCGCGAGTTCCGGATCGACCTTGTCGGGCAATGACGCCGTGTTGATGCGGTTCAAGACTTCCAGCCGGGCACGAAAGAAGTCGACCCCGTACTCGAACTGATTCCGCACGTGCGACAGGCCGAACAGCGACTTGCTGCGAGTCGATTTCATCCCCGGAATACCTGCGAGGGCGACTTCCAGCGGGATCGTGACTTCTCGTTCCACTTCCTCGGCCGAGGCACCCGGGTATTGAGAAATGACCTCAACAATCGCCGGGGCGGGGTCGGGATAGGCTTCCACATTGAGGTGCAAGAACGAGTAGGTTCCCAAGGCGACCATGGAGAGCGCCAACAGGATCACGACTAATCGGCTTTCAACAGCCCAGGCAATTAAACGGTGAATCATCGGAATCGACTCTGTGTTGCAGACTACTGCACTGGAGATAAATGAGTGGGCGACGAGCGTCGTACGGGGCCGTCAATCCGCGAGCGAAATCTTGCCAGCAAACCGATCACGTCAGTCGCTGGCCTAGTTTCTCTCGCGGAATGAATTAGTGTTCAACTTGAGCGACGGTTGCGGCCTTGTCCTGCAAGACGCCATAGAGTTCCAGGTTGCCGGCGATGACGACGCGTTCGCCTTCCTGCAACGTCGGGCGCTGTTTAGCTCCTGGTTTGGTAGAGGTGTTTTTCGCTAGCAAGGCAAAATCTCGGCCACGACGTAAGACATCCACAGTGCGAACGGCGAACTGATGTGGTGTTTCCGGATCTGCTACGAAAATAAAGGCTCGGCCCCCTTCGTCGATGACCGCGGAGTTAGGCACGATCACGGCGTCGGTCGGGGCGGGCAGCTTGATTTCCGTGGTGATAAACTGACCGACGCGAAGTTTCTCGCCGGGGTTGTGGATCCAACCCATGACCGCCGCGGTGTGCTGGCCGGGATCAATCACGTTGCCGACGACTTCGAAATGACCGCTAATGGGAGCGACTTCCGGCTCGGCTTTGAGGCGGACTTGCCACTGTTGTTGAGTGGGGCTGAGTGATGTCAGTTTGGGTAGATCTTCTTCGTAGACATTGGCCAGAACTCCCATGCGGGACAGATCGGCGACCTTAAACAGGACCATGCCCGTGTCGATGATTTCGCCGAGAGACACATTATTTTCGAGCAGTGTCCCGTCGAGGGGGGCGCGAATTTCGACGTTGGCCCAGCTCTCGCGGTACCGCAGATCGGTGGGCTTGCCACCGGTACGAATCCGTTCGGCTTCTTTATGGACTTCCTGGATTTCCTCTTCGGTTTCGCGCCACGAGCGGAGCGTGCGTTCGGCTCGATCCACGGCGATCAAGTCGGCTTCATACTGTCGTTTGGCCTCACGAACAATCTGCATGGAGACGCTGCCCTTTTCGAGCGACTCGAGTCGTTCCAGCGTTGTCCGCGACATGTTGATGCGAGAGAGTGAATCTACAAGATCGCTCTTTTTCTCGCCGACTTCCTTGCTCCAGACAACCGCCAGTAGTTGACCTTTCTTAACGAGGTCACCTGCCCGAATGGGCCGTTGAGTTCCTTGTTGCGAGGCGAATTCATGGGCCAGTGTGGGGATGGTCCCGATGGAGACAACCTCACCGGAGAATCGCGAATGGACATAAGCCAGCCGGTTGGAATCCAGCAGAAGGGAGCCGGTCAGCAAGAGGGTATCGCTGGCGGGAGCAGACTCCACGTTGGCCAACTGCACTCCCAAGGCCTTTTCAGCTTGCGGACTGAGGCGCACGGCGGGCGTGTTGCCAGCGATCACCTCAGCTCCAGAGACTTTTGGGTGAGCCTCCTCGGCGTGATGCTGGGCCGCCGCCGTCGTGATTTGTCCGGCCGCGGACTCACCGAAGCCCAGCCAATACCCACCAAGGCCGGCTCCCGCGGCTCCGGCTGCCATGACAGCTAATGCCATGCTGCGACGAACGAGCTTCATTGGAAATGCCTTATCCATACAGGTCGTAATGATCGAGAACAAGCCGTGTCAGGTACTCGGGACGGGCCCGAGTGCCTGACACGGCACACGAAGGAGTTTGGTTAGTTGACAAACATGTTTTTGCGAGCAAGTCGCAGGCCGCGATGCAGTCTGCAAGTTAAATACTCACTCCCCATCCCGCAGGACGACGGGAACCGTGTTCGTCCTGTTGGCTCGCGGGGATGGGGAGTGCGAGCAGGTTCGTCGCCGGGCGACTACACAATTCTGGCGGTCTTGGTGGAGAAGGCGACCTGCATACCGGCCATCACCTGGATCCCCACAGTACGATTCCCGGTGGTCGCTTTCTTGCTGGCCTGCACGCTGATCTGTTTGAGTACGGCATTCACGGCGTCTTGCGTGGCCCCATTGCTAAACTTAATAACGAGAGGTTTACCATTTTTGCCTCCACTGAATGTTGCGACGGGGACACTGGACCCATTGAAGTAAATCTTCGAGCCCTTCACTTTCACTAGGCCCGCGCCGGTTCCTTGATTAGCGATCTTGATTGTGACGCGGCCATTTTTGGCGTCGGCCGTTGAGCCACCCGCGAGAATCGCGACTTGGATTTCGGCGTTGCCGTAATTGATGGGCGTGTCGGCATCATCGACGCTGGCCCCCGGATCCAGTCTGACCGGAGTGTTGTTCTTGCCAACGACAACCGATCCGCCCGGTAGGTTGAGTAGCAAGGGATCGTCGACAGAATTGACTGTGATCGAGAACGTCGCGACGGGGCTGTCGACTTGCCCATCATTCGCTTTAAACGTGAACGAATCGGTCCCGGAGTAATTCGCGTTGGGGATATAAATAAACGTGCCATCTGGACTGAGCGTCAAGATGCCGTGCGCGGGGGGAGTGATCACGAGGTACGTCAGCGGATCGCCATCCGCATCGTAACCCAGCGACGAAACCGAACCGATCAGGTAGGTGTCCTCATTGACCGTTCCGCTGCCATTGGTCAGGGTCGGGGCATCATTCACCCCGATGACGGTAATCGTGACGGTCGCCTCGGCACTCGTGGTGGTGCCATCATTGACCGTGAACGAGAACGAATCCGTGCCGAAGAAGTCAGCTGCAGGAGTATAAGTGAAGGTGCCGTCAGGATTGATGGCGACTGTCCCGTGACTGGGGGTAACGGTTCCGATGGCAAACGTGAGCGTATCGCCTTCGACGTCAGAGGCCGTCAGCGTGCCGCTGTACGGGGTCTCTTCAATCGTGGAGAAGCTTGTCGGATCGGCGACCGGAGCGTCATTCACTGAATGAATGGTGATGGTCACGGTGGCTTCGGGGCTCGTCACGGTACCGTCGCTGACCGTGTACGAGAACGAATCCGAGCCGAAGTAATTGGCGTTCGGAGTGTAGATGTAGGTCCCATCCGGATTGATCGTGACCGTCCCGTGGCTCGGAGTGACTGAGCCAATGACGTAGGTCAGTGTGTCGCCATCGACGTCGGAACCTGGCAGCGTTCCGTTATAAGGAACGTCTTCGTCGGTCTCAATGCTGTCGGGATCGGCAATCGGATCGTCATTGACAGCTGTGACCGTGATGGTGACTGTCAGCAGGCCAGATTCACCAGAATCCGCATCGGTCACATGATAAGTAAAGGTGTCAGTCCCGTGGAAATTGCTATTGGGGATATATGTGAACGAACCATCATTGTTAAAGGTGAGCGTTCCGTGGCTGACGTTCGTACCCAGAGAATAGGTCAGCGTGCCGCCGGACGTGGTGGAGACGTTGTCGCTGAATGGCGTGTCTTCGTCCGTGGTGAAACTGTCGTCATTGGCCACCAGATCGGCCACCGCGGTGATGTTCAAGGTGACGGTGCGAATGGAATTCTCACCAGAATCCGCGTCGGTGACGAGATAGGTAAAACTGTCGGACCCGTTGAAGTTGCCGTTGGGGGCATAGACGAACGAGCCATCGGAATAGAAGGCGAGTGTGCCGTGACTGACGTCGGTAGACAGGGAGTAGGTCAGTGTGCCGCCGGAAGTCGTCGAATCGTTGGTGGCGACGCTGTCGCTTAAGGAAATATCTTCATCCGTGGTGAAGTTGTCGTCATTGGCGACCAGATCGGCGATGGCCGTGATTGTGATGGCGACGGTTTGAATGGAGCTCTCACCCGAGTCCGCGTCGGTAACGAGATAGGTAAAGCTATCCGACCCGTTGAAGTTGCTGTTGGGTGTATAGGCAAACGAACCGTCGGCATTGAAGACGAGCGTGCCGTGGCTGACGTCGGTATCCAAGGCGTAGGTCAGCGAGCCACCCGATGTGGTGGAGTCATTGGTTGCGACAGTGTCGCTGAATGGTGTGTCTTCGTCTGTCGTAAAGCTGTCGTCATTGGCGACCAGGTCGGAGACAGCCGTAATCGTGATGGCGACGGTTTGAATGGAACTCTCACCCGAGTCCGCATCGGTGACCAGATACGAAAAACTATCTGACCCGTTGAAGTTGGCGCCGGGTGTGTAGGTGAAGGAACCATCGACATTGAAGAGGAGCGTGCCGTGGCTGACGTCGGTCTCCAGGGCATAGGTCAGCGAGCCGCCCGACGTGGTGGAGTCGTTGGTGGCCACGCTGTCGCTGAACAGTGTGTCTTCGTCTGTGGTAAAGCTGTCGTCGTTGGCGACCAGGTCGGTGACGGCCGTGACCGTAATGGTGACCGTTTGGATGGAGCTTTCGTTGGCGTCCGAATCGGTGACGAGATAGGTAAAGCTATCCGAGCCGTTGAAGTTGCTATTGGGGGTGTAGGTGAACGAGCCGTCGGCATTGAAGGTCAACGCGCCGTGGCTGACGTCGGTGTCCAAGGCATAGGTCAGCGTGCCGCCCGACGTGGTGGAATCATTGGTGGCCACGTTATCGCTGAAGAAGAGGTCTTCATCCGTCGTAAAGCTGTCGTCGTTGGCGTCCAGGTCGGCGACCGATCCGACCGTGATCGTTACCGTGGCGGCCGTGAGTGAAGTTTCATCATTCGCGTCGACGGCGAAGTACGTGAAGGAGTCTGTTCCGTGGAAATTCGCGTTTGGTGTGTAGACGAACGTGCCATCGGCGTTCAGCGTCAAGCTACCGTGGGTGGTCGTTGTGTCCAGGATTGCGGTGGTTAAGGTATCGCTATCATCGTCCGTGTCGTTGTCGAGAACGGAGTCGGTTGCGTTCAGTGTTCCATCTTCACTCACGGTGTATCCCGAGTCGTCAACCGCCACCGGAGCGGTCAGCATGGCACGAATTTCCAAGGCCTCAATGTGTGGCGTCTGTGAGGTTGGACGTTGCCGCGACTTGTGTCGCGAGAGACTTTTACCACTCAGCCATTCGCTCCAGGAGAAACTGACCATCTCGAACGCTCCTCACACAAAATTTAGGTGTCGGGATTAGGAACTCACAGGCCGCATCGTTCGACGTCGCTCACTGGAATACGCACGTCTCGAGGAAGGCCCGATGACCAATGCACGCTTCGCCAGTGCTCATTTCGACAATGCAGGAACGCTCTTTATTTCGGCGAATCGTCGTCTTGAAAATTTGGTAATCCTCAGGTCACAACGCAGTTCGTTCAGAAGTGAGGTCGCCGGTTGTGAGTATCTTCTCAGACTATTGTTTAGTGATTAAATGAGTTTAAATATGCGCACCCCGAGCTCTGACGAGACGGTGTCGCAGGGATTCTAAAATCGAGTTGTCGCTAGGATTTCGATGCGGCTCACACGGCCAGAGAACTCTTGGCCGTTGCACGACTTGACAGGACGAAGGGGGGCTTGTTGGCGAATAAAAAGTTCTGTGGTTTCGATTCACTCCAATGGGAGTTCATGGTCCGTGCCAGCTCGGCTGGTAGAGATCTGAACTGCGAATGCGGACTCTCGCCTCAACGGGCTGAGGCGAGAGTCCAACACCGCGCACCCACTGCACTACGCACTCGTGAGTCACACGTTGCGGAGGCATCTCTGAAAAATCTGAGTGGAACATCCGCCATGTTCCACTTTCAGATTCAACGTGCTTCACGACGAGCGTGATCCCAGCTAATTGCAAACACTATGCCGGCCGTGGCAAAGTTGGCTGCTGAGTTTAGAAATCGTCGTAATCGCTGAAGAATAGCGAGAATGAATCTGGCAACAGAGCTGTTCTTGGTGAGGGAGAGAAGCTCCGCCAGGCCGTTGAATTCGGATGAATTGCCAGTTTTTAACCGGCTTGATCAGAATCTGACAATACTTGCTTGCTGACGGCGAGTCCCAGACTGTTGAGCTTGCCCCGCAACGTTGTGCGTGACATCCCGAGCAGTTCGCTGGCCTGCCCTAGATTGCCCTGCGTATGTTGCAGGACTTCTTGCAGGATGACCCGATCCACTTCGGCGATGAGGCGTGAGTAGAGGTTCTCTGTGCCCGATTTCAGCAGTTCTTGTACGAATCCGGCAAGCTCGGGGACATGACTGGCGGGAGCCGATTGAGCGGTGGCCGTCGCGGCGGCCGCTGGTGGTGCAGATCCTTTGAAGAAACTTTGTGGCAGACAATCGGTGGTGAGAAAATCTCCTGTCGAACGGATGACCGCATACTTCAGCGTGTTTAATAATTCTCGAATATTGCCGGGCCAAGTGTGTGCCAGCAGCAGCTGCAAGGTGTCTGGGGCGATCCCGCGAATGGATTTCCCGAGCTGGCGATTTAATGTTGCGACAAAGTAGTCGGCGAGATACGGCAAATCTTCCATGCGGTCGCGCAAGGGGGGCAACTGGATGGTCACTGCGTTTAGGCGATAGAACAAGTCGCGGCGAAATTTTCCGTTGGCCACCATCGTTTCCAGATCTTGATTCGTGGCCGCAACGACGCGGACATCGGTGACGACAGTCTCGTTATCGCCGAGTCGCTCGAAGCGTGAATCCTGTAGCAGGCGGAGCACCTTGGCCTGAATGGTGGGGCTCATGTCGCCGATTTCGTCGAGGAAGATGGTGCCTCCGTTGGCCTGTTCAAACTTGCCGATGCGTCGGCGATCGGCGCCCGTGAAGGCACCACGCTCGTGCCCGAATAACTCGCTTTCCAACAGGGATTCCGGGATCGCCGCACAGTTGATGGCCAGAAACGGGCCTTGGCTGCGGCGGCTGTAGTGGTAGATGGCGCGGGCGACCAGTTCCTTCCCCGTGCCGCTTTCGCCGAGGATCAGGATCGAGATATCTTGCGGTGCCATCCGGCCCAGCGTCTTGAACACTTCCTGCATGGCGGGTGAGCGTCCCACGATGCGGTCGGCGTTTTCACCCGAGTCTGCGTCGTCGAGGATTGCCGGTACGTGACGCAGCCGGCTGAGTTCAAACGCCCGTGCGACAACATCGCGCAACTGATGCAGATCGACTGGCTTAAGCAAGTACTCGAACGCCCCGCGGCGCATGGCATCGATGGCTGTTTCCATCGCGGCGAAGGCCGTCACGATAATCACGGGTAACTGCGGATCGATCTTACGAATTTCATCGTACGCATCGAGCCCATTCATATCGGGCAGCCGGACATCCAAGATCACGGCATCGGGCCGGGCACTGCGCACGAGATCCAGCCCCGCTTGGGCAGTCTCGGCAGTCAGGATCTGTACGTCGTCGCTGTGCAGTCCCTTCTTGAGGGAATACAGAACGTTGCGCTCGTCATCAACTACTAGTAAAGTCGGCATGGGTCAGCTTCCTGTCAAACAGCGGGGCAACAGCCGCCACGACGACGCAGCATGGCAAAATTCTACCTGAAACGTAAACGGTACGTTTGACTCGCACGAATGATTCGATCGTTGTTCACCCAATCATTCTGCGGTGACACCGCGCGAGTTTTCCAAACTCCTGATGAGCGGCAGCTGTATCCGGAATACGGCTCCTCCCCCAGGGCGGTCTTCGGCAGCGATCTGGCCTCCGTGGGCTTCTACGATATGCCGACAGATCGTTAGACCCAATCCGATGCCGGTCGGTTTACTGCTGACGAATGGGTCGAAGATATTTTCTTTCAGATTCTCAGGAAAGCCTTGCCCGTCATCGGCGACAGAAATCATCACGACTGATCCACGTGGTGGAGACGCGGTCGATAGGGGAGGCTCGACGTGAATTTCGAGCCAGACATGGCCTCCGCGTCGGGTGGCATCCAGGGCGTTGAGCAACAGATTGAGGAACAACTGTCGCAGTTGAGCCGCGTCTGCCTCTAACAAAACTTCTTCGGGGATCTGTTCACCGTGCAGCGTAACGCCCAGCAGACTGGCTTGCCGTGAAACGAGTTCTAATGTTTGCCGTACCACACTGACCAGGTTGATCTGGTGCTTACTGGGGTTCGAAGGTCGGGCAAAATCCAGGAATGTTGAGACCAGTTTTTCGAGCCGTACGATCTCATCATCCAGGACATCCAGATCAGGGCCCGCGAGCTGTCCGCGTTCTTCGGCCTGGGCCGACTGCACCAGGATTTTCATGGACATCAAGGGGTTACGCAGCTCATGAGCCAGGCCCGCCGCCAGCTGTCCCAGGGCAGCCAGCTGTTCTGACCGCAGGGCGTCCCGTTCGCGTTGTCGCAGCCGTTCGATCACTGCCGAGACACGTGTGGCGAGGGTTCGTAGAATCTGATCGAGATCTTCCAACTTACTGGGACCGGTTACGGAAATCGGCCCGACGACTTCATTCAATTGCCCCGCCACATCGTGGATGGGCAGGCTGATCTGGATGATTGTTCGTAACACGCCTCGCGCGAGACTGAAACCAGCCAGCAATCCCGCGGCGGCTCCGCAGACTCCGATGAGCAGCAGGCTGAGGGCCAGTCGTTCGGCGAGGATCCGATTGTGCTCGCTGCTGGATGCGAGGTCGCGTTCGTTGTAGTCGAGGTACTGATGGGCAGGTACCAGGATCTGGCGGTTGAGAACCTCTTCCGACAAGCGGGCGACTTGATCCTGCGTGATCTCGGCGGCCGGCTGGTTCAGCAGTTTCTGGAATTCGGTGCGAAATCGAGCATAGCCTTTCTGGGCCGTTGCCATCATCTGCTTTTCTTCGGGGCTGCGTGTGAGCCGAGTCGATTCGTCCAGCCAATGCTCGCACACCGGCTGCAGTTTGGGGAGCTCGTGCAGTTGCCGGACATCGCCGCTCAACAGGAAGCGATTCAGCTGGCTGCGCATCTCACGGACGCTGAGTTCCAGTTCTTCTGCCGCGCGGATGCTGGTGACGTTCCAGGCCAGAATGTCCGAGGCCGCGTGCTGCAGTTGCAGCACATACCAGGCGCCGCCGATCCCGACAAACAGCAGGATGGCACTGGTAATGGCCACCGGCCACACCAAGTTCGGCATCAGGAAGCGTCGCGGCCGATGTGGCGGCGGGCTGTCTTCAGGATGAGGGGGCTGGGGCTGCATCAACGGGATGGCTCAGATCACAAAGTATCAAACAGACGTGGAACAAGTACGCGTCTGCATGATACACACTGAGTCAACTCGCGATAGTTGTTTCGAGGATCGTCTTGGAATTCTGATCCGTTCCGCGGCGTTGGAGCAGGGGTGGCCTCTGAGCTAAAACCAGGGACCACCCCTGTTGATTAATTGACGTACGTTACCTCTGTACGCGTCCAGAGCCGCCGCCGTTCATTAAGGCGGTGATTTCTTCCCGAGTGGCGTAATTGAAATCACCCTTGATGCTGTGCTTCAGGCAGCTGGCGGCGACGGCATAGCGTAACGCGACGGCCGGATCGCTGAGTTCGGGAGTCGTCAGGGCGAAGATCAAACCGCCGGAGAACGAATCGCCACCACCGACGCGGTCGATGATGTTGTGGATCTCGTAGGGTTCGTACTTTCCATCGGGACCTGTTGGAGCGGCGTGGATCTTTTTCGTCTGAGCATCGTAGAGCAACGCGCCCCAGTTATTGTGGCTGGCGGAGTGACTCTCACGCAGGGTGATGGCCACCTTGGACACATTCGGGAAGTCGGCGACGATACGTTTGGCAACGTCTTCGTACGCGGCAATGTTGAGTTCGCCGTGTTCGACATCGGTTCCGGCGGCTTGGATGCCGAGAGCCAGGTCGGCATCTTCTTCATTGGCAATCACGAGGTCGATGTAGGGCATCATGCCGCGCATGGTCTCACGAGCCAACGCAGTGGCCGATTTCCCGGGCTGCCACTTCCACAGCTTTTTGCGGAAGTTCAGATCGCACGAGACGGGAATGCCGCGGCGTTTGGCTTCTTGGACCGAGGCCAGGGCGGCACTCGCCGAGATGGCACTGAGGGCCGGTGTGATGCCGGTGATATGAAACCAGCTGGCATCGGCGAAGATTTTGTCCCAAGGGTAGCTCGACGCGGGCGTGAGCGAAATCGAACTGTAGTCACGGTCGTAGGTGACGGTGCCACCGCGTTGATTGGCACCGGTCTCGACGAAGTAAACGCCGAAGCGACCCTCTTTGCAGCGCTGGACGAGGTCTGTGCCCACGTTGAGCTTCCGCAGTTCCTGTTCGAAGCCGTCGGTCAGCGGATTGTCCGGCAAGGCCGAGACGAAGGCTGCCTGGCCACCTTGAAAGGCGACCGACACGGCCACGTTCACTTCACCGCCGCCGAACGTGACTTCCAGCGTACCGGGCAGCACTTGCCGTAACCGCATGTACTCCGGCGGACACATCCGCAACATCACTTCGCCAAACGTCACGACTCGCATGGTGGTCTTTCTACGGTGATTCCTACTCGCCTGATTTTCAATTCCTGCCCCACTGGCAGCCCGCCCGAAAGATAGCGAAAACGGCGGGCGACCGCCAATCTGGGCTTTGTCGCGGTTCAAGCAGATTTTGACCCGATTCTGAAAGCACGTTCAGTTCGCGGAGCGAACAACGACTCTCTTTGCAATTCAGGTTCCGCTTGTAACCAACTTGGGTGACGGTGATACTGGATTTAAGGCAAATCATTAGATTTCTGGAATGAGGCCATTCTCGGCCGGTCTGTATTCAACTACGCGTCCTGGGCACATCTTGAACCGTCAGCGCCACTGATATTTTGCGCATCTGGGAATAATTTCGAAAAATCTGAGTCGCGGCCGTGCGGAAAAAGAGTTTCTCCAGAAAGAGGATTCTCTTTACCGGAATCGTCTTGTGAACTTGCGCCATGAGGATCGTCACTACGCATCCACGGGAAATACGATGAGCTACTTGATCCGCTGCAGTACTGTGATTGCCGTGTTGATCCTTATTACGGGGGCCACGACGATTCTCGTCGAGGCGCAAGACAACAGAGGCCCGGGCGGCGCGGGGGGATTTGGTGGCGGTCCGGGTGGCCCTGGAGGACCCGGTGGTCCAATGGGGCAGGAGCTCGAACTGGTCAAGCAGTTTGATCAAGATGGCGACGGGCGTTTGAATTCGCAGGAACGCCAAGCGGCTCGACAGGCGGCCAAGGCTCAACGTGGTGGTCACGGTCGGGGTGGCCCCGGAGGTCCTGGGGGAGCAGGCGGATTTGGTGGTGCTGGTGGTGCTGGTGGCGGCCCGGGTGGTCCCGGGAATGCCGGTGGTCCTGGAGGCCCTGGCGGCCCGCCGGGGCGCGGTCCCGGAGGACAAGCTCCAGCAGCTCCTCGAGCCGGCAAGAAGATTTCTCCTGAAGATGTCAAAGCCCACACCGATGCGGCGTTCTATGACACCAAGGTTCTGCGAACGTTTTTCCTCGAATTCGAATCGCCCGATTGGGAAGCGGAACTCGCCGATTTCTATCACACCGATGTCGAAATCCCCGCAACGCTGACCGTGGACGGCAAGAAGTATCCCAATGTGGGTGTCCATTTTCGGGGAGCGTCGTCCTTCTTCACGGTGAGCGAAGGTTTCAAGCGATCCTTGAATCTGTCTCTCGATTATGTCGATCCCGAGCAGCGATTGTACGGATATAAAACGGTCAATTTGCTGAACTCGCACGACGATCCGACGTTCCTGCACACGGTGCTCTATTCGCACATCGCCCAGAAGTACCTGCCGGTTCCCAAGGCCAATTTTGCCAAAGTGGCGATTAACGGTGAGAACTGGGGGATCTACATCAATGCTCAGCAGTTCGACAAGATTCTGGTGAAGGAACACTTTTCTGAGGGAAAAGGGACTCGCTGGAAAGTGCCGGGGAGTCCTCGGGGGGGCGGCGGTCTCGATTATCTGGGCGAGGATGTCGCGGACTATCAACAGCGGTATGAGATCAAATCCGAAGAGAATCCCGAGGCCTGGAAGGCGTTGATCGCCCTGTGCAGGACGCTCAGTGAAACGCCATCAGGGCAGTTGGAAGACGCGCTGGCGTCGTCGTTGGATATCGACAGCGCCTTGTGGTTTCTGGCGTTGGAGAACGCGCTAATCAACAGTGACGGATACTGGGCCCGCGCGAGTGACTACAGCCTCTACCTGGATGAACAAGGTAAATTCCACATCATCCCGCATGACATGAATGAAGTCTTTCAACCAGCGATGGGGCCCGGTATGGGCCCGGGTATGGCGGGCGGACCGGGAGGCCCTGGTGGGCCCGGCGGTCCGGGTGGAGGTGGCTTCGGCGGCGCAGGAGGAGCAGGGGGTGGCCCCGGTGAACCTGGTCGCAATGGCCCACGGCAACGCAATGCAGGCGGCGGTGGTGGTAACGGCGGGGCCGGAGGTGGACCAGGGGGAGCCGGAGGTGCTGGCGGCTCGGGTGGTGCTGGTGGTTTCGGTGGCGCGGGAGGAGCCGGCGGCGGTGGCGGAGCTCCCGGTGGCCCCGGTCGGAATGGTCCGCGGCAAGGTAATGCCGGCGGTCCCGGTCAAAATGGCGGCGCTGGAGGCAATGGTGGGGCCGGAGGTGGACCAGGCGGGGCCGGAGGTGCTGGCGGCGCTGGTGGTTTCGGCGGACCCGGCGGTGGCCCCGGCCGGATGGGAGGCGGGCCACGCATGATGGGTGGAGGAGTTGACCTTGATCCGCTGATCGGGATGGATGATTCGACAAAACCGCTGCGGAGCAAGTTGCTCGCGGTTCCTACCTTAAGAGCACGCTACCTGGACCATGTTCGCACGATCGCTACAGATTGGCTCGATTGGAAGCAGCTGGAACCCGTCGTCGACGAATACGTCACTTTGATCTCGAAAGAAGTCGAGGCTGACACGCGGAAGCTGACGTCGTATCCGATCTTCAAAAAGGCGGTCGGTAAAGGGACTGAACCCATTCTGGCGGGGCATCGGCCGGTCATGACGCTTGGTGCGTTTGCCCAGCAGCGGCGGAAGTATCTCTTGAATTACCCCGAAATTAAGAAGGCCGGAAAAGCCGACGTGAAGGGAAAGACCACTGGCAAAGCCCCGCCGACGGCAGTGCCGCTGAAGTCGTAAATTCGGTGTATTGGGAAATCTCAACAGTGGCGATGGGCAATCGCCACGGTGAAAGTTGGTCTGGGCGTGGGGGATCAGACAAATCCTAGCGTCAATGAGCCCCTCGACGCTTGCCCCGGCGACCGTTTCAGCATACCCTGTGGAGAGACGGCTGAGGACTTAAGGCGGCAGCGCTTTGAGACCTCGCAAATAAATTGCACCGATAGCTCAATGGATAGAGCAACGGTCTTCGGAACCGTAGGTTGGGGGTTCGACTCCCTCTCGGTGCATTGGATTTCGTCAGGCCGGCCCCACTAAGCGGGCCGGCGAAGCTGCAGGATGTCAGAAGAAGTGTCAGAAAATTTGTGCATCGCTTCGGTGATACTGTCCTCGACTTTCTTTAAGTTCTTTTTGGCATAGTACTTACGCGTGGTTTCGATGTCCTTGTGCCGCATGAAGATCTGAAGTTGCTCGTCAGTGAGCTCATCAGACCATCGCGTACCAAACGAACGACGAAGATCGTGAGCACTTGCGTACTTGATTCTGATCTCGGTTTCCCCAGGCAATGGGGGGTATTCGGCCACGACGATTCCGGCCTCTTCTCCCAGCCGGGATATCAGCTTACTGCACGTGTCCATTCGCAGTCGATCGGTTTTCATCCGGTCTACTCGCGGATTGAACACGTGCCCTTCGCGTTGCTCCTCTGGCACGGCACACAAAAACATCCGGAAGTCAGGGGCAACCGGAAGCAACCGCTGCTCCGTACTCTTGTCTGCGTTGGCTTCAATACGGATCTTCGGCACCCCGTCATCGAACTCAACCGAGATGCCGTCTGCGGTCGGACGCCAAGTCAAGCGGAGTGCTTCGTCAAGTCTCAGCCCGGACAGCCAGAGCCCCACCAAGAGGAAGTGAAACCCTTCGACGTGCTGCGCTCCGATCACCTTCGGGATCGCGTTCAGCATGCCGATAAACTCGGTGGTCTCCAGTGCTCGGCCCTTCATTTCCCCTACGCGCGTCGGCATCATAATTGCCGGCACCTTGGTGATCAGCTTTACGATATCCTTTCCCCAGTTGAGACAGGCTTGAAGGGCTGTCAGGTTAGATTTGATCGTAGCTTCCGCGAGTCCCTCATCACGCATCTTGCCTTGCAGTTTGCTGACCTCACTGTCGTCAACCGATCTGGCCAACTTGGGATTGATGATTCGTTCAACCCAGCCTCTGACAGCTTTGAATTTCGCCAAGGTTTTCACCGCCCTTCCTTTCATGACCTCGTTCTCGTAACGGTCGGCAAGAACCGACCACGGCGTTGTAAGGGGATCAACTACCCGGTCCTCGTTAATGGCGCTCTCCAGGCTGCCCGCGAACTTGTCGGCCTCACGCCTGTTCGCAGTGCCCGCGGATTTCATTTTCGTGATCCCGGTAATCGGATCTTCCCATTGGCAGACGTAGTTTCTACGGTCCTCGCGCTTGATGACGTAGACCTTAACAGTCATCTGGCCCTGCCCCTTTCATTCGTGATGCGTTCTCATCCAATCAAGAATCCAGTCCCCAAAGTAGATGTAACTTTTCATGCCGAGCTCTCCTTTGTCGGTCCTCTTCAATCCCTTTTCTGCCCACAGGTCAACGGTCTTATCACTGACTCTGAATGCGGCCGCGACTTCATCAGTGAAGTAGTATTCATCTGGTTTAATTCGCAGCCGGGAATTCTTCGCTTGACCTCCGGGCGTACCTTCCCTATCATCGCTGTACATAAGCGACTTTCCTTTGCAATGGGGAATGACGTCGAACAGATTAGCCGGAAGGGTTTTCCTAGAACTCAACCGGCTCTTTTTGTGCGCGTAGGGAGATGCCGCTCGGAGGCGGGCGGGGATACTGTGGCAACTCAACAGGTCTTTTGCCTGGAGTTGACACCACAGCAATGCAGAGGGTGGACGTGGAGAGAAGCTGCGACAACTCAACGGGTCTCTTACTCGGAGTCGACAGCACGGCAATACAGTAGCAGAATGCGCAGGGGCACTGCGGCAACTCAACGGGCTTTTTGCCCGGAGTCGACAGCGCAGCAATGCAGAAGCAGGACGCGCGAGCGTCCGCTGAATGATTCACTTTCACGACTATTACCCCAGGCGACGCCAATCGCGTAAGGTCTGAATAGCCAGAGGTTGAGACTCTGGCACGTCGTGGGAGTCTATTCTCCATGCGTTGTATCCGCAAGATCACGAGCAACGGTTTCCCGTCCGAACCCCTCGCGGTCAGTGTATTGGGCAAGGTGTAGGCGCGTGGAAACGCCGGCCGCAACGAGGGCGGTAGGTGTGTGCGTGACATGGGTTGTTCAGCCTGGGATGGTTGCGTTTGCCGCATCAGTAGGGCGCGGCAAGGCGCGTGGTGAATTTCGTGAAAGGGCTTCACCGAGTGCCCTGCCGTGGCCTGATCTGCCGCGGTGTAAGAGACGTTATGTACGTTGTGTACGGAATTGATATTATGCCAGACAACCGTCTGGGTCAAATCATAATTGCCCTGTTTTATGCGGTGATTCTTAGGTTGTCCTAAAGGCAAAATCCACCTGGGGTTATGCCAGATGGATTTCAGGAAGTGTCAGAAAGCGGACGTTCAGTTTAGGAGTTCAAGACGCTCAACAGAACGATCCCTCCAATGACCAGAGTGACGATCGCCAGAGGCTTGATCACCGTCAGCATCGCCCAAATTGGTAACCAGAATCCCAGCGTGCAGCACGACAGTAACAGGTGGAGAATGTGGTTCGGTTTGGTCAGTTCGAACGGTTGAGACTGCTTGCAGGTGTAGCAGTGGGCGCGGCGAAGCATGGGGGTTGATCCTCGTTTAGGTGGTGGTATATTCAGTGGGTAATACGATACCGACGCACACTTCAAACGCAAGCCCACGAGATCATGCCCAGGTACAGACGCCGGCGGACACAGGCCGATCAGTATGCCATCGACTGCGAGCGGTTCGACCGCAAGCAGCGGGAGAAGTGGCAGGTGTTCGGGTTTCAGTTGGCGTTCGTGATCATCGCCAGTAGTGCCTACCGCTTTATTCAATGGCTGTATTCTTGAGTTGAAACCCGACTGCTGCCCAGCGTTTTCGTGATTCACTCTGGGAGTTTTAAAAATGTAGCTACAATTGTATTGACGTGCTGGTAAATGTAGCTACAATTGTGACATGACAACTGCAGTGGTTGCAGCCGTCAAAGAAAAGTGCCGGGGCGAAGACTCGCGATCCTCACCCCGGCGGCAAATGCTGAAAGGAGCAAGAGCCATGAGTCAGAATAACACCTGGGCAGTTCGAATCCAAGAAACCGCACTAGACAGCAACCGCGAGGCACTTCAGGTAGTGGTCACGGCCGACAGTCACCACGAAGCGATTGTTGCTGGGATGAAGGCGGGTTTGAAGTTCGGCCGATGTTACGTGCGGGTGTACGATGTCAACAACGACAGCCACTTCCCGGCGGGTCCGGTATTGTATGCGGCTTTTGCCGAGATCGATCGAGGGATTGTCACGGTCCGCCCGCCGATGCCTGTACTGGAACTATCTAACAGAGCAAGCCAGCAGGTTGCCGATTTGGCCGAAACGTTGGTACTGTTAGAGAAGCATTTCGCCAATAATTCGACTGCGTTAGAAGCCTTAGAAGACGCGTATCAAGATCTCTTGCGACTCGCCGACAGCCTCTCTGACGCCTACTAACATTAACCCTTAACCGCCCGCCGGGATTGTCCCGGCGGGCCTTTGAGAATCCGACCATGTCACCAAGTAAAACGATTCGAACGCGGATCTCGTCGGAGATGGATGAGGCTTGGCTAGAATATTGCCGAACCAAAAACATCGAGATCAGCCATCTGATCCGCGAATCAGTTTGTGAGAAGATCGGCCGGCCCGAACTGATTGAAACAATGCGAGACCGAGGGCGGCCGGTGGACCTAGATGCCATCGGAAAGATGATGGGACACCCGCCAAGGAATATCCCTGAGGCCCCGAAGAAGGCGGCTAGAAAGGCGAAGTCATGATTTCGATCGATCTCAACCGCGGGAATCTGATACTTGGTCGCTGCGAATATCTCTACCGGGACGGGGTTCGCAATGAGGTTGACAATCGAGAGATGGGGGATGGGGATATTCTAATCCCGCTCCCGGAATACTTCCTTGACCCTCAATATCGGGACGTCAAGCGAAGCGACGGCTATGGGGCCGAAGTGATCGTTGAGGAGATCCGGAAGCGGTTGCCGGCCTACTATGCCGAGCCGATCAACGACGAGTGGCTGCAGTCCCTGGGATGGGAGCCAACCTACGATGGCGAATTCCGAATCGTCCTAGACAATGACGCGGTCCTGTGGATCGATGGTGAATTTGACGCTTGGCTCAACGGAATCCGGATGACGTGGAACATGACCCGCGGTGAGTTGCTGGGACTGCTGCAAGGCCTGCGGATTAAGCTGACTCCACCGGCGGAAGGATAGCCAAAGCAACCCCGACCATTCCGGCCGGAGTTGCTTTGTTCTTTGCGACTCACAGCGCGGATGGGGAATTGAAGATTTCCTGCATGACGGCATGCTCCCACCACGGTGTTATTCGGTCCGCGTACTGCCGCCACATCGCATCGGCAATCGCTCCCATTGCTTGACCTGGGGTGTATCCTCGCGCGACCAACGCGACGATTGCCGCCGTGGGGGATCTGCACATTCCCGCCCCGCAGTGGATGAACAGCCTCCCGGGTAGGACCGCCACACGATGGATTGCCTGAATCCGCTCGGAGCCCAGCGGGATTTTCTCAACGAATTGCAACGACAGATCAGACGGGGCAGCGTGAGTACAGGGCGACACTTGACCGGGCGAGTGAATGTGGATCTTGTGTTCAAATGCGGTGTACCTTTCAGGGCACATGTCCGCCGAGCCGATCCAAATGTCTGCCCCGATGCTCGCGAATCTCTTCAAATTCATGGTCTCTCCTTAATCGTTTGAGATAAGTAATTGTCCCAGCGGGCGGCCATTGCCGCGGAGGTGAACTTTGCCCAGGCGAGTTCCCTCGCGGATGGGGTTTGCCGGGCCAGCTCCTGCCGTGAGGGTGTGCGGAGGATTGCTTGGGCGATCGTCTGGCCGTCTGCCCCGAATGGAATCGGGATGACTAGCCGGCCGTACTCGCGCTCAAGTTCCGGGATCGCTCCTGTCGGTGTGCTGATGCAGGGGACGCCAGCCAGCCACGCCTCCAGCAAGCTCAGGCACATCCCTTCGGAGGGGCTGGCATTAACCCA
>JAZKFE010000014.1:58807-87744 GCA_040386595.1 Planctomycetota bacterium | reverse complement strand
TCTCTCTAATAAAAACCGTTTTCTGGTCTAGACAATGGGGTCCACCGTACTCTGCTGCCTAATGCTCCTGATCGACGGGAGGCAGATGCCAGGGTTTTTACCTCCGCGGAAGTTAAGGATGAGATTCAGCGATTGGGAATTCGAGTGGTGAGTTGGAAGGATCTGTTGAGCATTCAAAGCCGCAATCAGGCCGATAAGGTCAAGATTCAATGACACGGGTGAACGCCACGGCGATCGTCGAGGTTTTCCTCGACTCGAACTTCTGTTGATTTGGCGATCTGTGCTCTTCTCATTTCCTTGCCGCTGCCGGCAATTGCAGCCGCTCGTGAGTTGGCGAGAAACTATCAGTGCCAATCGCAGTTACGACAGAATGTACTGGCGCTGAACATCTACCATGATCGAAACGGCGTCCTTCCCCCAGTTCTCACGTGGGGGCGGCGAGTAAGTTTCGGCATCGTATCGGAAGGTACTCGAATTCCGGCCCGTTGATTTGCGTGTTGCCGCCATCGCTGCGCTCTCCCTTTTTTTTGGGGGGGCACCAGGGGCATTGGATATCCAGTTTGCCGGATGTTTCGATTTGGCGAGCTCTGCGGCTGGCGGTTCGAGAGTTTGACTCACGTCTTCATCGAGCAACCCTTGGATGTTGGACTTCCAGCACTGCTTCTTGAAGACGCGGAGTCGTTGCGTTGTCCTTTGTCTACAGTCGACAGAAGAGAATTGAGCTTGCAGTGTGCTCGAAATCCGAAAGAGCAGTGTGCTTGGGAGTGAACCGCACTCGGATGCCGGACTTTGCTGACGACTCGTCTTGCCGGTCATTCCCGCTCGAAGGGTTATCTTGCGACCTTGTCTTAAATGCTAAGTGTTCTTCGAACAGGTGTTCTCGATATCTGGATCAAGATGTCCGAGACGCGTTTGAAGCTTGTTCATTATGATAATCACTAGATTACTATTCCAAATAGTGCTGCTCGATTGTCATTGTCGTTTTTGGTTGACGATTGAAACTCTTTCTCGATCGTTCACGTCTATTTAGTATCGCGCGGGTCTTAATAGATTGCCAATCTTGGTCAATGTGGAGCTCGTGATCGTCGATTCAGCTTTGCAGGCCATGCGTGTGAGATGTCTTTTTTGAGGGCGATTCATTGGTCTTGTTTTGGATCAAGAATCAGGGGCATTGGGCCATAATCGGCGAGTTCTTCGCCCCCCTTCATGTCAAGCTTGCTCGATTAGCTATTCTGGATAAACAGATCTCATTTATGTTGTCTTGACCTGGATTTTCACGGTCGACAACCGAGGCAAGGACGGCCGAGCCGCTGCTTCTGATTCTTGGTGGTACTGTCTTCGAGAATGCTGTCACCGTGTTGTATATTCGATACATTGCTTAGTGCCAATATGTTGTTGTTGGCTGGCTGTTCAGAGCGCAGGCTGATCGCTGAGGAGCCAAAATGCTGACGAGGTGATCGCCTTGAGGTGAATTCCTCATTTGTTCGGAATGTCGAAATTTCAGAAGCAGTTAGACATTGCCGCGCGCTATAAATGTTCATATTGATCGCACACTGTACGTATAACAAATGCATCTTGAGTCATGAATTGACTGGAAATGCTAAGGAACCGCGCGTTGTGGTTATGCAACGTGCAGAGACGTCATTAATGCCCATGGCAGAATGCGTAAAACATCTGCGTCGTATAGGTAGCAACTAGGGAACAAAAAATGCCTGGACATTCTTTGACGTCTTAGAACCCTGATGCTAAGCTGAAAGTAGTCTTGAGACGATGACAACTGAGGAGCATGCCCCAAAGGGCTCATGGCCGTCTGCGTCTCATTCGTGAGATGTTTTCTGTTCTCGGTTGAAACGTCTGTTCGCTGACTTCTGAAGCTGCGGATTTCTCTGTAGCGCAATCGTAGTTGTTCTTATTTGTGAGGCTGGCTGGCTTCTGGGGCTGTCGTTGCGCGTTCACTTGTTGCTGACTCACCACATTCGATGGTGCAGACTCAGGTCGTGGATGGTGCGCGAGTGGCTGCCTGCGCGTCGCGAGAAGACTTCTGCAATTTATTTTTTATCTGTATCAACGAATCAGGGAGATTGGTCATGCGCATCGACTGGATACCGGCTGCTATCAGAGGATTTTCGCATCGATCCCATTCGTGGATGTTTCCGCGAAGGCACGCTCGTCAACGAACCCGTGGGGTTCTCGGAGCGTTGGAGTCATTGGAAGAGCGTGTGGTCCCCGCGCTGATTGATCTTCCGATTCTGTTGAACCATCCGCCTGTGGCGGTGAATGACACGTTCAGCGTGAATGAGGATTCCATTCTGAACCTCAATCTGGGGACGGCTCTCGTCGGCGTTCTCGTGAATGACACCGATCCGGATCTCATTGGGTTGCCTGATCCGATTGGCTTGGGCGATCTTCTGCTGACCGCCAATCTGGTAACGTCGACGCAGCATGGCACGTTGTTGTTCCTGCCGACTGGAACATTTATTTATACGCCCGACGCCAATTTCCACGGCATCGATACCTTTACGTATCAGGCCCGTGACTTGTTGCTGTCTTCGAGTAACGTGGCGACGGTCACCATCAATGTCCTGTCATTGAATGACGCACCGGTCTCGGTGGGGGACAGCTACAGTACGAACGAAGATACAACACTGACGATCCCGGCGTCGGGTGTCCTTACCAATGATACCGATGTGGATGGCGATCCGTTGACGGCGTCGGTCGTGGGCAATCCGGCGCACGGCAGCCTGACGCTGAATGCCAACGGGTCATTTACCTATGTCCCGAACGCCAACTACAACGGGACCGACAGCTTTACCTATCGGGCGAGCGATGGCCAAGCATTCGGGGCTACGACGACGGTGACCATCATTGTCAACGGTGTCGCAGATTCTCCGGTTGCGACAAACGATACTTATAGTGCGATCGAAGATAGCACGTTGACCGTTGCGGTTGGACTGGGAGTCTTGATCAATGATCTCAACCCCGATGGCGGGACGTTAACAGCGGCAGTGGTGTCGAATCCGTTGCACGGTACGCTCGTGCTCGCGGCCAATGGCTCGTTTGTCTACACCCCGGATCCCAATTTCAACGGGGTGGATACGTTTACGTACCAGGGGACCAGTCTTGGGGCGCACAGTAATATTGCGACTGTCACGATCAACGTGGCCGGGGCGAACGACGCACCCGTGGCCGCACCTGACAGCTACACAACCAATGAGGATGTGGCGTTGGTTGTCGCCGCAGCAGGCGTACTGACGAATGATTCGGATCTTGACGGCAATACGCTGGCGGCAATCTTAGTCTCGGGGCCCGCACACGGGACGTTGACGTTGAATCCGAATGGTTCATTCACGTATACGCCCACGGCCAATTACCATGGGAGTGATAGTTTCACCTACAAGGCGAATGACGGCACGGCTGACAGCAATGTAGTGACCGTGAGCCTGACTGTGAACAGTGTGAATGATGCCCCCGTCGCTGTGAATGATGCCTACAGCGGGACAGAGGACACTCCGCTGAACGTTCTGGCTGGCACGGGCGTGTTGTTAAACGATACCGATGCCGACGGTGATGCGTTGACGGCGATCATCGCTACCGGGCCACAGCATGGTACGCTCGCGTTATTGCCGAGGGGGGGCTTCCTCTACACTCCGAATGCCAATTACAGCGGTCCGGATAGTTTTACCTATCGCGCGTCTGACGGATCGGGACTCAGCAATTTGGCCACAGTATCGTTAACGATTGCTGCGGTGAATGATGCCCCGGTGGCGGCGGGCGACCTGTATGCCACGACGACGAGCACGCCACTGGTTGTGCTTGCGGGGAATGGGGTTTTGGCCAATGACACTGACGCGGAAGGCCAGACGCTGTTCGCGAGTATTGTCGCGCTACCACAGCATGGGGTTGTGGTTCTCAGTCCCGATGGTTCATTTGTTTATACACCCGTTTTGGGGTATAACGGGCCCGATTCCTTTACTTACCAGGCCAGCGACGGGACCTTGTTAAGTAATACGGCCACCGTCTCGATTCTCGTGTCGGCAGCGGCGAATAGTCCGCCGGTCGCGAATGGAAATACGTACGCTGTGACGGAAGATACTCCGCTGAACATCACCGCAGGGTCGGTTGCCAGCGGCGTCCTCGGAAATGATACCGATGCCGATTTTCCTGTGAATCCAGCATCGCAGTTGACGGCGACGTTGGTCTCGCCACCGCAGCATGGTACGTTGGTGCTGCGTGCGGATGGCACCTTCGACTATACGCCCCAGGCGAATTACTTTGGGACTGATAGCTTTACGTATTTTGCGTCAGACCCGTCCTCGTCCAGTAATGTGGCCACAGTCACGTTAAACATTGCGTCCGTGAATGATGCACCGGTCACGGTGGGCGATAGCTATACGACTTCCGAAGACACACCGTTGGTGGTGTCGGGGCCCGGGGTGCTGGGGAATGATTCCGACGTCGACAGTGGTTCGCTGATTGCCATTTTGGTGACGAACCCGACGCACGGTATTTTGGTACTGGATCCGGGTGGTGGATTTACCTATACGCCGGCCGCGAATTACAACGGTCCAGACAGCTTTACTTATCGGGCCTCGGATAGTGTGACACCGGGCAACATTGTCACCGTGAGCTTGAATGTGACGGGCTCCAATGATCCCCCGGTGGCCAATGCCGATTCCTATCAAGTGAATGAAGATACAACCTTGACTGTGCTGCTGGCCACGGGGGTGTTGCTCAACGACACTGATCCGGATTCCGGCTCTCTGACGGCCAACATCGTGGCCCAGCCACAGCATGGAACGCTGACGTTGTCCCCCACCGGGGCGTTTGTGTATACGCCTGATGCGAACTTTAACGGCACGGATACCTTTACATATCAGGTTTCCGATGGGCAGGCTCTGAGCAATGTGGCGACGGTCACCATCTCTGTCCTTCCGTCGAATGACGCCCCCACGGCTTCGAATGATACGTACTCAGCGACTACTGGCGTGGCGTTGTCGGTGAATTCCGCCAATGGAGTGCTGGCCAACGATAACGATGTCGATGGGAACACGCTGACGGCAACTGTAGGAACGCTACCGCTGAATGGTCAGCTGGTTCTCAATCCCAATGGTTCGTTTACTTACACGCCGAATGCTGGGTTTACAGGCTTCGACAGCTTTACCTATCAGGCGAGCGATGGTACGGCGTTGAGTAACTCTGCGACGGTCACGATTTCTGTCGTGGGGGTCCCCAATCGGGCTCCTGTCGCCAACAATGATAACTATGCCGTGACCGAAGATACGCTCTTTGCGACGACTCTGTCGAATGGGGTTCTCTTTAATGACACCGACGCCGATGGGGATACGCTGACCGCGGTTCTCATTAGCCCACCGTCACACGGAACGGTTTTGCTGAGCCCGAATGGAACATTCATTTATACTCCACAAGCCGACTATCACGGCACTGACAGTTTTATCTATCAGGCTGGCGATGGCTCGTTGAATAGTGGTCTGGCGACGGTTGTGTTGACGATTAGTTCGGTGAATGATGCACCTGTGGCGAATCCGGATGGTTACAACTTGAATGAGAATCAGTCATTGGTGGTCACTGCTCCTGGCGTGATTTCGAATGACCAGGATGCCGATGGAAATGCGCTCACAGCGACGCTGATGTCGCAACCGGCACATGGTGCGATTACCTTCAATCCGAACGGGTCGTTTACCTACACACCCACCGCCAATTACTTCGGTACGGATAGCTTTACCTACCGTGTCAGCGATGGAACTCTCACTAGCAACGTGACGACGGTCAGTCTCACGGTCAATGGTTCGAATCAAGCGCCCGTGTCGACGAATGATGCTTATTCGATCGCTGAAGACGGGACCTTGACGGTATTGGGTGGTTCAGGTGTGCTCATCAATGATACGGACCCGGACAGCGACCCATTGACGGCGACGATCGCCAGCCAGCCGTCTCATGGCACGGTGAATTTGGGGACCAATGGTGGATTTGTCTATACACCGGCGGCCAATTTTACGGGAACTGACACGTTTACCTACATTGCCAATGATGGCACGGTCAACGGCACTGCGGCGACGGTGACAATCACAGTCACTGCCGTGAACGATGCTCCGGTGGGAGTCAACGATAGCTATGCCGTCAACAAGAACACACCATTGGTTGTTGGTGGAACGGGCGTTCTCGCCAACGATATTGACGTCGATGGCAATACGTTGACCGCACAGCTGGCTTCCAACCCGGCTCATGGATCTGTGGTGTTGAATACTAATGGTTCGTTTACGTATACGCCGGCGAACAACTACACCGGAACCGATACGTTTACTTACCGGGCGAACGATGGAACGGCGTTGGGCGATATCACCACGGTGACGTTGACGGTGACCTCCCAGAATGCGTCACCGGTGGTGACGACGTCCGCGGGCAATCGAACGGTGAAGGGCCATAAAAAGCTCGTTCTGGATCCGGCGATTAACATTACCGATGCCGATTCGCCGATCTTCAACGGCGGTCAAATGACGGTCACGATTCAGTCGGGTGCGGGGACCAATGACAGCCTCAGCTTCGGCCGATCTGGGGCGAGACGTGGTGCCGTGAATATCAAGCGGGGCACGATTCGAGTTGGCTTGGTGGTGGTCGGTACCATCACTGGCGGCGTGCGTGGCGTGCCGATTCAGATTAGTTTCAATTCGAATGCGACGTTGGCCCGCGTGAAGTCAGTCGCTGCCGCGGTGATCTTCCGGGGTAGCAATGGCCAACCAGGTCCGCGAGTCGTCGGTGTGCAAGTTACGGACAACACCGGTGAGGTCAGCAACATCGGCACGAAGACTGTCAACGTGACATGATGCGTGCGAAGGGAGTCGGCAATGCGGAACAGCGGTTTCCGTCGGTGCCGTAAGTAAAGAATTGTTAAGAACTCAGTTCCCTCCTGCGGATCGCTCTGCAGGGGGGAATTGTTTTTGATGATGGCACGACTGCTACCGTTCAAGCCGCAATCTTCGCCACCGCGATTTGATGGCGCTCGCTATTTCGCGATGATCAACCCCATGCCGTGCAAAAAGTCATCGGCATGTCCAAAGATGCCCACAATGGGCTGATCTCCCGAAGTCATCACGGCTGGTACGGCGTCGGGACCTCGTGGGGCCCCCACGACTGCGGATGAGTAGGTGCGAGCAGTATCCAAGCCGGTCTTCGTGACCCGAGCAAATGAAACTTGCAGGTCATCATAACCTGCGCCAACCCGGCTGGAGATTCCATTCACCGTATAGCCCGGCTTGGCCCGCAGTTCGAAGTGAGTACTCTTACGCAGGGTAATTCCGAATAGGTCGCCGTATCAGGGACTTTAAGGTGGGAATGATGGTGATGATGGTAACCGTCGCGTCAACCTTAACTAGTTGATGCGGTCGGTAATTTTGTTGTTTCCTACCCTGATGCCAGGCAAGGATTGCTGGCGTGCGAAATCGCTCATTGATTGTGTCGAATCCGCTCGATTTTTCTCGGAAGCCAGAATTGTTGCGAATGTTTGGGCGGTTTCGTTGTTTGTGATGCATTGGAATGGCAGTTGAGTTCCTAAGTTCGTTGCCCGGCATTCGATGAGATCTCCGCGTATCCCTGCGAAACGCGTCACATTGACTGTTTGGCGGGATGGATTTTGCTCCCGTGAGCTGGCTGCATTCGCGAATGGTCCGGCATGGCACTCCAATTGCGAAATAGAGATTGGTGATACGGCAACTCATTGAGATGTCGCATTGGCAAATCCAATGTGGCCCGTCTTGATGTGCCTCTGTGGGGCGTGAAGTTGAGTTTTAGAGCCCGCGCCTGGCTTGTGATTGTTTCAGGTGGTGAGGACCGATTCCGCAGCAAGGAGAGAAATCATGGCGAGTTTTCAACGGATCCTGTTGGCGGCGGATTTTAGTGATACATCGGCCTGTGCCGTGGAGCACGCCGTGTTGATGGCGAAGACGTTTGGGGCGGCATTGCATGTCCTGCATGTGCTGGAGAATGGAATCCCGGTCATGATGGACGGTGTGGCCTATCTGCCTCCGAATTACTTGGAAGAAATCGAAAAATGGGCCGCAGAGCAGTTGGAAGGAGTCATTTCGCGTGAGGACCGGGATCGACTGGGGGTCACCTTAGTCATGCGTAAAGGGTCGCCGTTCCTGGAGATCATCCGTTATGCCCGGGAACAGCAAATGGATCTGATCGTCATGGGGACCCACGGGCGAGGGGCCTTGGCTCATGTTCTACTAGGAAATATTGCGGAGAAAGTTGTCCGAAAAGCCCCTTGTCCGGTACTTACGGTGCGTCATCCGCGACACGAATTTGTGATGCCTTGATCGAACCACGTCTGGGAGTCGAAGGCTGGGCATCATGTCATTATTTGCCCGGCAATCTGAACGCGATCGCAGTGGCGAGCTCAAATATTATTTTGAACTTTGATTCTTATCTCACCCCGCCACTGCGAGCGCGTTTTGTTTATCGAGCGAACGACGTTTTGGCCGGAGGTCGTTTCATTCAGAATAAAAAATCCTTTAGGTCGTCACTTGGCTCTGGCGACATCGTGGTACACTGGATAACGGATGGTGGGATAGGGGCGTCGGTGCGTTGCGGCACCTTTGGTATTGAAACAACGGGCATCAACTGCGGGCAGCTTAGAGATGAAAGGGATGGCATGATTCATCCAGAGAACATCGATCTGCTGGTCGTCGAAGATGATGAGGACTATCGCAAGACGGTGGTTCGCTGGTTTCTGCGGCGTGGCTATCGCGTACAGGATGCCCGAACGGCCGAGGAGGCCGTGGATCGTTGCCAGCGGCAGCAGTTTCACGTGGGGGTCTTCGATCTCCGCATGCCCGGGCGATCAGGATTGGAATTGCTGCAGCAGATTAAGGTCAGCAGTCCGGAAACCGAAGTCATTCTCTTGACGGGTGAAGGCACGATCGAGACGGCCGTCGAAGCCATGAAGCTGGGGGCGATCGACTATCTACTGAAGCCATTTCCTCTGGCCGAACTGGAAGGCGTCGTACAACGAGCGGCCGAGACCTGTACGTTGCGTAAGGAGAACCGCCAGCTCAAGGCGCTCCTGCGACGGTCGCAAGGGCAGCTCGATATGATTGGTCGCTCGCCGGCGATGCAGGATGTCTTCCGTCTGATCGAACGGGCTGGACCGACTGACAAGGCCATTCTGGTTCAAGGAGAAAGCGGCACTGGTAAGGAGTTGGTCGCTCGGGCGCTGCAAAAAATGAGTCTGCGGGCAGATAAACCGTTTGTTGTCATCAACTGTGCCGCGCTGCCTGAAAACCTTCTGGAGAGCGAACTGTTTGGTCATGAACGGGGGGCGTTCACCGGAGCGGTGACGGAGAAGCAGGGACTGTTTGAAGTTGCGGATCACGGGACGCTGTTCATTGACGAGATCGGCGAACTGGCTGGGGCCTTGCAGGCCAAATTGTTGCGAGTGCTGCAGGATGGTTCGTTGCGACGCGTGGGCTCGCTGAAAGAGCGGCGAGTCGATGTGCGGATACTCGCGGCGACCAATCGTAAGCTGGCCGATGAGGTCAAAGCCGGACGGTTCCGCGAGGACTTGTACTATCGCATCAACGTGCTGTCGCTGGAATTGCCTCCCTTGCGTGAACGCTCTGAAGATGTGGACTTACTGGTCGAGCACTGTTTGGGGACGGAATGGAAAATTGAACCCGAGGCGCTGCAGGCCTTGCGACAGTATCCCTGGCCGGGGAATGTGCGGCAGCTGATTAATGCCATCGAGCGCGGCAAGATTCTGGCGGACGATCACTTGATTCGTCTGGAAGATCTGCCGCACGATGTTGCCGCGGGGCTCTCGGAAAATCCCGGAAATGTCCCCTTGCGAGAGGATGATCTGGCCGCGGTCGAACGAGCTCATGTGCTGGAAATTCTGAAGCGTGAGCGAGGGAACAAATCGTGTGCAGCACGGGCTTTAGGGGTTAACCGCAGATCTCTCTATCGGCTCTTGGAAAAGTTCCATATTGATCTTTCGAAGCCAACTTAATCGACGGTTCGCGTCAGACCTTCCAGCTAAGTCTCCCAAGAGCCGAAAGACCGAGCGGTTCGGCAGGAGCCTCACCCTCCCAACGATTCGACCTGCCGTGAAGGTGTGAGTCAGATCCGCACACTGTTTCCAATTCTGCCTGCCAAAATGTTTCTTCTTCGAAAATTCAGATAGTGAAAATCTCAACACAATGTTGCGTTCGTGAGCGGTATTCGGAGAAATAACGGGAGTTAGGAAAAACCTTCCAGAAAGTCCAGATTTGGTACGTCAGCTGCAGCTCTTATTCATTGTGGTTCAGGGAGTTCAAGGCCGAGTTTTTGCGGGATTCGGCGTCGGTCTCTGGATTCGCATGGCTTGGATCGTTGTGCCGAATTCCACAAATGAATGCGGCCGTTAGCCTGACAATATCTGCTCCTTTTGAGGAGCGGCAACACTATTCTGGATGAGTAAAGGACGGAATCATGACTGCACTTGCTCGAAGAGAATCCACCGGATTGCGATCACTGTTTCCCTTCGCACCAATGGGGTTGATGCGCGGGGAGTTCGATAACTTGTTGTCACGAATGGGGGATTGGGATGGTCAATGGGCCAATCAGTTTCTCGCACCGTCGCTCGATGTGGCGGAAACTGAGGATTGTGTTGACGTCACCATGGATGTTCCGGGCATGAAAGCCGAGAACATCGACATCCAGGTTGCCGGAAATCACCTGACGATTTCGGGAGTGCGGAGCGAGGAAAAGGAAGAGAAGGGCAACGGCAAGTCATTTCATCACGTGGAAAGACATCTGGGGCACTTCTCTCGCTCCATCACTTTGCCATGTGACGTGAACGCGGCAAAGGTGGAAGCCACTTATGATCAGGGTGTGCTTAAGATTCAGCTTCCCAAGTCGGAAGAGATGAAGGCCCACAAGATTAAAGTCTTCGCCAAGGATGAACAAGACATGGTCTCGGCTTCGTGAGTCATGATTGATTGAAAGCAGCCCCGCGAGCAGAGTCGCTTGTGAACACGACAGGTGCTACGTGTTTGCCAGAAGCGGTCTGCTCGTCATGGTGTGGTGAGAGGTGGTCAATCGAGCGGCACCGCGATGGTTCTCGCGTGTGGAGCATCTCCCGTTAAGAAACGTCTCGCGAACTTAACGGGTAGGATGCTCCACACGTATTTTGTAACGGTGGTTTAGGCCATGGGGGCAGGGACTCGCAGAAGGGGTTCAATAATTGAACCGCGTCGTGTCAGGGGATAAGATGACTGTTCGCCATGCGGAGTGACCACTGAGTTGTCATGTGACGCTCAGTCTCTCTGAGTCAGATGGAGTCCGATGGTTTTCTTTGTGTTGGAAATCTGACTTGTTCCACGACGTTTAGCCCTGTTGTTGAGTGTTTATGAAGATTGGAATTTTTGCCGACACACACGACCATCTCGTCAACATTCGCCTGGCGGTTGAACGCTTCAATCTGGAGCAGGTGGAATTGGTCTTGTTTGCCGGGGACTTTGTCTCGACGATCGCTGTCCCTCCTTTGAGAAATCTCAAGGCACCGCTCGTGGCCTGCTTTGGTGATAACGAGGGGAATAAGGTGGGGTTGCAATCGGGGATTAAGCTCGTGGGGCGCCTGGCCGAGCCGCCCGTGCATCTGACGACCGAGGATGGTACGCGATTCGTTTTAGCGCACATGAAGCGGCAACTGCGGGGTGTCGATGTGGATTATGACATCGCCGTTTTCGGTCATACGCACAAACCCCGAATTGAATGCGATGACCAAGGCCGAATGATGATTAACCCCGGCGAAACCAGCGGCTGGAGCTACGGTCGCCCGACGGTGGTGTTGCTGGAGACGACGACGCGCACCGCAACGGTGGTGGATTTGATCGAGCCCAAATCCGATCTCGAACCGTCCGTCGCGTGATGGTTGAATGAGGCTGCGAGGGCAAAAATCTATGACGGCATCGCTGTCGGGTCCATATAGATAAATTCCCAGATGTGGCCGTCGAGGTCTTGAAAACTGTGGCCGTATAAGAATCCGTGATCCTGCGGAGCACTGAATGTCGTGCCGCCAGCCGCAACGGCTTTGACAACGATATCGTCTACCGATTGGCGGCTCTCCGCATTCAGGCAGACCAGTACTTCCGTCGCCTTCTTGGCGTTGCTGATCGCATGCGGGATGAAAGTCTGGAACTTGGCCTCGGTCAATAGCATCACGTAGATGTGCTCGCTGACAATCATGCAGGTCCCCGTCTCGTCGGAGAACTGCGGGTTGAATTCAAAGCCCAGGCTGGTGAAGAACTCAATGGATTTCTTCAAGTTGCTTACGGGCAGGTTTACAAAAATCTGTCGAGGCATTGTGGTCATCCTTTCAATAGTGGTTTGCTTCCCACAAAGTCACGAATCCGACAGCACTGTTCCACGACCTACTGTGCGGACGAGAATGGCATGATTTGCGAGAGAAAATATCCTCGAAAGGCTATTTTCCTCCGCCAATTATTGCCGTAGGTCATGGTTTCCGATGACTTGTCTTGATCTCTCCTAAATTACAGGAATATACTGTTGGGCATGTGTTGATGCGATTGTTTCCATTTCGTCTGTCTGCGAATGCCCTCGTCATTTTCTGCAGTTGTTCAAGTTCGGGTATTGGCGATCTCAAATCGTCAGTGCACGAGTGACTCGAAATCCACAGGTGTTGCCGGTGTGATTGTGCCGGCAGAATCCTTGTTTGGAGCTTCTGCACATTGGGCGAGACTTCCCAAGGGAGATCCCACGATGCTCAGTCTGTTTTCCTATCGCTCTCATTCTTCGAAGCCACGAGCATTCACGTTAATTGAGTTGTTAGTGGTGATTGCGATCATTGCTGTATTGATCGCGTTGTTGCTGCCTGCCGTTCAACAGGCTCGAGAAGCCGCTCGCCGCTCGCAATGCCGCAACAACCTCAAGCAGCTTGGATTGGCCATTCATAACTATCATGACACGTACAACACATTCAACTGGCAATGTGGCGGTACAGGGGATATCGGTGATCCAGGGACCGTTACCAACCGTGCCCACATCAGTGGATTCATCCCACTGCTACCTTACTACGATCAAGCTCCGCTCTTCAATCAGATTTCGGGTGGAACGCCCGCATGGGGGATGTCGCCGTGGAACACGGCATTTACCCCTTGGGCTCAGCAGGTGCCGATGCTGCTGTGTCCGTCATCTCCGTTTGTCAGTACCAGCACGGGAAAGACGAACTACGTCTTCTGCAACGGTGATAGCTACTTGTGCGGCCATTCCGCCCCGGCTGACCAAGTGGCATTTCGAAATCCACGCGGCGTGTTTGGGTACCAGAGTTCGGTTCGCATGTCGAGTGTTACCGATGGTTCGAGCAATACGATTGCGATGTCCGAGACGGTGATTCCCAACGGTGCAGGGGATGTGGGACATGTCTCTGAGCCGACCTACAACACCAATCCCGCCGCTTGTGCTGGCATCTACAATTTTGCGACACAAACGTATTCAGTGACCGTTCGGAGTGCGTTACCTCGCGGCTCTATCTGGGCGGATGGTTCAACTTACTTGACGGGGTTTAATACAATTCTGCCTCCCAATTCGCCGAGTTGCGGAGTGCATCAAAGCCAGGGGATCTTCTCCGCCAGCAGTAAGCACGTCGGTGGAGTGCACGTCCTCTTGCTGGACGGTGCAGTGCGGTTCATCAGTCAGAACATCAATTCCGGCAGCTCTGCGGCGGCCATTGTTTCATCTGGTCCCAGCCCATACGGAGTCTGGGGCGCGCTAGGGACCAAATCAGGCGGAGAAGTTCTCGGAGAGTTCTAGGTCCAGTCGTTGCGGCCTTGTTGACGGATTGATGAAACCCTAAACGCGGAATTCAGGCCGATCGCCTGTAGGAGTTTGAATTGCGAATCACGATATGGTTGATTGCGGGAATGCTGTTGGTATTCACCGGCTGCGCGTCGGAAACGGACGTACTTAAAGCTCAGCGCCCGAAGGTTTTTCCCGTAACAGGTAGCGTCACGTTGGCCGGGAAGCCGGTGGAAAAGGCGGTGGTCATCTTTGTGGGACAGGGAGGTTCAACAGCCCGGGGAACGACAGATTCCGCGGGCAAGTTCTCGTTGATGACTTTTGATCAGAACGACGGAGCCGTGGCCGGGCCGCAACAGGTCGGGATCTTGAAGGAAGTAGCGGGTTACGATCCCAATCAATTGCAGATCGGCCAGGCACCGCCACCGGTGACCGAGGCCGCCAAACATCCACTGCCTACCGTTTACGCGGATCCTAAGACATCGGGATTGCAGGCGACTGTCAGCGATAAAGAGAAGAACAACTTTGCCTTCGATCTGGTGGAGAAGTCCAAGTAAAGTGCATTCGACACACACCAAAGCGTCAGGCACCGCTGGAGTGCCTGACGCCTATCACTACTTGGCCAGAGTCACTTCGATCATCCAATCGCCGCCAAATTTGGTCTCGGTCGCAGGTGTGCCGGGGAGGCCTGCCCGAGAGTGTTTTCCGGCGGTGCTGGTGTCGTAACTGACGTAGACTCCCTTACGCTGATTGGCTCGGAAATCCAGCGCGATCCAGAACTGTTCGGGCAGCTCAATGGGTTGTGGAAAAGAGATCGTGACCCACGTTTCCGGGCCACGTTCGAAGAGGGAATACGCCGCCATTTCGGTCTGAAGGATTTTGCTGCGATCGGGGCTGAGAAAGTAGATTAAAAAACTCTCGGCGGGCGCTTGGGGCACCCCATAGCGAGATCCATGGATTTTTAAACCGGAGATCTTTGTTCCCGCGGGATGGGTGAACTCGATCATCTCACCCGAGCCGCCAAGGCTTTGTTTGCCTTCAGCTTTGCCATCACCGTACTTCAAGATCCCAGTCTCGTCTCCCGCCGTTGCCAAGGCACAGACAAGAACCACTCCGAGGGCACTCAACAGGACTCGCTTCATGGCCGTTCTCCACATCGGGGGGAAATTTTCCGCTACCTCACGAACACGCTCGTTCGTGAGGTCCTGATAGGATACACATTACACTAACGTCGAACAACAACCGAGCTGGATCCAGTGAGTGTTTGACCGTTGTTAAGGCTGCCGGTGAAGCGGGCGAGTGTGTCGCCGACTTGCAGCCCGGTGGCGTCGGTGCTGATTTCAATAACCAGGTCCAGCCGGCCGTCGTTGTTGACGTCTCGGTAGGAGTAGTTGAGCTGTCCTTGGGTGTTTCGCGTGCCGGAATTCTCGGTACCCAGCTTGCCGAATCGCACCGTGGCGACGTTCACATTTCTGGCGTCGAAACTCGCCGTCGAGAGGATTGCGAGCTCAAACGTTCTTCCCACTCGAATGGTATTCGAGGAACTCCCCGGAACAACATCGATGGCCACGGCCAGCGGTTCGAGGACATCGCTGAGGCTGATCGTCACCGTCGCAGTGCTCGTACGAGTTGGCGAGCCATTGTCGGTGACTTTCACTTGCAATGTGAAGGTTGGCTGTGTCTCGAAATTCAACGCGGCGACATTGGCCACTTTGATTTGCCCGGTGGCTGCGTTGATCGTGAAGGCACTGTTTGTGTTGCCGGAGGTGATGGAATAAGTGAGCGACTGCCCGGCATCCGGGTCTGACGCGACAACGGATCCCACCACCGTGCCATTGGCCGAGTTCTCCGCCACTGAGAACGATTGTGCCGCGATCAGCGGTGTTTCATTCACGTTGGTCAGAGTGATCGTCATGGTCGTGTCTGTTGAGGCACTGGGCGTACCATTGTCTGTGGCTCTCACCACCAGGCCGAACACCGGATTGGTTTCAAAATTCAACGCTGCAGAATTGGCGACCTTGATTTGTCCGGTTGTGGCGTTGATGCTGAATGCCCCGTTCGGATTGCCGGAAACAATGGAATAGGTCCGCGACTGCCCGGCGTCCGGATCGGTCGCTGTGGTTGTTCCCACGACGGTTCCATTCGCCGAATTCTCACTAAGTGTGAAGGACTTGGCGGGGAAGAGCGGTGCTTCATTCACATTGGTGACTGAGATACTGACCGTAGCACTGGCGGTCAGGCTGGGGGTGCCATTGTCGGCGATCCTGACCACCAGATTGAAGGCCGTTGTGGCTTCAAAGTTGAGCGCTGCGGCGTTCGCGACGGTGATCTGTCCGGTGGTGGCATTAATCGAAAACGCACCGTTCGTATTTCCGGAGACGATCGAGTAGGTCAGCGGCTGCCCGGCGTCCGGATCGAATCCTGCCACCGCTGCCACGAGTGTTCCGTTGACGGAATTTTCGGCTACAGAGAATGATTGTGCAGAGATCTGCGGTGCTTCGTTCACGTTTGCGAGTGAGATGGTGGCCGTCGCTGTCGACGACTGGCTGGGAGTGCCATTGTCTGTGGCTCGGATTACCAGATTGAATACGGGAGTGACCTCAAAATTCAACGCCGCTGAGCTGGCGACACGAACTTGACCTGTCGTCGCATTGATCGAGAACGCACCGTTCGTATTTCCGGAGATGATGGCGTAGGTCAGTGACTGTCCGGGATCGGCGTCCGTTGCTGTGATTGTTCCGACGACTGTGGCATTCGCGGAGTTCTCGTTGAGCGTGAATGATTTATTGACGAATAGTGGTGCATCATTCGCATTCTGCAAGGAAATTGTCACGGTGGCACTCGCGGTGAGGCCGGGCGTACCGTCGTCCGTGATGCTGACGACGAGGCTGAATGACGGTGTCGTTTCGAAATTCAGCAGGGCCGAGTTCGCCACAGTGATCTCGCCCGTCGTGGGATTGATCGCGAAGGCTCCGCCCGCATTACCCGAGGTGATCGAGTACGTCAGTGGTTGCCCGACATCGGGGTCGGTTCCGGTGATCGTTCCGACAACGGTGCCATTCGCGGAATTCTCGACGAGCGAGAATGGCAGTGGCGCAATTGCGGGTGCTTCGTTGACGTTGGTTAAGGTGATGGTGACGGCGGCACTCGAAGCGAGGCTGGGCGTGCTGCTGTCTGTGACATTGACCACCAGATTGAATGTCGATGTGGTTTCGAAGTTCAATGCCGCTGCGTTTGCGACGGTGATCTGTCCCGTGGCGGCATTGATCGTGAAGGCTCCGTTGGTGTTACCGGAGGCGATGGAATAGGTCAGCGACTGGCCCGCATCGGGATCAGCGGCGGAAACCGTTCCGACGACCGTACTGTTGGCGGAATTCTCTGCCAGCGAGAATGACTGTGTGGAAATCTGTGGAGCTTCGTTAACGTCGGTCAATGTAATGGTGACGACGGCATTCGAAGCGAGGCTGGGAGTGCTGTTGTCGGCAACACTGACCACGAGATTGAATGTCGGCGTGGCTTCGAAGTTCAATGCTGCGGCGTCCGCGACAGTGATCTCCCCCGTGGCGGCATTGATCGAGAAGGCTCCATTCGTGTTACCCGAAGTAATCGTATAGGTCAGCGATTGCCCGGCGTCGGGGTCGGTGCCGATCACTGTGCCGACAACGGTATCGTTGGGCGAATTCTCGTCGAGAGAGAACGCGGATGGGGCAATCTGCGGAGCCTCGTTCACATCGTTCACTTGAATGGTTACGGACGAGTATTGGGTTAGGGCGGGCGTGCCGCTGTCGGTGACACTTATCAAGAGTGAGTAATTGGCAGGAGATTCGAAGTTCAACAGCGAGCCATCAGCGACAGTCACTTGACCGGTTGCCGGATCAATCGCAAACGCACCTGGGACGTCGCTGGCGGCGATGGCAAACGTCAGAGTCTGGCCCACGTCCGGATCGGTGCTCGTTACTGTTCCCAGCACCGTGCCATTGGCCGCATTTTCGTCAACGGTGAATGCGGCCGCTGCAGGCTGTGGTAGTTCGTTAACGTCCGCGAGATTCACAGTGATGGTTGCAAGGCTCGACCCGACGGGGCTCCCTCCATCGCTGATGCGGACCACCAGCGTCAGCGTGGGGTTGGTCTCAAAGTTCAGCAGGCTGGGGTTGGCGACATACAACGTGCGGTCGTAGCTATTGAATGCAAACGCTCCGTTCTCATTCCCCGAGACGATTTGCCCTGTCAACTGATACCCGTCGGGATCGCTGGCCTCGACGTGTCCGACGAAGGACCCGTACTGCGAGTTCTCCTCGATGGTGAAGCTCTGGTCGGCCACGGTGGGCGCGTCGTTCACATTGCGGAGGTGGAGAAAGACCCAGGCTTCGGTGCTGAGAGCAGGATTGCCGTTATCCGTGACCCGAACCATCCATCCCCAGCTGGCTTGATACTCGACGCTGACCGCCGCTTCATCGATGACGGTGATCTCACCGGTGACCGGGTTAATGGCGAACGGGCCGTTCACATTGCTGTCGGAGAATTCATAGGTGAGTGACTGGCCTGCATCGTCGTCGGTGGCTGGAATGGTTCCGACGACAGTGCCGTTGGGCGAATTCTCGTTCACATTGAAAGTCGTTTGCTGCGGCAGTTTCGGTGCGTCATTGGCATCCGTTAAGTGAACGGTGATCGTGGAGAGGGTTGACGTTGCGGGGGTGCCGTTGCCGGTAATACGGACGACCAAGGTGACGGTGGGCGTGGTCTCGAAGTTCAGGAGACTACTATTCGTCACATACAAAATCCGTGACTGATTGAGGCCAAATATTCCACTCTCGTTCCCCGAGACAATTTGGAATGTGAGTGTGGAACTATCGATGTCAGACGCTTCTACGAAGCCGACGAAAGACCCATTCTGAGAATTCTCGGCAACCGTAAAGGTTTGGTCCGCGACGACTGGCGGATCGTTTACCGGTTGCACCACGATCCGGCCCACGACCTCGTTGGAGTAACTTCCGCCATCAGAGACGCGATAGCGGAAGGTGACCGTTCCGGAAAAGTCGGGTTGTGGTGTGTAGGTGAACTGTCCATTCGGCTGTACGGATAATGTCCCGATGAATGCCGGCATGGTGACTTCGTAAGTCAGCGTGTCGCCATCGGCATCAGACCCGGTCAGCTGGCCCGTTAAAACTTGGTCTTCGTTTGTGGTGACGTTGAACGGCCCCGCCACGGGAACCTGGTTCTGGTACTCGTACGCGCCGGCATCCGGGGTTAGACCCGTTCGCGGCAGTCCGCGAGCATCGGTCAAGGGGGCACCGAATGTGCCTCCGTCTCGGGCCGGACTTTGTGCCGAAATGGCCATGGTCTGCACTTGCCCGCCGTTGTTTGCCAAGGGGCTCAGCAGGGGATTGATGGGCGAGACTGCAGTGCCGACATGATCTGTGGGGGCGGTGAATCCGTAACCACCAGTGCCGTTTCCGATGAGGTTCCCGCCGGAGCTGGAGAAGCTCCCGTACACATCCAGACCACCCACGTTTCCGGCGATCAGGTTGTTAAGCGAGACAAAATTTCCTGACGCATTGTGGACCGCACCCGAGTTGATGACCGAACTGACCCCCATCGTGGCGGCACCGAATGCGGTAAAGAAATCTCCGCCCTCACCGGGGACTCCAGTCGAGGTGTTGTTGGAAATGGTGCTGTTCCGCACCTGCAGTTGCCCGCCGCTGGTATTGAATATCGCTCCGCCGTTGGTTCCAGATCCTCCCGCGATGGTGGTGTTCCACATCGAAATGAATCCACCGTTCCCGTTCCAGATCGCCCCGCCGCGGTCACCCGTAACACGGTCGAACGTGCTGTAGCTGAGGCTCACGTTGCCATTGGAGTTATAGATCGCGCCGCCATCTCCAGATCCCGTCTGCTGAAACGTGACATACTTGATGGTGACACCTGAAGGCGCTTGCCCTGACAGATACAACACACCGCCGGTGCGCACGCCTCCCGTGACAGGCATGGGGGCCAAATAGTTCCCCGTAAATGAACCGCCGGTAATTGTTAGTGTGCAACTGCTGCTGGAAATGGCTCCGCCGGAGGTCGTGGCGTGGTCGCCTGAGAACGTGTTATTCGTCAGTGATGCCGTACCGCTGAAGAGTCGTATGGCCCCACCGGAGTTCGCCGAGTTGTTGCTAAACGCGGTATTCGTCACTTGCAATGTTGTGGTGCGCGAATTGATCGCCCCACCTTCCATGGCCGCCGCATTATTCGAGAACTGACTGTCGACAATCGTGACCGACCCGCCGGTAGATACCAACCCACCACCGATCGCATCCCCGCTACCCAGAGCCTGATTGCCGGTCACGTGGACCGATTGCAGAGTGACGTTGCCCGCCAAGTTGTAGATCGCACCACCTCGCATGACGGCTGCGTTGCCGGTCAGATCGACATTCTCCAGCACCAGCGTCCCGTCATTCTCGATCGCGCCGCCATTCACCTCACGACCGTTTCGGATCGTCAGATTACGCAGGGTCAGAGAACCTCCCGGTTGCACATGAAAGTAGCGATCCAGCAATGCGGCATCGAGAAAGGTTTGATCGGCTCCCGCGCCTTCAATGACCAGATCTCCGGTCACATCCAGATCGCCAGTGGCCGCCGCGTTCTCGTTGAGCCCGCTGAGTGTCAACGTAAACACGCCGGACCCCAGGGTAATGGTGTCGGCTCCCGCTAGGGCGTTGGCCTCGATGACCGCGGCTCTCAGCGTCGCATTGCCGCTCACATCGGCCGCCACACCGTCTCCCGGATTGGCATCCACCGAGTCCAGCGTTGAGGTCACCGAGTATGCGGACAAAACTAACCGCTCTTCCAACCGTTCGATCCTGTGCCGGGTCAGTCGTCGGTTCCGCGCGGAATGCCCGGGTGCGACACAATTCAACCACGAGCGGAGCGAGAAACGGACCATGGCGAACTCCTGAAGATGTCTTATCGAGGCAATAAGTCAGAGATCGTCGAAGGAGACCCGAGTTGAGCGGCTGGATCACTTCAAGCGCTGATCGTGAAAATACCAATCGCCAGACCACCTCGCAAGAGCTGTTTCGTGTACACATGAATCGATGTGAAAATGCGCAAAATTCAGCGGGCGTTTGAGTTCCGATCTTGGCGGGCTAGAACGAAGAAGTGAATTCAAGGTGAATATTCGCGGATTGTCTGTTTAGTAATTATGTCGTTAGTATCAGAAGCCATTCTGACAGCAAATCTTTATTCATGAATTGAGTGTTAAAACAGAGGCTAGCGATGAGTTATCAAGGGTGATGCATCCCTATCGTTCGTATCGTAATGATGGAGGTAATTCACTCGGTGTTGTCGCGGCCTCAGCGGTCTGTCTTCAAGTCTTGCGAGTGAAAACAAACGTTGTCCACTCGGTAGCGATAGGCTTGTCAGCTTCGCAGTCTTTTGCCGAAGGGCTTTCTACAGGCGGGTGCGACAACATGTCTTTGTCGTTCATGTCGAGTTGACCGTCTTTCATTCCGAGATCGAGATGCAGGCAATCGTTTTGAATCATCAGCCGGACCAGGCATTTGCTCATATCACCGGGGTCGAAACGATCTTCGTGATGCCAAGCTTTGCCACAGACTTTTGTTCCATGTTGATGCATGGAGAAGAAGCGGTATTCAGAACTGGGGACACCTGCACCGACGGCGACGTCCCCGGTGATTGAGATGTCAGTGTGTAGCATTTTCAGTTCCGGATGTTGGGCATGAAACTGTCGCAGCCGCTCGATTTGTTCGTCTGGCGCTCCCGCCGCTTTCTGGGCGGCGAGAGTCTGTTCGAAATCGCAGGTCCAATTGCCCGCGAACGGGGCTAATAGGGCACTGGGTTGCGGCGAACCGAAGGGGCCCGCGTCGGGCTGACCGCCACAACCAACTCCACTGCTGAGCAATGTTGCGAGCATGAGAAGAGTGAACGAGCTGCGCATACGAAAAGATCCTTGGTAAGGGGGAGAACGCGATTACGATAAGATTGGTTTCGCCAGTGACATCCAGGTGAGAGTTATGTCCCATAACATTGCACTTCTTGTAAGACGGGCATACCAGAATCGCGGTGTTGGCAAATCACTTTGCATTCCGAAATGCAGGACGTTTGTGGTTTGGTTTCAGTTGGTATGGCGACCACTGATCTCGGACAGCGGAATGGAAACGGTGGACGGGTTCGCCTAAAAAGAAACCTGCTGTCAGAGCTCTGTCTAAGATGTTCTACTTGCCGATCGCGTTTGTCGAGTTAATTTTTCCAGAGGTATGCCTGTATGAATCCGGAAGAGATGTGGTTGCTAGTTGCCGGACTGTGGATTGGCTTGCTGTTAATCAATCTCATTGTGGGGAGTTGGCAGTCGGTTGAAGCGAATCTGGCAACCAAATCTCTGGTGTGTGTTTCTGTCTATTTCGCGACATTGGCAGTTTTGCCGACGTCACTTGCGGTGACGTTCGCGATATTTCGGATCGATTCCCAATGGGAAATCACGCTGGCCATCGCTGTGGCGATGACTGCTGTCTGTTGCTATTACAACTTGAGCTATTTGCGGCCGCCGGTCTATGACCGACGCAGCCCGCAGCAACTTCAGGTGATGACCGACCCGAGCTTTCTGGCCCGAGTCCAGGAATTGTGTTCGAGAATGAGCGTTGCGGTTCCGATTGTTTGGCTGTGGCGTTCGCCAGCCGATTCCCCGCAAACGCTGGCGTTTGCGGGGACCGTTCAGGCACCTCAAATTGCGGTCACCGACGGAATCTTGCAACGCCTCTCACCCATGGAATGTGACGGGATCGTCGCCCATGAGCTGGGGCACATCGCCAACCGTTCGTTGTGGATTCTGCCGACTGTGCGACCGGTAAGTTGTGCGATCGCGATTGTTGCCAGCGACTGCTTGCCGGCGTTGCATCCTATTCCCTTTGCACTGGCGTTGTTCATCGGTCTGTACCGAGTCGTCAGCCGGATCGTGGAGTTTGATTGTGATCTTCGAGCAGCTCGCGCCGTCGGATTTCGAGTGATGGTGGAGGCTCTGTCGAAGATTCACGCCGTGCATCCGATTTCCAATACTGGAATGCTGTCACGATTGTGCTATGCCACCGCAACCCACCCCTCGCGAGACGCTCGGTTATGGGCTCTGCACAACGCGGCACCACCGGACGACGTCCCGGAATTGACGATCGCAGCCAAGGTGATTCATCAACAACAGCGAGCGACCGTTGCCGCGCTGATCATCTGGCTGTTGATTCTAATTTTGGCGATCACCGTGGCGTTCTATGATTTAGGTGAACCAACAACGAGTATTCTAAATCTGACATTGCTGGTAGTGACTGTAACGCCCTATGTCTTGCTGTTGCTGACTCAATCGGCTCGATTGAGAGCTGCGCAGCGGCGTATGGGGGAATCCCTCAAATGGTGGCAAGTGCTGGCCTTACTGATACTCGTGGCATTGCCCTCGATTCCTCGAGAGCAAACGGAGATCCGGCTGGTTCTCTTCTGCCTTTTGTTTGTAGGAGTCATAGCTTATCCGTGGCGGAATTTTGCTCGGCGACGGCTACAATCTCAGGTGCTGGCCGCCCTGCGGATGTATGATTTTGATGGGGCGATTGCGCTTGCGCAGGCGCGTCCGAATGTGGTTGCCCGTGATCATAAGTTGCGCTATAACGTGGCTCTCGCCAAGGCCGCTCGTGGAGACCGCCAGACTCCCATTCTGGAACTGGATGCCCTCTGGCGAGATAAACCTGGTTTTCCGTTAACCGCGCTGTTGCTCGCTGATTTACTGCTTGATACCGACCAATTGGATCGAGCACTGGAGATCGCGAGGTCCGCCGTCCCGTCCTTGCCGAACGATCCTCGAGTGCATTTTATTATTGGACGGGGGCTACGCCGACTTGGGCGATTGGCTGAAGCGCATTCCGCGTGTCTTCTCGCGATGACGGCTGCGCCACATGACGGCAATATCCAGGCGCTGGCTGCTCTGTTGGCGTTAGATCGAGGCGAACACGATGAGTCTCGGCGATTGATTCAACTGGCCGAAGAATACACACCAGGCGATGGGGTCGTGCTGATGTCGCACGCCACAATTGCGCTACAGCTGGATTCGCCCGAGGTCGGACGGGCGGCCGTGGAACGCGCGGTCGCGGTTGTTGCTGCGAGTCCACTATTATTTCTACAAGCAGAAATTGCGCGACTGCAGGAGAGAGCAACCCTCCTGCAGTCGCGCGTGGATTAGTAGTCACTCCCGAGGACTTAACGTCTCATCAACTCGGGAGTTGTTCTCTGTCTGAACTCTTTCGATCGACGGCCTTCACTTACGAGGCTCGTCGATTTGAACCTTGATTCCTTCACTCAAACGGTCGCCAGGATTGGAGACCACGCGATCGGTGGGGCTCAGGCCTTTTTCCACACCGATCTCGGTTCCGAAGTCGCCGTTCACTTCGACTTGTTTGAATCGCACCATGCTCATGGCGTCGATCGTGGCCACGCGTGTGCCGCTGGCATCGAAGACCAGGGCCGAGGCGGGAATTAACAACGGGGCATTGCGTTGGCGGACTTCGAGCTTGACCAGCACGTAGGAACCGACCAGCAATGCGCGGTCGGCGTTAGGGACTTGGATTTCGGTCCGTAGGGTGCGTGTGCTGGGATCGATGGAGCGTGCCGTTCGTGTGACCTTACCGATGAATTTGTGGTCCGGTCGTTCACGGACGATGATCTCGGCCTGCATTCCGGTTTCCACACCTGAGGCCAGGATCTGCGGGACGTTGATGAAGACGCGGACCGGGTCGGTCTTGGCCACGCGGAACAGTGATTGGCCCATCGAGTTGCCTGGGACGACCAGCTGGCCGACTTCAATATTACGGGCAACAATGGTTCCGGAAAATGGGGCGTAGACTTTCGAAAATGCGTCCAGTTCGCGGACGCGTTCCACGTTGGCCATCGCCGAAGCAATATCGGCTTCGGCCGCCGCAACGGCGGCTTTTGCCGTATCCAATGACGCGACATTCTGATCAATTTCCTGCTTGCTGATGGCATTCGACGGCAGGGCTTTGTTGCGATTCAACGTGACTTCGGCCAGCTTCAAACCGGCCGCTGCGTGATCGGCTTTAGCGCGAAATTGAGACAACGCGGCTTCAATCTGCCGCAGTTCTTGAGCCACCTCGGGGGCGTCGATTTCGGCCAGCAAGCGACCCTTTTCAACTTCGTCGCCGATATCCACATGCCATTTGCGGAGATAGCCGGAAGTCCGCGGATAGATCGCGGTTTCTTCCATGGCTTGCACATCGCCATGTACAGACGCGGTGACGAGTTCCGGGGCCTGACGTGCGGGCGCGGCGAGGACTCGCGGGAGGGCCGCCTTCCGTTCTTCTGCGTGGTGCTTGAGCTCCGCCGACTGCAGAACGCGCGGCACCCAACCCAGCAGAAAGACACCGCCAATCGCCACGATCGCGGTGAACGACAGGGCGAACAAGGCTCGCTTGGAGGCGCGGGGGGAAGGTGGAATCGAGCCGATTTCGTCGTGCTCGTGGGACGAGGCAGGGTGTGGTGGTTCGGCCCGCGGGGAGGCGGGGATACGGGGGGCATGAGTGGTAGTCATACTGTTACCGGTTCTTCCTGGTAGGTTTCTTCGGCGAACTCTTCGGCGGGAGTGGGGGCAGGTGAGCGGCGACCATACATGGTGCTATACACAACAGGGACCCAGAACAGGGTGGCAAACGTCGCCATGCTGAGTCCGCCGATGACGGCACGACCCAACGGAGCGTTTTGTTCGCCACCTTCTCCAAATCCCAAGGACATGGGCAACATACCGAGGATCATGGCTAAGGCGGTCATCACAACCGGCCGCAACCGAGTGACACCGGCCGCCCAGGCGGCATCCAGGGCTGAACGGCCTTCTTTACGCAGGTCGTTAGCAAATGTCACTAACAAAATCGAATTCGCGGTGGCCACGCCAATACACATGATGGCACCCATCAGCGACGGTACGTTTAATGTGGTGCGGGTCACGAACAACATCCAGGCGATACCGCTCACCGCACCCGGCAAGGCCATCAGAATGATGAATGGATCGGTCCAGGACTGGAAATTCACCGTCATTAGCAAGTACACCAGCAGCACGGCGAAGATCAAACCGAAGCCCAAGCCGCGGAACGACGTATTCATACTCTGCACCTGGCCCCGCACGGTAATTGTGGTCCCGCGCGGTAACGTGGGCCGCAGTTCATCCAGATAGCGATTGATTTGTGTCGAAACGCTACCCAGGTCGGTTCCTTCCGCCGCTGCGAGAACATCAAAGCTCTGGGCGATGTTGTAGTGCGTGACGTTGGTGGGGCCGATACCGCGTCGCACTTTGGCCAAGTTCCCCAGCAGTTGCGGTTCTGTATGGCCGCCATCCACTGCGATGGGGGTGCTGGTGATTGCGTCGACCGAATTAATTCGATACTGCGGTGTCTGGACGGCCAACGGGTATTGCACGCCGGTTTTCGGATCCAGCCAGTAATTGGGCGCAGCTTGTCCGCTGGAACTGAGCGACACCAGGAGGTCACTGGAGATGTCGCGTTGAGTCAGCCCCAATTGGCTTAACAATGTCCGGTCAGCATCGATCAGCAATTCCGGCGTCAGCGGGACTTGCTGCAAATGCGAGTCAACAACACCGGGGAACGTCGCGATGTGATCGCGGATCTGTTTGGCGAGGGCATAGTTCTGTTGATAGTTCTTGCGCGGTCCGACGATTTGGATGTCAATCGGCGCTGCCAACCCGAAGTTCAAGACCTGGGTCACGATGTCGGGTGGCTTGAAATAGAAGGTCGAATCGGGAAAACGCGTATTCAGCTCATCACGCAATTGGGTGATGTAGCGGGCCGTGGGCGAATGATGATGCGTCAGGGTAATCAGGATTTCACCGTCCGCAGATGACATCAACGAACCATCGCTGAGTGCCAGATTGATACCGCTGTTCGGGATACCGATGTTGTCGATGATGGTTTGCAATTCGTGAGCCGGAATGATCTCCCGGGCGACGGCGTCGATCTTGGCAAACAGGCGTTCGGTCTCTTCGATCCGCGTCCCGGCCGGAGCTCGGACGTGCAGACGAATCTGGCCCGAGTCGACCGTGGGGAAGAAGTCGCGGCCAATCAGCGGAAACAATGCCATCGACACGACCACCAACAGCGAGAACATCGTGGCAACGTGCATACGATGATGCAAAGCCCACGACAGAACTAAGCCGTAGGCGTTCCGGAAGCGTTCGAACACGACGTTGAAGGCGTCGTGAATTCGCCAGATCCAGTTGCGTTTGCCGAACTGGGCACCGGGTCGGTACATATCGGCTTCGGCTGACAGGAAGTACTGGACCATCGTGGGAACCAGCGTGCGGCTGAGCAAGTAGCTGGTCAACATGGCGAACACGACTGCGAGGGCCATCGGTGTGAACAGTGAGCGGGCGGCACCGGTGATGAACGCGACCGGAACGAACACAATACAGATACACAACGTGGCCACAAACGCTGGCGTGGCGATCTGTTCGGCCCCATCGAGAATCGCCGGGACAATCGATTTGCCGAGGTGCAGGTTGCGGTGAATATTTTCTATTTCGACTGTCGCATCATCGACCAGAATTCCAACGGCCAAAGCCATGCCGCCGAGGGTCATGACGTTCAGCGTCTGCCCCAGAAGATTCAGGACGATAATCGAAACCAGGATCGATAAGGGAATCGAGATCACGACGATTAACGTGCTGCGCCACGATCCCAGGAAGAGGAGTATCATTAACCCGGTCAATCCAGCGGCGATGGCCGCTTCGACCAACACGCCGTGAATGGCACCACTCACGAAGATCGATTGGTCCGAGAGCAGGGTGGCACGCAAGGTATCGGGCAGCGTCGCCATGATCGATGGCAGCCGAGCTTTCACGCCGTTGACGATTTCCAGCGTCGATGAGCCCGACTTCAAAATCGGCTGCAAAACGCCTCGTTCGCCATCGACCCGGACAATGTTCGTTTGCGGCGTGAAGCCGTCGCGAACGGTCGCGACATCGCGGATGAAGACGGTCCTCGTTCCGAACGATTTGATCGGCAAATCACCAATCGCGGCGACAGCATCCGGGCTGCTGTTTAAACGGACGTTGTACTCCTGATCGCCGATCTTGGCCGAGCCTGACGGAGCAATCAGATTTTGGACATTAACTGCGGCAGAGATGTCAGCAGCCGCGAGATTCCAGGCGTGCAGTTTCTCCGGATCAATATCGATCATGATCTGGCGGACTTTGCCGCCATAAGGATACGGAATCTGAGCCCCAGGGACTGTTGCCATACCGGGACGCAACCCGGTTGTCGCGTAGTCAAACAGCTGCTGTTCGGAAAGACTGTCGCTGCCGAGCGACACTTGGACGATAGGCACATTGGCCGCGTTATAACGCATGACCAGTGGGGGAAACATACCGGGGGGCATAGAGCGCAGAACTTGCTGCGACGTGGCTACAACCTGTGAGATGGCGCTATCGAGATTCGCCCCTTCCTGCAGGAAGATTTTGACGACACTAATCCCGTTGAGCGACTGACTTTCGATGTGTTCGATACCTGTGACCGTCGACACCAGCACGCGTTCGTAGTTGCCGACGACGCGGGTCTCCATCTCGTCCGGAGAGATCCCAGTGTAGGTCCAGATGACGGCGACAACGGGGATGTCGATCTCGGGGAAGATGTCGGTTGGCATCCGCACGATCGTCACTGTGCCGAGGATCGCAATCAGCATTGCCATCACGACGAACGTGTAAGGTCGACTCAGTGCCAGACGTACGATCCACATGGCGAAATATCCGATCCGATGTCATCTGAAACAACCATGACACCCCAACTATTGTTGAGGTTCAGTTGTTATTGTCGCCCGATTTTGCGATGCGACACGCTCTAAGAAAGTACCACTGCTTGAACAGTTGCTGCCGGCGAACTAGCCCCCGCCGCTGCGGCATCTTCATGGCGACTCATCCAACGCGCTTTGCACGATTCGGAATGTTCGCGGAGTAGTCGCCCCGCGGTAATCCCGTCACCTACTTCAAGAGCGTCGACAATCGGATCATGTTCGCGCGCTCGATCGGCTAAATCGAGTCGACTGACGCGAGCCAGGTGAATACGGACCCTGGTATC
>JAZKFE010000014.1:27621-58797 GCA_040386595.1 Planctomycetota bacterium | reverse complement strand
GCGTTCGACAATGAGACGATGGAAGTTGGTATTGTGGCGTCCGTAACCTTCGACATCACCATCTCGAGCGGCCTGATGTACGGCTTCCGCACTGGCCCGCAGCTCGACGGTGTTGTGATGAAAAAACGGTGCCGCAAGTTCTGCCGCAAATTGTTCCAGGACACCCCGCACCGAATAGGCTTCGAGCATTTCCCGGTCGCTGATGGCACGGACTCGCGTCCCGCGATACGGGAACGACTCCACCAACCGCGACGTTTCCAGTTCCCGCAGCGCTTCCCGCACCGGGGTCTGGCTGGTGTCGAATTCGCGAGCCAAATCCAGCTCCACGAGTCGGTCCCCGGGCTTCAATGAGCCGTCCAGAATGCGCGAGGTTAATTCCTCACGGATCCGATCGCTCATGCAGTCCCGATTGTTTTTCATCTCAAACTTCTGCCACAGATAGACAAGCGATCGTCGATGTGACGTTCGCGATTTCATTGTATATTATCGATAGTCGATAACTAGCGTGGCAACCGTTCAGTGTTTTACCGCGGGTTGTTTTCCTCTCGTTTCGACTGTGATACTCAGTTCCCACAAACCTTGTTGGAACAATTTTTGAATCGATTTACAGTCTAATTAAAACTTGCAAGTGTTTAAATATGAATTGGTTATGGTTAAAAATGTGGATTGAATTCCGAGTTGTTCCCTGCCAAATGGCAGAGGGAGAGCGGAATTGAAGGCCAGCGACGGACGGATTACAGGACAGTTAGTTTTGTCTTGAATTCGCGGCCAATACCGCTTGTTGAATAAGCGGCAGTAAATATGACCGGCCGGTCATCGGCAGGCCAGCCGAATCGTAGCGTTTACGGAATGCCTCAGCCGTTTTTCGGTGAGTGGGACTAAACCGGTCGTTGAGCGAGCGCCTGTTCCAATTCCGACGCGAGTGTTGCCATCAGAGTGGCGGCGGGAAGTGAGCGTGACAGGCGGGCGGCTTGCCCGGCCCATTGGGCTCCGAACCCTGTTTCCCCGACCGCTTTTGCGGCGGCGTTCAGGGCCTTCCCGGCGTCATAGGCCGTGGGGTAGGCCGGAATCATGTTGGGGGCGACATCGGCCCCCAGGGCCGTAAACTTGTTGACCAGACAACGGGCCGGGCGTCCTGAAATTGCAGCCGTCATCGTGGTGTGTTCTGCCGTGGTGCTCAGTAACGCTGCACGATACGCCGCATCGGCGGCCGACTCGGGGCATGCAATAAATGCGGTGCCCAGTTGAGCCGCTGCGGCCCCCAACATTAGTACTGCCGCGATTCCGGCTCCATCCATGATGCCCCCCGCCGCAATCACGGGGATCGAAAGCTCCCTCACCAGTAAGCGGGTCAACGCCAGGGTTCCCAGGCGATCATCTGCGGCCGACGGATCGAACACGCCGCGGTGGCCCCCCGCCTCATATCCCTGAGCCACGACCGCGTCGATTCCCGCGGCCGCTACGGCGCGACCTTCTTCTAAACTGGTTGCGGTTGCCAGTAGGACGATCCCCGCCTGCTTCAGAGCCTCAATCCGTTCAGGCGCGGGCATGCCAAAATGAAAACTGACAATGGGCGGACGCTCTTGAAGCAGCATATTGAGCATCGCGTCGTCCTCGACGAAGCTCTGATAGATTTCACGCAATTGGCCGGGAGGCACGGCTCCGAATTGCGCGAACACCGGGGTCAGTTTGGCCAGCCAGGCTGCCTCACGAGCTGCATCGGCCACTGCGGGGCTATTGCAGAACACGTTGACGTTGAACGGTTGATTGGTCAGAGCTCGAATTGCGGCAATCATCTCCCGTGCCGCAGGAGCTCCCAATGGACCGATGCCAACCGATCCCAGACCACCAGCATTGGAAACGGCAGCCGCCAAGGCGGGAGTGGCGGTGCCAGCCATGGGGGCTTGAATAATTGGCAGGCGGATCCCCAGCTTCGTCAGCAACATATTCACGTTTCGTACTCCTGCAAACGCCTGTTCGCGACTCGAACCAGACCTGCGGTGTTTAACGAACAATGGAATCGATTCAGGAGATTTTTACCACGAATGACACCAATGACACCAATAAATCACAGGAGAACAATTCTCGATCGATTCTCGAAAGCAGGAACAGGCCTCGAACGCTCCGCCGATTTTTCCGACAGCTACTGTTGGCTGTTCTTCATTCGTGTGATTGGTGTCATTCGTGGTTTCATTTCTCGTTTTTGTTAGGCGTTCTAGGAACGCCTCGCCACCAATCACTCCGTACGATGGTTTGCTGAAGTTGCCTGAGCAAATTGCGGTCTGCCGACTCGTGGTGCTCAGCTTTTATCCTGTCGACGCTGCACAATCACGCATTCAAACGGGGCCAGATCCCAGCGACTGATGCCACTTCCTTCGCCTCCGCCGTACTTGCGGTCGTCGGTCCTCAGGAGGATAGAACGCTCGACTAAGGTTGGCGGTGGCAGTGTGACCGTCCCCGCAGACGGATTGAAATAGGCTTCAATTTGTTCCGCAGGACGACTGGGGTTGCCGCGGACGATTTTTAGCACTTGTTCGTGATTCACGGCCGGAATGAGTTGTGCCTGACGATGTTCAAAATCCTGCAGGGCCGGCCAGGAACGGCGGGCATTGAGAAGATCATGATAGAGGCGTCTCAGGCCCGATTTTTCTTCGTTTTTGGCCCAATCCCAAGACAACTGCGCCGCCGTAAATGTGGAGTCGGCCAGCGGGTCGGGCATCTCGGCAGAGCCCAGGAAATCAGCGATGTCGCGTCGTCGTCCTTGCCGCACGGCCTCTCGCAAGTGAGCGTCGCCAAAGTCGCAGAAGAAGGGGAACGGGTTCGATTCCCCATATTCTTCGCCCATAAAAAGCAGAGGGATATAGGGCGAGAGCAGCAGCAACGCGGCACTCATCCGCAACCGATTGAAGGGGACTAGCTGGCTTAGTCGGTCGCCGTGGGCGCGGTTGCCGATCTGATCGTGAGTTTGGATGCTGACCACGAAACGATCGCCACTCAGATCGCCTGCGGGAGCACCGTGACGATGTCCGCGGAACCGGCTGTAATTGCCATCGTAGGCGAAGACCCTGTTCAGCACTTTTTCCAGTTGGGGCAACGGGTCTGTAAAATCGGTGTAATAGCCGAACTGTTCGTGTGTCACTAATGTGTGGACGCAGTGATGAAAGTCATCATTCCACTGCGCATCGAGTCCATGGCCCGTGTCGCTTTGGTCCCACAGATTGCGGACGTTGTTCCGGTCGCATTCGGCAATGACCTGGATTTGCTTGTCCAGCTTGCTCGCTTCTTCGTCGGCCACGGCTTTGATTTCGGCGAGAATGTGCCGGTCGCTGCGGTCGTGAATTTGCTGGATGGCGTCCAGGCGTAAGCCGTCGATATGAAAATCCCGGATCCATTGCCGGACATTATTGAGCACGAAGGCACGAACTTCTTCGCTGTGTTCTTCATCGAAATTGACGGCCTGCCCCCACGGGGTGTGCACGCGTTTCGTGAAATAAGGACCAAACTCACTGAGATAATTGCCTTCGGGGCCCAGATGGTTGTAAACGACGTCCAGGATGACGGCTAACCCGACACGATGGCAGGCATCGACCAGTTTCTGCAGTTCACGCGGACCTCCATACGAGTTCTGCACGGCATACCAATAGGTCCCGTCGTAGCCCCAGTTTTTGCTTCCTGGAAATTGGCCGACTGGCATTAGTTCAATCGCGGTGACGCCCAAGTCTCGCAGTTGTTCCAGCCGTTTGATGAGTGCGTGAAACGTACCCTCGGTGGTCAACGTGCCGACGTGCAATTCGTAGATCACCAGGTCTTGGCGGTTGATTCCATGCCAATCTTGATCTGACCAGTGAAAGTCAGAATTCCACACGGCCGAGGGCTGGTGAACTCCCTCAGGCTGCCAGCGTGATGCGGGATCGGGGCGGATCGCCAGCCAGTCCAATTGGAAGGCATAGCGTTGTCCTTCGGGGACGGCACCGGTTTGAAATTCGAAGTACCCCCCTTTCGCCGGCTTCATGAGGTGCGCGGTTTGACGTCCAAGGTCGTCGAACAGGATCAATTGCACTTCGCGGACCGTAGGTGCCCAGACACGCCAGCGGCAAGTTTCATCGGCATTCAGCATGGCGCCACAGGGAGGAAGCGAAGTGACCTTCGCGTCGCTTGTCATCTTAATTGATCCTCGATTCACGTAGTCCTCGAATTCCACCCGGCCGCGCATTCGTCGCGGAGAGTATTATAGGCATCTCATGCAGGTCTTGAGCGCGAATGCCCCCTCACCTCCGAGAATGCGCAGTTCGTCTTGTCGGTGGCGATTAAGAGACCACGCAAGTCCGAGAAAAAATAGCGGTGAGATTAATCGTTACAGGCGGGTTCCACTGGCTCCAGGCAGGAGTTTTTGCAGGTGGAACGCGACAAATTCAAATCGTGCAGACCCATTTCCAATGTCGTGACTGGTTGTTCTGAAGACGTTAATTGATGCGGAAAAGTTTGTGGTGGAGTCTCGGGGGGAGTGGCAGGGGGCGGCGGTTGTTGTGGAGCGCGGCGTAGCCAATTTGCGAAATAATATAAATCAATCGAGCACGGGCCCGAACCAGGGGAGAATCCAGAGAGCATCGTGATTCCCTTCTGTGAACTGGGGCGACTTCCGCCAGACCATGAGCCATTTTTAGGGATGGCTCGATTCAGTTTCTCCAACACGATTTCGAACGTCGGTCTGGTTCCGGATTTCGGTTTCAGATTCCAGTGAGGCTCGATTTGAAAACAGATCTCAGAGGGCCCCTGCGACAGAGTACTGCCGTGACCTCTCCGAGCTCACCGTGACGCGTACGGCGTCGATTAACTCGTCCGCCGTCGGGGGCCACTTCCAATAGCCAGCCAGTTCGTACGCTCCCAGGCGATAGGTCTGGGCCGCATCCCGTTGGAGATCAACCACAACCACATGCACCGCTTTGAGCCGCGGATCGACCTCCCTGACCGCTAACACGCCATCGCTGCCTCCCCACGTCAGGAACGATTCCAGAATTAAGGCCTGAGGTCGAAACGTGAGTGCTCGTTCAATGCAGGCGATACCGGAGTCTGCGGTTTCGACCTGGCACCCACGAAGTTCCAACTCATTGCGATACCACAAACGTCGGGATAAGGATGAGCTAGCGGCGAGGATTCGAAGTTGCATGGGATGTGACCAGTCTGTTCACGACGGTGGATACATGGTCAGAAATGGATTGTCGGCTCCAGCAAGGAAGCGAACGCTTACTGCCCAACGGAGACCTGTGGTGACGTAAGGCAACTCCCGCGCCGAACCGGCCGCTGGACGGCAGAGAAGGTTGCGTATCACATTAAGACAGCACGGGTTAAAGGGATTTGCGAGAGGCGAATCAGAATTGGTTCGCTCGCGAAGTAAGGGAAAGGTCTTTTCCTTTTTGGAAAAGGCATTTCCCTGTTTGGAGTCGCCGAGGGGGGCATCTTGCGGGCCGAATGGCGAGCAGAATCACTCGTAAATTGGATAAAGTAAGCAATATCACACTGTTCAGTGCGATTCTTCATTGCGGCACTGCAGTTGCGGCACCTATAGCTGAGTTCCTGAGCGCGGCGTGGCAGGCGCGGTGGCGCAGTGAATTTCAAGATTTCTGGAGACCGAGCAAATGTGGAAGAGACTCATCTTCCCGACGGTGGCCGTGACCGTGTTGTGGGCGTTGGTCAGCGGCGCGACGACGTGGTACATCTACTGGCTGGGGCAGTCCTATCAGCGAGTCTTTTCCGAGAATGTGGAGGCGGTCTATTCCGCCAGCCGGATTCAGGAAGCGGCTTGGAAAGCGCTGACGGACGCCTATGCCAGCGGCACCGAGCCTCCGTTGGCCAATCATGTTTTTGCCTCGACACTAGATACCTTCGAACAAGAACTCCCGAAGCTCAAACGCGTCTCGCTGAGCGAGGTCGAACTGGGTTTGATGAAGGAGCTGGATCGGCAGTTCGCCGGGTTGAAGTTGCTGCTGCATTCACTTCGCACCCACGGCTCTGAATCCACTGCGATTCGTCAATCGGTGCTCTTGCGGCAATTGACCGATCTGACGAAGGAGATTGCCGGGACGACTGATCGCTTGCGAGACCTGAATCAAAAGTTCGCCGGTGATGCGAATCTTTCGCGGGACCAATCGACGGCGATGGTGTTCATGGTTCGGACTTCCATTTTGATTATTGGCCCCGCCTTGGGGATTGCCTATGGCTGGTGGATGGCGCGACGGCTGCAGAGTTCCGTCGCCCGCATCACGGTCACCTTACGCGATGCGACCGTGGGCGATCGTTCGCTGGGGGCCGTCAATATTGATGAATTGCAGGATTTGGACGCGTTGGAGTCACAGGTCGCGCTGGTCGTGGAGCGATTGAATCATGCCAACGATGAATTGAAGCGGGCGCGAGATGAAGTTCTGAGATCCGAACGGCTGGCTGCCGTGGGCGAGCTGGCCGCCGGAGTGGCCCATGAGCTCCGCAACCCACTGACTTCGGTCAAACTTCTGCTGCAGCACCTGGCGCAGCGTGGTCACACGGAGACCCTCACGGGAACCAAGCTGCAGCTCATTTTGGACGAGATTGCTCGGATGGAATCGACCATTCAGGGACTCCTCGATTTCTCTCGCCCACCCCGTTTGAATCGTGTGCGGCACGATGTGCGTGAGAGCTTGCGTCGCGCTATGAATCTGGTAGCCGGGCGGGCACAGCAACAGCAGATCCAGATCTCGGCAGAGTTGGGTGACGATCCGTTGAACGTGGATGCCGACCCAGAACAACTGCATCAAGTCTTCGTCAATCTGCTGCTGAATGGTCTGGAATCGATGCCGGATGGTGGCCGTTTGACGCTGCACGCCGATTCCCCGAAAGGGGGCCAGTCGGTCCAGGTGCAAGTTCGTGATAGCGGGACGGGAATCCCCGAAGAAATTCTGAAGCGATTATTCGAGCCGTTCGCCACCACCAAGGATCGAGGAACAGGTCTGGGACTGGCAGTCTCGCGTCGCATTGTGATTGACCATCGAGGCACCATTACCGCGTCCAATGGAAGTGGGGGTGGTGCCGTGTTTGAGGTCATGTTGCCGTTGGTTTGAAGAATGACAGTTTCGATTGGAATAGCGCGCGCTCAGCAGACGATCGGAGAGGGAATGCCCCACACACTACTAGTGATTGACGACGAGGCGGGAATTCGTTTCACCATTCAGGAGATCCTGGCCAGTGATGAAATACGGGTTCTGACAGCGGGAAACGCCATGGAGGGACTGCGCCTGGTGCAGGAAGAGTCCCCCGATCTCGTGCTGTTAGATCTGCGACTGGAAGGCCAGTCGGGGCTGGATGTGTTTCATCAAATCAAACTGATCAATCCACGTAGTCTGATCGTGTTTATTACCGGGCACGGCACGACCGACACGGCGATTGAAGCGATGAAGCTTGGTGCCTTTGACTACCTCGTGAAGCCGCTGGACTTTAACCAGTTGCAACAGGTCGTCGAGCAGGCTCTGAAGATCAGTTGGTTGATGAACGTCCCGACAACCGTGGATACGCCCGAGGCTCCGCCGGAGACCTCCGATCGCCTGATTGGGACCGGGCCTGCAATGCAGACTATTTGTAAGCAGATAGGACGCATTGCTCCGCAGGATGTGAATGTCTTGATCCTGGGAGAAAGCGGGACGGGAAAGGAATTGGTGGCGCGGGCCATCTATCAACATAGCCGCCGCAACCAGGCTCCGTTCCTGGCGATTAATTGTGCGGCGATCCCCGAAGGGTTGCTCGAAAGTGAATTGTTTGGCCACGAAAAAGGGGCCTTCACGGGGGCCGATCGCCGGCGTGTCGGGAAGTTCGAACAATGTCATCGAGGCACCGTGTTTCTGGATGAAGTGGGGGACATGCCACAGCCCACGCAGGCCAAGATTCTGAGGTTGCTCCAGGAGGGGCAGTTCGAGCGGGTCGGGGGCAACGAGACGCTGAATGTCGATGTCCGTGTCGTGGCGGCGACGAATCAGAACCTGGAAGGGATGATCGATCAGGGCAAATTTCGCCGCGATTTGTACTATCGCCTGCGTGGCGTCACGCTGAATCTGCCCGCCTTGCGCGAGCGGACCGAGGACATTCCCGAGTTGGCTCACTATTTTTTGTTTCGCTTCAACCGGCAACTCGATACGGCAGTGCAATCGATCGTTCCCGAAACGTTGGAACGCCTGCAACGGTATCGTTGGCCGGGCAATGTTCGCGAACTGCAAAGCGTCATTCGTGAGGCGTTAATTACGTCGACCGGGACAAGCTTATTGCCCGAATTTCTGCCGCTCGAATTGCAACAGGACGAGCCGGATACTCCCGAGCAGATGACCGATCTGTCGACATTGGGAGACACGACCTGGCAAGGCTTGGCCGAGTTTGTGGAGCACAGTTTTCAAGAGCGGTTTGCGCATCTCTATCGCAAATCGCTTCAAAGGTTTGACGCCTTATTAGTGGCCCGCGCGATGAAAGTCAGCGACGGACATCAGGCCCGCGCCGCGGAAATTCTCGGGATCAGCCGCCCGACTTTACGCTCGAAACTGCGGGCGATCAAATCGCAGGATGCGACGTAAAGGGTTGTCGCATGGCGGATGGAAATCGTCTTCGTAGGCGAGCGTCCGGCGTGAGCCGGATGGTTGTTAGACGCTGTCGGTAACAATTCACCCAGCCCTTGGGATGAGGCAAAATCTGCGCGGCGTATTCTGAATGTCACCCCCAATATTTGTCGAGTCGCCAACAACCATCCAGCTGACGCTGGACGCTCGCCTACGAAGACGATTTTTACTAGGGCGCCGTCTTATGAAGGCTGTGATTTAGTCCCGATAGGGACGACAGAATCTCGCCGTGGGCGCAAGCCCACGGAACGTTTTTTATGAAAAATCGAGCCCTGAAGGGGCGACACCCCCCCCGGTCAGTCCGCAATTGCGGAAGTGTCGTCCATTCAGGGCTTTAGGTCAATTAAGACGAGTCCGTGGGCTTACGCCCACGGCTAGGTTCTGTCGTCCCTGTCGGGACTGAATTGCAAGCACACCACCCGGCAATCTCTCCTTGACTGCGTCGATTTTGATGAACTGGTACACGCTGAAGTATTCGCCCTGTCTTCCCTTTTTCTCTCATAAGGTCGACTTTATTTTTCCTTCACCGTCACTTTAGGGACGGCTCCTACTATTGGGACATAACGAAAACAAAACCAGTCCCCCAGTAGGAGCCAATACCATGTTCATTCTCGTCTTCAGCGGAGTTGTGGCCCTGGTCGAATTGTGCGTCCTGGGTTTGCACGAATCCCATCGCAATCAAGAAGAACTGTCCGCGGCTGATCGTCGCTTGCAACGGTATTGCCATCACTTGCGGGGGAATATTCACCAGCCCGTAGAAACTGTTTTTCCGCTTCCGGCTATGGTCGGCCCCCGCGAGACTCTGGAAACGCTGGCCTTGTTACAAAATTCCCGGTCGGCGCGATTGTCCTGCGATCACTGGGACCGCCTGATGTAATCCCGTTGAGGCGTGATTCCGGCAAGTGATTCGCGGGATTTCGGGTTCTCTTCCATTATGAACCAGATTTTAGATTCGGTTCACGTTGGCCTTATCGCCTGCGGTCACAATCTAAGAGAGAAACAATAAATCAGGACGTCTGGCCGAGATGCGTGAGGTTGCGTGTTTTCGCGGTCAGGTCCCTTCAGTTGAGGAGAGATCCATTATGAAAATGTTGCACGCAGGTTTGGTCTGGGCGGCCGCGGTGACTTCAGTGGCGCTGGGTGGCGGGGCTCCTCCTAAGAGCGCCAAACCACTCTCTGAAGTCCTGGTGGCATTGGAAACCGGTGGATTGAAGTCCGTCACCGAGATCTCGTTCGACGACGGACGGTGGGAGATCGAAGGTTTGCGTGACGGGAAGCCGGTCGAGCTCTATGTCGATCCGGAAACCAGCAAGATCATCAAAGAACGCCCCGACGAACGTCATCCCCCTGTGCCGGAAGGTGCCAAGTCGCTGGCGGTGATTTGTAAGGAACTGGAAGATGCCGGCTTCTGGCCGATTACGGAAGCCGAACTGGATGTGTCGGGATGGGACGTGGAAACCCTGAAGAACGGCGCGAAACGTCAACTCGTGGTGGATCTGAAATCGGGCAAGATCCTATCTGATCAACCGGATGATTGATGCCTAACCAGGTTGGTCAGAAGGGGGCACTGCCTCAGGAATCTGATTCCTCACGACGTTGCCAACTCACACACTTGGTGAATCATTTCACGAGGTGTGTGAGTTCTGGTTATGATTGAAGTGAATTATTTCTATGAGTGGCATCTCCCCCAATGAGTGCCATGGGCCTAGGTTGTCGTGCGAATGTCCGGGCGGCGAGCGTGTGTGAGGGATGGTGTCTTGTGAGTGGCCATATTCTGATTGTGGAAGACGAAGCCCGCATCGCCGATTTCCTGGTCCGTGGGCTTTCGGAAGAAGGCTACAGCGTGGAACATGCCGCGGATGGCCGCTCGGCAACTTTGATGCTGCAATCGGCGACCTGGGACCTGGTCCTGCTGGATTGGTGGTTGCCCGGTGAAGATGGCATTCAGGTCTTGAAGCGTTTTCGACAGACGAACCGCTCGACCCCCGTGCTGTTTCTGACGGCTCGCGATTCTGTGGCCGATCGAGTCACCGGGCTGGACGCAGGGGCTGACGACTACCTGTGCAAGCCGTTTTCATTCGAAGAATTGCTGGCCCGCGTACGCGCCTTGCTGCGACGTCCGGAACAGTCCAATAGTTTAATGCTGGAGTATCAGGATCTGCGGATCGATCTGGGGAGTCAACGTGCGACGCGTGCCGGGGTGGCTTTAGACCTGGCCTCTAAAGAGCTGTCGCTGTTGATCTTTTTTCTACGAAATCCAGGCAAAGTGTTGTCGCGCACCAGGATCTATGAAAGTGTGTGGGACGAACATTTCGACGGGCTGTCTAATACGTTGGAAGTCCATGTGAAAGAGCTGCGACGGAAGCTGGAAGTCCATGGTCCGCGAGTGATCCAGACCCGTCGCGGGCGGGGATATGTGCTGGATGCGGCTCCTGCGGAGGAGTCTGATTCATGACATTAGTCTCCCGCGTCTCGGCTTTCTTTCTAATTGCGCTCGCCGTGATTTTGCTCGCCTTCTCGGTCATTTTGTACGGGCTGTCGAGCTACTATCTCTACCATCATTTTGACCAACGACTGGAGTCATCGCTCAACGTTCTGGTGGCGTCGATCGAAGTCGAGGACGACGATGTGAAGTGGGAGCCCACCGATCATACGGTGACGCTGGGGACGGAAAATGGCGTCGAGGACGTCCGCTGGGTGGTCAGCAATGAGCGCGGGCAAGTCGTTGGCCGTTCGCACAATCTCCAGTCGACTCCCGAGGATCAACTGGTTCTGAATTGGGCGACGCGGCGTGACGTGACGGCACCAGCATCATCGACGTGGCGTTTCCGGCAATATCACTTGGCGGCACCTCGTCCCAAGCCATTGAAAGAGCGCGACTACCGCGAGCATGCGGAGTTGCTCGTGACGGCGGCACTCTCGACGAATGAGCTGGATCTCGCGCTGAATCAGTTAGCGATGTTACTGATCTTTTTGCCGACAGGGTGTTGGATCCTGGCGGCCATCGGTGGTCGCTGGTTCTGCAGCAAGGCCATCGAGCCTGTCCGGCGGATGTCGCGCAGTGCGCGGGCCATGACGGCGGATGATATTCATACCCGGTTGCCGGTCGCGAAGACCGGTGATGAGCTGGAAGATTTAGGGCGAGCTTTTAACGCGGTATTAGATCAAGTGTTTGATGCTTATGAACGTCAGCGACAATTTGCGGGGGATGCGGCTCATCAGTTGCGAACGCCTCTGACTGTCCTGCAAGGGCAGATCGAGGTCTTGCTGCGCCGGCCGCGCAGCGTGACGGAATACACCGGGACGCTTGAACTTTTGCGAGGGCAGGTTGACGAGTTCCGTGAAATCGTGGAAGCATTGCTATTTTTGGCGCAACCCGATGACAAGATTGCGGCCCAGAATGGCAGCCCCATCGACCTCACCGGATGGATCGGTGATTATCAAAAAAAATGGCATCCGCATCCCCGCTGGAACGACTTGTTCTTCTATGCAGAGCCAGATTTGTTTTCCGCAGCGCCTCCCGAGTTGCTCAAACAAATGTTAGACAATTTGATCGGCAATGCATTGAAATATAGTGCGGTCGGTTCATCCGTGACGGTTCAGATGCGCCGGGCGAATGACTCGATTCTCTTAGAGGTCAGTGACCGGGGCAGGGGGATTGAGGTCGAGGATGTGCGGCTCATTTTCCAGCCCTTCTTCCGCAGTGTGGCGGCACGTCAGTCGGGAATCGCGGGCACAGGCTTGGGCTTGTCCATTGTGTCGCGTATCGTCGGCGCGTTAGGTGGCCGCATTGAATGCCAGAGCGTGATCCATCAGGGAACTCGGTTCAATGTTTATCTGCCTGGTGCGCAGGTGACAGCGGGAAGACCTAGCACCAATCTGGATCTCAGTTCACATTCCCTGGAAAGCATCCCCGTTCCATGGAGCCACCATTAGAAACTGAGGATACTGCTGTGACTTGGCTTCATTGGGCATTGCTCTCCGCATTGTTTGCCGGTTTGACGGCGGTGCTGGCGAAGGCTGGGGTCAAAGAGATCGATTCCAATCTGGCGACCGCCATTCGTACGGTGGTCATTCTGGTTTTCGTGTGGTCGATTGCTTTGGCACGATCCACGTCAACGATCAGTTCCATCACGACCAGAACGTGGTTGTTCCTGGTGTTATCCGGGCTGGCAACCGGTGCCTCGTGGTTGTGTTATTTCCGAGCGTTGCAGCAAGGTGATGTTTCGCGAGTCGCACCCATCGACAAATTAAGTGTTGTGGTTGCCATGGCGCTTGCTGCTCTATTCTTGAATGAGCAACTCGGTTGGCGCCATTGGTTGGGGGGAGGCCTGATCGTGTGCGGGACTATTGTGTTGGCCCGTGCCTGAATGAGCCACAACCTCTTGTTCGCTGCGCTCACCCAGATTCAAGAATCTGGGCTACCCATCGACTGCGTCGATATGGACGAAGAGGTTCTGTAATCGCTGGAAAATCCAGGAATAATCATTGCTTATGCGAATTGGAGTTGGCGTTGCAAAGCCTCGAGGGTGACGCCATCGACCTGGTGGATCAATTGTTCCGCGACGGTTGTGAGTTGCTCGACCAAGGGTTGGCAGGCGTCAATCTGACCGGCTGCGGCTTGGTCTTCCAGATTCGAAGTGATGGTCGCAGCCACTGTCGAGAAGGCAGCGATCATGCCGCAGAGTTTGTGAGCGGCTTCACGCAGCTGTGATACGTCCTGTTGGTGCAATGCCGCTTGGATGGCGGTCAGCTGAGCGGGCAGGCCGGCTTGGAATGCCTGGCAAATTTTCTGCAGAATGATCGGGTCACTACCACAGGATGAAAGGAGGGCTCGGGGATCAAGTAAATCGCGTGAGTCACTCGCGACGGGGGTTGGCGATGGTGAGGTCGACGGCCAGGAGTGGATCATGCGTTCAATCGCTTCCCACAGCTTGCTCGCTTGTATGGGCTTGGGAAGGAAGTCATCCATTCCGGCCGCCAGGCACATGTCGCGATCTTCTTGCCGCGATCGAGCCGTCAACGCAATGACAGGCAAATGGCTTCCAGTCGTTTGTTCCTTTTCGCGAAGGGCATGGATGACTTGAAAACCATCCATCTCTGGCATGTGGATGTCGAGCATCAACAAATCGAACTCGTACTTGTCCAAGAGCTGCAATGCTTCTACGCCATTTTTTGCCAGGCGAACATGATAGCCCCGTCGGACTAATAATTGTTCGAGAAGCTGTACATTAAATTCATTGTCTTCAGCGACCAGGATACGTAACTGACCGGCAGCCGACGAGGTCTCGACACGCGTGGACGTGGCTGGGATCAGCTCGATGCGTTCGGGGGCCTCATCCACTTTGTACTTCGCTCCTTTGTTCTCGGTCGTCATCACGCGATAGATGGCCGTCAGCAGTTCTTCTTGCTGAATCGGTTTGAGCAAGTGGGCATTGATCTGTAGCTCACGCGACCGGCTAGTGTCGCCGGGACGGTCTCCGGATGTCAACAGAATGATTCTTGCGGCAGACAATTCATTACGTTCTCGGATCTTGGCGGCCAGGGTGAGCCCGTCGGCGTCGGGCATACGTCCGTCAAGTAATACTAAGGAATACGGGCGACCCAGGCTGACCCCGTGCCACAAGGCATCCATCGCGGTGACGGCATCACCGGTTGCGACAGGTTCCATTTGCCAATTCCGCAGCCAGCTCTCCAGGATGCGGCGGTTGGTCGCGTTGTCGTCCACGACCAGGACTCGCAGTTTTTGGAGCAACTCGGGTGATGGGGCGAGCATGTGCGGTTCTGAAGGTGATTGCAGTGCAAAGCGCGCGGTGAAGCTGAAGGTACTGCCCCGGCCGGGATCGCTGCTGACGGTGATTTTGCCGCCCATCAGTGCGACGAGCTGGGTGGCGATTGTGAGTCCCAGTCCCGTGCCACCGTACCGTCGCGTAGTTGAGGTGTCCTCTTGTTCGAAGGCTCTAAAGATCGTTTCCTGTTTGTCGATGGGAATGCCGATTCCCGTGTCGTTGACGGTGAAACGCAAGGTCACATCGTCCCCAGCGGTGGCGTCATCGACGGTTTCGACTCCCACAACGACTTCGCCGCGTTCCGTAAATTTGACCGCGTTGCCGACCAGATTCAGCAAGATTTGCCGTAGACGGCCCGCGTCGCCGATCAATGCGTCGGGGACGTCGGCTTGCACGTTACAGACAAGTTCCAGCCCCTTCATGTGGGCTCGTACGGCTAGCGCGCGGAGCGTCTCACCGATCGCCGACTGCAGTGAGAAATCGCCGATATCTAATTCCAACTTGCCGGCTTCAATCTTCGAGAAGTCGAGCAGGTCATTAATAATCCCCAGGAGGTTGTCGGCCGCTGACTTCACGGTTTTTAGACATTGCCGCTGGTTGTCGCTGAGGGGTGTGTCGAGAGCCAACTCCGTCATGCCGATGATCGCGTTCATGGGAGTGCGGATCTCATGACTGACGTTCGCCAGGAACTCATCTTTGGCTCGGTTCGCGGCTTCGGCGGTTTCCTTCGCCTCGCGGAGTTCTTCTTCCATCTGTTTGAGATCAGTAATGTCGACGCTACTTCCAATGAAACGAGTGGGGCGGCCCGACACGTTGCGGAGCAGAACGCCGCGGTGCAGCCGCCATTGATAGGCGCCATTGTGGTGCCGGATGCGAAATTCGACGCTAAACTCCTTGGTCTCGCCTTTAAAAAAGGCCCGGACCGCTTGTTTGACCCGTTCGCGATCGTCGGGGTGCCACATATCGAAACGAATCACATGATCCGTTTCGAGGTCGTTGTCATACCCGAGCGGTTCCCAGAGATTGACCGCGTACAGCCGGCCGTTTTCAAAAGTGCCATCGGGGAGATCCAGGTCCCAGATCGCAATGTTCGAGCCGAGGACCCCTAGCTCCAGCCGGTTATTGGCTTGCCGCAGTTCTGCCTCGAGTCGCTTACGCTCGGAGATGTCCTGCACCACGGCGATCGAGTGGATAGGATGTCCGGCCGCGTCGCGCTGCAACGAGACCGACAAGTTAATCCAGACCAGGGTACCATCCCGGCGGATGATGCGTTTTTCTTCGAAGTAACTAGGCAAATCTCCGCGGGTCAGAGGAACAAACTTTCTGAGGGTTTCCGGCAAGTCATCCACATAAGTGAGATCTTGTAAGGACATCCCCAACAACTCTTCACGGCTATAACCGACGATTTCGCAGTACTTCTGATTGGCATGCAGGTACCGACCTTCGAGGCTGGCGTGGACGATTCCCACCGCCGCGTTCTCGAACGTTCCGCGGAAGCGTGCTTCGCTTTCCCGCAGAGCGTCTTCTGCCATCTTTCTCGCGGTCATATCGCGTACGAGAAACATCGTGACGCGCCTGCCTTCTTGCCGCCAGGGGCGACCTCGAGCCTCCACCGGGAAGGTCGTGCCATCTTTCCGTTGGTGCCGCGAGTCAAATATGATGGTCTCGCCAGCATCCAGCTTCCGTCCGAGTTCCTCAATCTTGTGAGGAGTCATGTCCGGATCAAACGATAGTGGGCTCATCCCCACTAATTCATCTCGCGTGTAGCCCAAACTTTCGGCCGCCTGATGATTAATGTCGATGACAATGTTCTGATCGTTCAACAAGAAAAAGGCATCGCTGGCATGTTCCGCAAATGTCCGAAATCGCGTCTCGCTATCGCGCAATGCTTGTTCGGCCCGCTTGCGTTCCGTGATATCACGGTAGTTGGCCACGATCCCTTCGACACAGGGTTCATCCAGAAGATTCTGGCCGATGGCTTCAAAGTGTCGCCAGGAACCATCGACGTGCCGCAAGCGGAACTCGGCCGTGACGGGGACTGCCGGGTGGCTCAGAATGGTGTCGAAAAACGCTCGTTTGTGACGAACATCATCCGGATGGACAATTGAGTTGAGGAAGACGTTTTTGCCGATGCGATCTTTAGGGTGGTGCCCCAGTAACCGTTCCGTCGCGGGAGTTTGATAGAGGATCGTCCCTTCAGCGTCAAAAAAGTTGATGATGTCAGACGAATTCTGCACTAAGTACCGGAAATGCTCTTCCGCGCGGCGGACTTTTTCGGCGGCTTGACGGCGTTCTTCCGCCAGGATACGGAGCTGAGCGCGCTGTAGTGAATCGCTAAGCATGCTGATGAATACACCGGTCGATCCAAACAGCACTAAGGCGACGGTATCACCTGTTCCCTTAGGTCGAAGGACGAAGAACGGCTCCACCAAAAACAGGTTGGCGGCGATCGCGCTGAATAACGTAACCAGCAACCCGGCCCGCAGACCTCCTAGGTGTGCGGCAATCAACACGGAAGGAAAGAACGTACTATAGAGTGCTCGTTGACCCAGTAGGGGATGAAGTTGCCAGCGCAACAAGAGCGCAATCGCCGTTACCAGTAACGGGATTCCATAAACGTAGAATCGCGAGCTTGATCTGTCGTGCATTCCGAACCTTGTGATCCAGTCCCGCTTCACTGCACCATCACCCCCGATGATCGCGATCGAGGCAATGAGGAGTTCCGCTGAGTCAAGTCGTCTTGCTTAGCTCCTACTGCGAATGGGATGCCAAATGCGCCATGCAGTTTCAGAATAACTCGGTTGGTAAGCGAAAAGACTGGACAACAAGGCTGGACAAGTCGTGCACAGAGGTCGAAAATGTGACGGACCTTCCTGCAGGCCCTGCTCACGTGATCGTTCACCGACTATGGTTCAATTGCTGCTGATTGACGACGACCCAGTTCTCATTCCCGAGCAGGTCCGGCAGGCGTTTCCCGCCCCGCGGTACAACGTCGATGTGGCGGCGACCGGTGCCGCCGGACTATCTCGCGTGAGTGCGGGGCAAGTGGATGTCATTCTGTTAGATTTGCGACTGCCCGACCAGTCGGGATTGGATGTCTATCAACAGATTCGTCGCATTGATGCCCGCATTCCGGTGATCTTCGTCACGACGGCCAAAGGGGCTGATGCGGCGATTGAAGCCATGAAGCAGGGGGCCTATGACTATTTATTTAAGCCCTTGGACCTGAATCAGTTGCGACGAGTCGTGGGCGAGGCGTTGGAGGTGGCTCGGCGGATGTGCGAGCCTGCCGTGGTGGCGGAGACCGCTCCCGATAGCGACGTCGAAGGGGCGATCGTGGGCAGCTGCCCCGCCATGCGCGAAATCTATAAGGCCATTGGCCGTGTCGCCAGCCAGGATGTTCCTGTCTTAATTACGGGGGAAAGTGGTACAGGGAAAGAACTGGTCGCGCGGGCCATTTATCAGCATAGCCATCGCTCGAAGGCTCCCTTCCTGGCCCTGAATTGTGCTGCCATTCCTGAAAACCTGCTGGAGAGTGAGCTCTTCGGGCATGAAAAAGGGGCCTTTACCGGGGCCGACCGCAAGCGGATCGGGAAGTTCGAGCAAGTGAATGGCGGGACGCTCTTTCTCGATGAAATCGGGGATATGCCCCTCGCTTTGCAATCCAAGATCCTGCGAGTCCTGCAGGATCAAACGTTTGAGCGTGTGGGTGGCAATGAGACCGTACAGACTGATGTGCGGGTGATTGCCGCGACCCATCGCGACCTAAAAGCCCGTTCGACCACGGGAACGTTTCGCGCCGATCTGTATTACCGGCTAGGGGTTTTCACGATTCACCTCCCGGCCTTGCGTGAGCGGGGCGAAGACCTGGAGATGCTGGTACGACACTACGTGCGGCGATTTAATGTCGAGTTGAAGCGGGATGTGCGTGAGGTGGCACCCGAAGCCATGGAGCTCTTGCGAGACTATTCCTGGCCCGGCAACATCCGTGAGCTGCAGAGCATTTTGAAGCAGGCATTGCTGCAGACCCGAGGTCCCGTACTGATTCCGGCGTTCCTGCCCGATCTGCTGTCGCCTGGAGTCGGCGAGGTGCAGGTTGCGCCGCACGATCTCAGTCCGCTTCCGGCGGCCGAAGCTCCGGCCGTCACGGAAAATTTCGATTTGACGGCGTTTATCCGGGGGCGGCTGAATCCCGATTCCAATGACCTGTACGCGGAAACTCATCGAGAAGTCGATCGCCTCCTGCTGACGCTAGTTTTGGAGTTCACCGGCGGCAATCAACATCACGCCACTCGGTTGTTAGGGATTGCCAGGCAAACGTTGCGAATCAAGCTCCGCGATCTGGGGCTCCATGTGAAACAAACCATTGAATCTGAAGACGACCAAGTTTGAAGTTGGGGCAGATCACGATGTGACGATCACGTCAGCCGGTAGCGGCATGCTTAACACCCGGTGCCGACAACCGTCCGGGGGGGGGCGTGCGCCTGTGGCGAATTCGCATCGTGATGCACGAAATGAAACGTGAGTATCTGGCCCGAGACTCTAAGGAACTCGGGTCTTTAGCTGACTCGGTAACACACAACTGGTTGGTGCGATTTTTATTTTCGCGTCTTGCCCTGCAGACGTTGTGTCGGTTGATGGATGTCGTTGCTCCAGATTCGGTTTCTGAATCTGGCTGTTTTCTAGCCCATTGGGCAATTCCGTTACCCGGTTTCGAACGCTCTCGACGCCGATAATCCGCCGAATTGCCCTTTCGCCAGTTGAAATTTACATCCTTTTCATCAGGCACGCGTGGCATACAGTTTGCTTTTCCGACCGAGCGATGTTGGCTATTTGGCCCCTCAAAACAAGTTCTTCAGGAGATTCAGATGTCGGATTCCGATCGCAGAAATTTCTTGACTGGCGCGGCGTTGCTCGCCGCTACTGCTGCTTCAATGTGGACATCCAAAGCCGCCGAAGCTGGTGATCCTAGCTTCATGAATAATGTCCCCGACCCGGAGCTCGCGGAGAAGGAACTACCGACATTTAAGTTTGCACTAGAGAAGTCTGAAGGCAAGGTGATCGGCAATAGCTCGGGGAAGGAAGCGACTGTTAAGCAGTTGCCGATCTCGAAAGGGATCGCAGGCGTGTCGATGCGACTGGAGCCTGGTGCGATGCGAGAACTGCATTGGCATGCGACTGCTGCGGAATGGGCTTTTGTCGTTGAGGGACGTGTTCGCACCACGGTGATTGATCCTCAAGGCAACGCCGAGACAAACGACTTCGGTCCCGGTGATGTGTGGTATTTTCCACGTGGCCATGGCCATATGCTGGAGTGCCTGGGGACCGAGTCCACGCATTTTATTTTGATCTTCGACAACGGTTATTTTTCTGAATTCGGGACGTTTAGTATCTCGGACTGGATTGGTCACACCCCCAAGGCCTTGCTGGCTAAAAACTTTGGTCTGCCCGAATCGGCCTTCGACGGGTTTCCCAAGGATGAAGTGTATTTCGCTCGAGGTGCCGTGCCTCCTGAAACCCCGGCGACTCCGCTACAAGGCCGGAAGTTGCCGGCCCTCACTCATAAGTATGAACTTCTAGAGCAACCACCACATAAAATCTTTAAGGGTGGCCGCGAGTGGCGCGTGGATTCATCCCGATTTCCCATTGCAACGACGGTGACCGGAGTGATTCTCGATCTGGAGCCAGGCGCCTTGCGGGAGCTTCACTGGCACCCGACGTCTGACGAATGGCAATACGTGATCGAAGGATCAATCAGCGTAACGATGTTCGGATCGCATGGTCGCTATCGCACAGAAACACTGGAAAAAGGGGATGTAGGCTATATCCCGCAAGGGTATGGGCATTCCATTGAGAACATCGGCAATAAGCCGTGCCGGGTGTTGATCGGATTTAACACGGGGACTTACGCGGCGATTGATCTGTCACAGTGGATCGCGGGAAATCCGGTGGACGTCCTGGCCACGAACTTTAAGAAGCCCGCGGTGTTGTTCGAAAAGTTTCCGCATGAGGATGTGTTCATTAGCGAGGGGCCGGTAAAATCTGCTCCTTAATGTCGTTCGTAGCGCTCACCGAACAATCACATGGTTAATTTGATTTCGCAGCTGCATTGACAAAGCTGCCTCAAAGGAGAGTCCCAATGACCCAGCCTAGAAATTTCTCGACCCGCAATGACTTGGCCGCTGACGTTCGCGAAAAAGTGATTGCTCTGCTGAATCAGCACCTGGCAGATACATCGGATCTCTATAGTCAAACTAAGCAGGCCCATTGGAACGTAAAAGGGCCTCATTTTTATCAACTGCATTTGCTGTTTGATTCACTGGCCGAATCGATTGAAGGGTATGTCGATTTGATTGCCGAGCGAGTGACCGCGTTGGGCGGAACGGCCCTCGGCACTCTGCGAATGGCGGCTCGGGCTTCGCGGTTGCCCGAGTATCCCGTGGAGGCCGTGGACGGGTTACAACACGTCGAGGCGTTGGCCACGCGATTCGCGCAACTGGCGAAAAGTTCTCGCTCTGCGATCGATTCCGCGGCTCTGATAGGCGATGCCGACACGACCGATATCTTCACCGAAGTTTCTCGTGGTTTAGACCAGAACCTGTGGTTTCTCGAGGCCCACCTGCAGGGGTAAGGCACGCTTATAAAGACTGTGACCACAGGCTGGAACGCAGCCACAGACTCAGCCACAACGGCAACTTTGGTGGGGACCAAAGCGGCAATTGTGGCTGGCTGGTGGTCTCTTGTGCTGGATGGGGGCGGTCGCAATACTCTTGACGTCGGTTCGTTTCCTGCATATACATCTATCATGGCTCAAGAAACTCCTGTTCCCGCTCGGACTCCCTGTTTGTGTAACGCACTGCGGCAAGCGTCACGCGCCGTAAGTCGCTATTACGATGATGAATTACGCAAGTTCGGTTTGCGGACAACTCAGTTTTCGCTATTGGTGTATCTCAGCAAGTTAGGGCAGGTCCGACAGGGAGACCTGGGCGAGCTAATGCTGATCGAAGAGACCACCATCACGCGCAATATCCGGCCTCTGGTCAATCAGGGCTGGGTGGCGATTCATCCTGGAAAAGACCGCCGGGAGAAGCTGGTCTCGATCACCGAAGCTGGTCTCGCCAAGTTTCGGGAAGCCCGTCCGGCGTGGACGAAGGCTCAAGAACGCATGAAGGTCAAGCTCCCAGGCGGCTTGTGGCAACATCTGCTCTCTGTCCTGCCAGAAGTCGCACACGCGGCCGTCAACGCTTAGTTTTTTTTCTCAAATAGTTGCATATACAGGTAATTCAGCAGGGCGTTTGCTGGCTCGTGAATGCCTCTGGTCAATACCGATAAGGAAGTCTCAATGGCCGTGTTATCAGACGATCGGCGGACGGGGATGGTCAGCGGCGACAAGCCCGCTGTTCCGATTGCGTTATCCACTCCACAGGCTCGTCGGCTGTTGGAAGGTCCTGTCTTTTCGACACTTCTCCGTCTCGCCGCACCGACCGTGGCGCTGATGACGCTACAAGGGTTGATTTCTGCCGGCGAGGCGGCATTTGTGGGCCGACAGGGCTCGGCGGCGCTCGCTGGCGTTTCATTAAGTTTCCCGCTGGTCATGTTGATGACCACGCTTTCCGCGGGGGCGTATGGGGGTGGGGTGGCCTCTGGTGTTGCCCGAGCACTCGGGGCCGGAAGGGCCGATGATGCCGCACGCTTAGCCGGAACGGCTTTAACCATGGCGGCGGTGTTGGGAGCGATGTTTACGGCAGTCATGCTTCTGTGCGGCCATACTTTTTATTCAGCCTTAGGGGCAGAAGGAGCCGCGTTAGATGCAGCGGTGCAATACTCCAATGTTCTGTTCCTGGGGGCGGCTCCTTTTTGGGTCTTTAATGCCGCGGCAAGCATTCTCCGCGCGGGGGGCAATGCCACATTTCCGGCGGTCGCAGGAGCCATTGGCGGAGTCGTTACTCTGTCTGTTTCCCCGTTAATTATTTATGGGGCAGGTTCGATGCCCGGATTAGGCATCGCGGGTGCTGCCGGTGCGGTTGTCGGCTACAACTTTGTCATGGTTGCCGTCCTGGGGCGAGCTCTCGCACGCGTGCATACGCCAGCCCGTCCGTCGCTCGGGGCACTGCGACCACAATGGCGCTATGCGGCCGAGATTCTACGAATTTCCATCCCCAGTGCCGCCAGCACAATTCTCACCAACTTAACGTTCATCGTGTTGACTGGCCTGATTGCTCCCTTTGGGGCGACCGCCATCGCCGGCTATGGATCGGGTGGGCGTCTGGAATACCTGCTCATTCCGATCGTTTTTGGAGTCGGATCGGCGCTCGTCCCTCTTGTTGCGGCGAGCGACGGCGCCGGGAATTCCGCCCGCGTGCGGCAGCTGACTTGGGCGGGAGCGACCTTCGGAGTAGGGGCCTGTGGATTGGCCGGCGTGACGGTGGCTCTCTTCCCAGAAGCCTGGATGACGCTGTTCACGACTGACCCCGAAGTGATCTCCATCGGTGCGGCCTATCTGGTCCGAGTCGGCCCGGCTTATCCCTTTCTGGGATTGGGGTTGGCTCTGTATTTCGCGGCCCAAGGGCGCGGTCGAACGCTCCAGCCTTTGCTCGCCAGCAGCACCCGCCTCCTGGTTGCCGGGATCGGGGGTGCTGTCGCCGTGAGCACACTCGGCTGGAAGCTGGAGTCGTTATTCACGTTGATGGCATGTGGTCTGGCCGCCTACGGTGTGGTCATGATCTACGTCATGCGCCGTGAATTGGGGATTATCGTGTGATGGCGGCGCAGAGCTTTCAGATCGATTGGCTATTTCGATCCGAATGAAACGTGCCCGCGGATTTTCTCCCAGCGTGAAATGGGTTTCCCGTAGGATCAATGGACGACCGCCGCAAAAAGAGGTCGTCTGGGGCTCCAACACATCACCGTTTTCGCCGAAAAATTCATTTTCGAGAAGCGTTTTGGGGAATTTGCTGGAAATCAGCGATCACGTGAAAGATTCTAACATCCACTCTGTATTCGATAGCAGGGCGCCGAATTTCGACTGGCTGCGAAGACGTAACGTCTCGGTGGCGTCGGTCAAAACAGGGCAGTGGCACACACGAATGTAGTCTCGACGTGGAATCCCAGAAGTTTGTGGCGAGTGCGAGTTACGGTTCCGCGTCTATTTTGAAATTGGAGTATTTCCCATGTGTCGAAGTTTGTTAATGGCGACTCTGTTGGGAATGATGTTGACCGGTTGCTCGCCCAGCGCCGCAGCTCCGCCACCGATGGCCGCCGAAGTGGTGACGAGCGTTCCCGTGAAGACCTCGATCGTCGAATGGGATGAATACGTCGGTCGATTGGCGGCGATTGAGTTCGTCGAAGTTCGTGCTCGAGTCAGCGGTTATCTGGACTCGACCCATTTTGATGAGGGACAGGTGGTGCGTGAGGGGGATCTGCTATGCGTGATTGACCCGCGGCCGTTTGTGGCTGAGGTCAGTCGCACCGAGGCCGATGTGGCTGCGGCAGTTTCTCTGGTGCAACAGGCGAAGGCCACCGTGATCCAGGTGGAGGCCGAAGTCAAAGTTGCCGAGGCCCGCTATGACCTGGCCGTGACCCGCTTCGAGCGTTCCCGCCCCCTGGTTGCTCAGAAGGCGATGTCGCAAGAAGATCTCGACATTCGTGAGACCGAGTTAAGCCAATCACGAGCCAACGTGTTGGCGGTCAAGGCTCGGTTGGAACTATCGAAGACGGCGATCGCATCGGCCGAGGCTGCAGTGGAATCGTCCAAGGCCCTGTTGGCGATTGCCAAGCTGAATGTGGATTACACTCAGGTCCGGGCACCGATTTCCGGACGGGTCAGCTCGCGATTAGTCACCGACGGAAATCTGATCAACGGGGGCAATGCCCAATCGACAGTGATTACGACGATCGTGTCGCTCGATCCGATCCACTGTAATTTCGACGCCGACGAGCAGTCCTACCTGAAATATGTTCGTTTAGGAAAAGAAGGTAAGCGTCAAAGTTCGCGGCAGGTGAAGACCCCGGTTTATGTTGGTCTCGCGAATGAACCGAATTCCTTTCCGCATCGCGGTCACATCGACTTCGTCGACAACCGCATGGACCCGGAAACGGGCACGATGCGTGGGCGGGCAATTCTGGCCAATCCTGATCTCAGTTTAACCCCAGGTCTTTTCGCACGCGTGCGTTTTCCCGGAAGCGGACGCTACGACGCGGTCCTAATTCCGGACTTGGCTATCGGTACGGATCAATCAGAAAAATATGTGTTTGTGATTGATAAAGAGAATAAGGCCCGCCGACAGGTCGTCGAAATTGGACCGATCGTCAGGGGGTTACGCATCATTCGGAAGGGGCTCGATGGATCCGAGCGTTTCGTGTTGCGTGGATTGCAACGCGTTCGCCCCGGAGAACCGGTCGTCGCGAAGGTCGAGAAAATCCAGCTGGACAAGGAAGAATTTCCCGGCGATGGCGGGCCGGTTCCGAAAGAACAATGGCTGTCGCGACCTCCGCGTGGGGTGCCCAAGCCAGACGCACCAAAGTCAGAGAAGGCTCCGGAGGTGAAGCCGGAGAGTGGACCACAAAGCAAACTCGAGATTGACTTTCGAAGCAGGTCAGAGATCTAGTCCAACCTAGGATCACCCTTAGTCCAACACCGGAATTGGTGGCACTGGCCAAGCCCGTGGCATTCCATTCCAAAGTGCCGGCGTGACAGAGTACTAGAACCAATTAGACCGAATTGAAATATCATGAAGATCGCACATTTCTTTATCGACCGGCCGATCTTTGCCGCCGTGATCTCGGTGGTGACGGTCATCCTGGGTGGGATTGCCTACATGGTCCTGCCAGCGGCGCAGTACCCAGATATTGTTCCGCCCACGATTGTGGTGCGAGCGCAATACCCCGGGGCGTCGCCCGAAGTCATTGCTGATACGGTTGCCACGCCGATCGAGCAAGAAGTGAATGGTGTGGAAGACATGCTCTATATGTCTTCGCAATGTACGGTCGACGGTCAGATGGAATTAACCGTCACCTTTAAATTAGGAACGAATCTGGATACGGCCCAGGTGTTGGTGCAGAATCGCGTGGCTACTGCGGAAGCTCGCTTACCGGAAGATGTGCGACGTCTGGGTATCACAACCGTCAAATCGTCTCCGGACCTTTTAATGGTGTTGCACCTTGTTTCACCTAATAAAAAATTCGATCAACTCTACTTAGGAAACTACGCGTTAATTCAAGTTCGTGACACGCTGGCTCGTGTGGATGGTGTCGGTAGTGTGAACTCGCTGGGGCTGCGTGAATACAGCATGCGTATCTGGCTGGATGCCGAGCGGCTGGCTCACCTGTCGCTGACTGCGGGAGACGTCGTCCAGACGTTGCGAGCTCAAAATATCCAGGTGGCATCGGGCGTTATTGGCCAGCCGCCTCTCGAAAAAGGGGGCGATTTTCAGCTCACGGTGAATACGTTGGGACGTCTGCTCGACCCGCAGCAGTTTGCCAATCTGATTGTGAGAACGGGGGCTGATGGTCGCGTGGTGAGAGTTGGTGATGTGGCGCGCATTGAACTCGGTGCGCGGGACTACTCGATTAATACTTACCTGGATGGGCAGAACGCCGTCGCTTTAGCGATTGCTCAACGTCCCGGTTCCAACGCACTGGCCACGGCAGACGGGATTGAGAAGGCCATCGAAAAACTCTCTAAGAATTTTCCCGATGGACTCGAATACCGCATTGCTTATAACCCGACCGTCTTCGTCCGCGAGTCAATCGACTCGGTGATTCACACTCTCTACGAAGCCGGTATTCTGGTTGTGATCGTGGTGCTTGTGTTCTTACAAAACTGGCGGGCGACATTAGTACCGCTGATTGCCATTCCCGTCTCGCTGATCGGCACGTTCGGTGCCATGTTAGCATTTGGGTTTTCATTGAATATGTTGTCGCTGTTCGGTCTGGTGCTCGCGATTGGTATCGTGGTGGATGATGCCATCGTGGTGGTGGAGAACGTGGAGCGACATATTGCGACCGGACTTTCACCACGGGCCGCCGCTTATAAAGCGATGGATGAGGTGACCGGGGCCGTTATTGCGATTGCCGTGGGTTTGTCCGCGGTGTTCGTGCCGACTGCGTTTATCTCGGGAATTAGCGGTGAGTTCTATCGCCAGTTCGCGTTGACGATTGCCGTGTCGACGCTGTTGTCGGCCTTCAACTCCTTAACGCTGAGTCCTGCACTGTGTGCCATCTTGTTGCAGCCGCATGGTGCCAAGAAAGACTGGTTCTCCCGCGTTTGGGACTTTGTCTTCGGTTGGTTCTTCAGTTTGTTTAACTGGATGTTTGACCGCGTTAGTCACGGCTATGCCGGAATGGTGAGCTGGAACGTGCGGAAGGTCGCCTTCCCGCTGTTGGCTTATGCGATCTTAGTCGGTTTGACCGGATACGGTTTCATGAAAGTGCCGACCGGATTTATTCCGCGGCAGGACAAGGGATATCTCATCACCGTGATTCAGCTGCCTGATGGGGCGTCGCTGTCGAGAACCGACGCTGTCGTCAAGCAAGCGAGTGATATCATCCTGAAGCATCACGGTGTCGGGCACGCGGTGACGTTCGTGGGGTTCTCGGGTGCGACTCGATCGAATAGTCCGAATGCTGCGGCGATCTTTATTGGTGAGAAGCTGGAACATGAACGCCACGGTGAGGAACCGGAACCGATTCTGAATCAGCTGCCGTCGTTGCAGAAGGAATTGATGCAGATTCCGGATGCGAATATTTTCGTCGTCCCGCCTCCGCCAGTCCAAGGGCTTGGTACATCGGGTGGCTATAAGTTCCTCGTTCAAGACCGTGGGGGATACGGTTCCCGAGCCTTACAGGAAGCGACTGACGCTCTCATCGCTGCCGCACAAAAGGAACCTTCGCTGGCGGGGGTGTTCACGACCTACCGAGCCTCTACGCCGCAGTTGTTTGCGGATGTGGATCGTGTGAAAGCCAACATGTTGAATGTGCCGCTGACGAATGTGTTCGAGGCCTTACAAGTTAATTTAGGGTCGGCATATGTTAACGATTTCAATTTGTACGGTCGTACGTTTCAGGTTCGGACGCAGTCTGAAGAAGCCTTCCGTAATAATGAAGATGATATTTCTCGTTTGAAAACACGGACCGCGACTGGTCGCATGGTACCGCTGGGATCGGTGGTCAATGTGAAGTGGCAGAGCGGTCCTGATCGAGTGGTCCGCTATAACATGTACCCGGCTGCGGAAGTGCAAGGTGACACGGCCCCCGGCTTCAGTTCGGGGCAAGCGATCGAAACAATCGAGCGCCTGGCCAAAGAAAAACTGCCGCAGGGCATGACTGTGGAATGGACCGACCTGGCCTATCAACAGCAGCTGGCGGGAAACACGGCTCTCTATATCTTCCCGTTGTGCGTGCTGTTCGTCTTCCTGGTGCACTCGGCCGAGTACGAAAGCTGGACATTGCCCATGGCGATCATTCTGATCGCTCCTGTGTGTCTGCCGTTCGCCCTGCTGGGAGTGTCGCTGCGAGGGATGGATAACAATCTGATTACACAAATTAGCTTCGTGGTGCTCATTGGGCTGGCGGCCAAAAACGCTGTGCTGATTGTGGAGTTTGCGAAGCAACTGGAAGAGGAAGGACGTAGTCCGGTGGATGCGGCGATCGAGTCCTGTCGCTTGCGACTGCGGCCGATCGTGATGACGTCGTTCGCCTTCATCCTGGGAGTGCTGCCACTGGCTCGTGCGACAGGGCCGGGCTTTGAACTGCGTCAAGTTCTTGGAACGGCTGTGTTCGCCGGCATGCTTGGTGTGACGATCTTTGGTTTGTTCTTAACGCCCACGTTTTATGTTGTGCTACGCGGTGTGTCGATTCGATTCTGGGGTCATGGCTTCCAGCACCGTGAAGAACTGCATGAAGAGCATCAGGCCGGTTCGCACGAATAGTTGGTACGAACAGGTCTCGGGCAACTTTCTCGCTGGATTCGAAATAACGCGACACCAAGCCAATGTGGCGTGGTGTCGCTTCGATTCAATTTGATGTGATCTTAAACCTCGGTAGTGCAGATAATTTCCCTGCATAAACTATTTATAGGATGACTATTTTGTTAAATCGGCGAGTTGTGATTACGGGACTAGGGACGGTGAATCCGTTATCCAGCGATGTCACCGAGTTCTGGAACCGATTGTGTGCCGGCCAAAGCGGCGTGGGGCCTATTTCGCGATTTGATGCGTCGGGGTTCAAAGTCCGTTTTGGTGGTGAGGTCAAAGCATTTGATGCCGATGAGCGAGTTGGCGGGAAGGTTGCGAAACGACTCGATCGCTTTGCTCAATTTGCTTTGGCGGCGGCCATTGATGCGGTCGCCGATAGCGGGTTGGATTTTGCGCAAGAACACGCCGAACGGTGTGGGACGATTCTAGGTAGCGGAACGGGCGGGATGAGCGCGTTCGAAGAGGAGACCGCGAAATATCTACATCAAGGGCCGGGGCGAGTCAGCCCGTTTCTGATTCCCAAGATGATGGCGAATGCCGCACCCGCAGCAGTTTCGATTCACTTTGGCTTGCGTGGGCAAAATGCGTGCGTGGTGTCGGCTTGTGCCTCGGCTGCCGATGCCATTGCGGCTTCGATGGACGCAGTTCGCCTCGGTCGAGCGGATGTCATGTTGGCTGGCGGTGCTGAAGCCGCCTTGACTCCGATGGGGCTCGCCGGGTTCTGTTCCGCGAAGGCGTTGTCTGAAAGAAATGACAATCCCCCGCAAGCCTGCCGACCATTCGATCGTGAGCGAGATGGATTTGTGCTGGGTGAGGGAGCCGGAGTTATCGTTGTTGAAGAATTAGAACATGCTCGGAAACGGGGGGCGAAGATCTATTGTGAACTGCTCGGTGCAGGCCAAAGTTCCGACGCCCATCACATCACCGCGCCCCGTCCAGATGGGGAAGGGGCCTGTCACTCGATCCGCCTGGCGCTGGCTGATGCGCGGCTGAATCCCGAGGATATCCAATATATTAATACGCACGCGACGGGCACCCAACTCGGGGATGCTGCGGAGACGAAAGCCATCCGGATGGCAATCGGGGCGCATAGTTCTCGCCTGGTCGTCAGTAGCACGAAAAGCATGATTGGGCATTTGTGTGGAGCCAGCGGTGGTGTCGCGGCAATTGTGTGTGCGTTGACCATTCAGCAGGGCGTCGTCCATCCCACGATTAACTATGAAACACCAGATCCGGAGTGCGATCTGGATTGTGTTCCGAACGTGGCGCGGGAGCTTCCTGTGCGACGACTCCTCGCGACAAGCTTTGGTTTTGGCGGCCACAATTGCTGTCTGGCATTCGGGGCAGTTTGACGAACCAATGATCTATTGGACGGAAGTTGTCGGTCTGATCGACCTGACGACAAGAGTCCAAACTTTAGAGGATATTTTAATATGCGTAAGCGCGCTGTTGTGACAGGCATTGGATGTGTTTCACCGGTGGGGAATGATCCCACTGCGGCGTGGAATGCGGTCTGCTTAGGGAAATCAGGCGTCGCACCCATCACGCGGTTTGATGCTTCTGGATTTCCAACACGTATTGCGGCGGAAGTGAAAGATTTTTCATTGTCGCAATGGTGTGATGCGCAGTTGGTTGGTGAATACGAACGCTCGGGGCGGAACATTCAGTACGGTATCGCGGCGGCATTGCAGGCGGTACGAGATTCCGGCCTGGATTACAACCGGCTCAGCGATCCTTCGCGGTTTGGGGTGTATCTCGGCTCCGGTGAGGGGGCCCAGAATTTTGATACTTATATGGGGATGGTCGCCGAAGCCCATGCCGAAAATGGCACCTTGGATGTCGCTCGATTTGCAGAACTCGGGCTGCAGCGGCTTGATCCCCAAGCGGAACTCGATCAAGAACCGAATATGTTAGCGGCACGCATCGCCAGTCAATTTAATGCGCAAGGTCCCAATCTGAATACGTTGACCGCCTGTGCCGCGTCAGCCCAGGCCATCGGAGAAGGGGCGGAAATGATTCGTTGCGGAACGGCCGACATCATGATTGTCGGCGGATCTCACAGCATGATTCATCCCTTCGGTATGACAGGGTTTTGCCTGCTCAACACGCTGTCGACTCGAAATGACGATCCCACCGCGGCCTCACGACCCTTCGATCGCGAACGCGACGGTTTTGTATTAGGCGAGGGGGCTGCGATGCTCGTCATCGAAGAGTACTCACATGCTAAGAACCGAGGAGCCCCGATTTATGGTGAGATCCTGGGGTATGGTGTGGCGGCGGATGCGTATCGAATTACGGACATTCCCGCGGACGGAAACGGGCTTTCCCGTGCGATGCAGCATGCGCTTCGCGATGCCGGCCTGAATGGCGATCAGGTCAGTTATGTGAATGCCCACGGGACTAGCACCGGTGCGAACGACCGCTCGGAAACGAATGCCTTAAAGGGAGCTTTTGCGGCGCACGCACATCAATTGCCCATCTCTAGTACGAAGAGTATGACCGGGCACTTGGTGGCAGCTTGCGGTGCCTTGGAGGCGATGTTTTCGCTGTTGGCCATGCGCGACGCGATTGTGCCACCGACCGCGAACTACCAGTACCCCGATCCGGATTGCGATTTGGACTATGTGCCGAATCACGCCCGCGAACAACGATTAACCACCGTGATGTCGAATAACTCGGGGTTTGGCGGCCAGAACGTGTCGCTCGTGTTGTCGCGTATTTAAGTCTTATCCGGTTTCGTCAGCGTGGAATTAATGGAGGGTGGCCGGCCAATGGCGATCAATGACC
>JAZKFE010000014.1:27291-27611 GCA_040386595.1 Planctomycetota bacterium | reverse complement strand
AGAGCACCGGTCTCTTGGTTGATCTTGAAGACGGCGACATTGTTGCCCGGCATATTGGCGCACAACAGCAGTTCGCCATTGGGCGTGATGACTAAGTTCTGCGGACCTTTTCCGAGGCTCGATTCGATATTCAGCAGGGATAAGCGACCGTCGTCAGCCAGGCGGTACGAGGCAATGCTGTCGTGACCACGATTGGTACCGTATAAGAATTTTCCATTGGGCGTGATCTTTAGATCGGCGCAGGCATTCTTGCCTTCAAACTCTTTGGGCAAGGTGGAGATGGTTTGTTGCTCGATCAAGAATCCGGTTTCAGGCTCGAA
>JAZKFE010000014.1:23064-27281 GCA_040386595.1 Planctomycetota bacterium | reverse complement strand
GGCTCGAAATCAAACAAGGAGACGGAGCCTTTCAATTCATTAATGGCGTAGACCTGTTTGCCGTTCGGATGGAACGTCATGTGACGCGGGCCGGCCCCCTGTGCGGTGCGGACGAACGGTTGCTTGGCTGGTGTCAGTTTCGCGGTAGCGGGATCGAGTCGATAGTTGAGGATTTCGTCGAGTCCCAGGTCGGCCGCAAAGGCGAACCGATTGTCGGGGCTGACCACAAAGCAATGTGCGTGTGAAACGGTCGGACGGCTGGCGTCGACGCTCGCGGCTTTGTGTTGTACGAAGGTTGCGGCTTCGCCCAGAGAACCGTCTGCCTTGATGGGAAGTGCCGCGACGCTGCCTGATGAGTAGTTGGCGACCAGCAATGTTTTACCGGTCTTGTCGACTTCCAGAAAACAGGAAGCCGTCCCCATTGATGATTGGCGATTCAGCAGTTTCAATTGCCCGGCAGGCCCAGTGATTTCATAGGCGGAAATCTGTTCGTTATCTTTTCCGCCGAACTGTCCTGGTGCGTGGATCGCATACAAAAACTTGCGGTCCGGAGACAGTGCCGTAAAGAAGGGCTGCTCAGCACCGGTCGTGCGATGTACCAGCTTCAATTCACCGGTTTCGGACTGCAGTTGATACGCGTGGATGGCTCCTTCGTCACCTTTGTTGAATGCCGAAATGAACACGAGCAATTCGCTGGCATCTGCATTTTTCGGGGTACCGCAAAGTGCCATTACAATGGCGAGAGGAAAGAAGCAACGGGCGAAATCATGTGTCATGGAGAACTCGCTTGAAGGAAAGGGCAGACAGTTGAACGGGACAAGTGTGATAGGCGAATTCTAACGCACGACCCTGGCGTTCTCCACCACGAAGCCGATGGGGCGACGGCAGCCATTGAACTGCGGTCGCCCTTCGGAATTGGTGTTGCGCACTGACCCCTTGAGCTGATTGAGCTCACAGCAAATCGTTAATGCTCTCGGGTTCACGCGGCGCGACCTCGGCGGCTTGGCGCCGCCAGCTGGATGAGATTCGATAAGCCTCTCTCCGCAGGCGATTAATGCCACCCAGGGGGCGGTGATCGGCGAGGGCATGCCAGACATTGAATGCCAGGTGTTTGAAACGGTCATTATTTTGCAGAGGGGCGATGTCCTGTCGCGGAATTAAGAACAGGGCGACCGTGCGATAGGGGGATTCACTTTCAGGCCACTCGACGGTGGCGTCTTCGATCGGCATCGTCTCGTCAGAGGTCCGCAACTGGACCTGGAATTCAAATAGGATTTGCTGCGTTCGTAGCGTTTCCGCCAGCATCAAATGCAAGCCGTCGGCATCGGTCCCGAGCTTGGTGACAAGATCCAGCCATGAATCCGGGCGACCTCCGGTTGGCTGGACACGATACTTGGCGATGTACTTTCCAAAGCGGATCGGGGCCATGCTGAAATAGGTGTAACTCGCCGGGTGCGCGGGGATGTGGCCGGCAATCCGCATGGCGGTAATGGCTTCATTCCAGTGCCAATGGAGAGGGTTCCAATCACCCCCCGTAAGCATTCCCTGTAGTGTCGCCAACGGCTGGTCGTTGGCATCTACGAGGACCTGCTCCAGTCGTCGAAATTCTTTCACGTTCCGGGCAAAAAAGACCGGATGATTGATCATCACGAAGTCTTGTGTTCTCCCCGCAGCTTCATCCCCTGGTAAGCGATCGCCGTCGACTTCCAGCAGCTTGATCGACATCCCGCGGCCGTCGGGCAACCAATCAGGTTGCTGTTGGCTGGCGGAGTTGGAAAAGTGGACGACCGCCGGATAGGTGTGATCGATGTGAAAGAGCCCCTGAGCCAGCTCTGAGGGCAAGTTCGGCAGCACACGGAACTCGCCGATGGCATTGCCGACGGTTTTCACGTGGACGTCAGATTGATGCCGACCGGTTTTCTCCAGACTGCGTTGGAGGATGGTGCTTACCGCTTGGACGACGTGGCGGATATCCTCGTCTTCATCGGCGGGAATGACTTCCGCTTGATCCGAGTAATGGAGCGGGATTTTGAAGTTGGCCGTCATGAGCGTCGCCTCCCTTTTGTTTGTTAGATTGCCATCACTCAAGGTTTTTATTGAATGAAGAGTGTGCACCACGGAGTCACGGAGAGCACTGAGAAAGAAATCCACGAATGAGGAATTTTGAGCCACGGATTAACACAGATTGAACACGGATTCGATCATCCTTTGTTTGTGTTGTCTCCTGACGCAAACCGATTACTCCAGGACCGTCTTCAATCGCCGGACAATGTTTGCAAGCGCTGTCCCAATCCGTGTTTCATCTGTGTCAATCCGTGGCTGAAAACTCTTCTTCGGATCAATTCTTCGTGTTGTCTGTGGTGTGGCGATCTGTGCTTTCGTTGTGATTTTGAGGGGCTTCCGCGGGAGGTTTCAGTTCGTCCTCATGCATGCGGATGACGGAGATTTTTCCCGTATTTTCCACGACCGCGAAACGTACTTGAGACGGGCCGACACAGCCGTTGGCGCGTAAGGATTCTTGGAGCTCATGCAAGGATAGATTGGTGCGGCGCAGAGCGTCGTGATCGATTTTGCCGTTGTGGATCAAGATGATCGGGCGGCCTTCGATCAATGCTTCGAGCGACCTGTTGGAATAGGTCAGCCAGCCGACGAGCGAGTTGAGTAGCACGAGCGTGGTGGCCAGAATGATGCCACCTGTAATGCTGTTGTCGCCGCCGTTCATCGAATTCTGAACGGCGTTACTCAGTATCAGTAGGAGCACAAGGTCGAAGGGCGACAAGTCACCGGTTTGGCGTTTGCCAGTCATTCGTAATAGAACGAGCAGGAAAACATAAATGACCACCGCCCGAATGACAAAATCCCACCAGTGTGGCAGGCTGATTTCCCACATCGCAATGACTCCCGACGAAAGGGTAGAGTGTGAGATCAATCAGGCCACGACGACACTGGTGGTATCGGTCTCGTTTGGGGAACACTGTGCGAATTACTTGGTGTTCTGCGGTCGTTGCCAATGTTGCATCAATCGCAAGATGAGCGGGCGTGGTGTGATGCGTACACTAAACGCGAGAATCCAATTCAGGATGCCGGGAATGACGATGCACTTGCGTCGGCGAAATCCGCGGTAGCCGGCATCACAGACCGCATCGACCGACATGCTGCCATGAATGAAATTCCAGTTTTTATCCATCCGAGATCGGGCACCAAAATCGGTGCGTGTTGGTCCTGGACATAGACATGTCACCGAGACCTTGTGCTCCTGTAGCTCCTGCCACAAGCCTTCGGAGAACGAGAGAACGAATGCTTTGGTCGCAAAATAGACGGTCGAGTAGGGACCGGGTTGGAAGGCGGCGGTCGATCCGACGTTCAGGATGCCACCCTGTCGGCGTTCGATCATCTGCGGCAGAATCAAACGGGTCAGTTGAATCAGCGTGGTGATATTCAGCTGCACCATTTCAAGGTGATCGGTCACTGAGATCGCTGTGAAGTAATCGTTGCGGCCGAAGCCTGCATTGTTGACCAGAATGTCGATCACCAGACCGCGCCGCTGCAGTTCCTCGTAGAGTGTGGCGGCAGAGCCAGCCACGCTCAGGTCGAGGGGGATGACGACGTGCTCGACGCCATGAGCAGATTGCAGTTCGCTGGCCAAGCGATGTAGTCGATCGGCATTGCGGGCGACCAGCACCAGGCGTGCGCCGTCTTTAGCGAACCGACGCGCCAGCCCCTCGCCGATTCCTCCGGAGGCACCCGTGACTAAAACTGTTTCCAATGACAAGTTGACAACTCCCAATCAAACGTAAAAAAGCAAAGATGTCGCGAATTCGGCCGGGCTTAGATGCTGGTGGAATTCCACGCCGGAGAATCGCTAGCCGGGAATGATTCTTCAGAAGCCTCTTGGATGACATCGGTCACCTCCGATTGTCCGTTCTTCTGCTGCAGGTATTCTTGCTCGGCTTTCAGCCAGAAGTACCATTCATTTCCATCAGGCCTGCCGTCTTGCTCCCAAGCATAGTAAGCCGCTTCTTGAATTGCTTGTTGCTGCTGTTGGCGCTGCATGTTGTCCGTCCTTTTTGAATTTCGAAACGCTCGATACTCGCTATCCCTAGTTTACCAAAGGTCGCATTTCAGCAGGTAGTTAAGGTCTGCAAAAGAGCCTCCCGACACGTCAGATTGCACTCTGCGTGGTGTGATGAATGGAGTCAGGGCGTTTCTTGGAGGAA
>JAZKFE010000014.1:0-23054 GCA_040386595.1 Planctomycetota bacterium | reverse complement strand
CGGATCTGATCGACGGGAATTCAATTTGGTTGATCTGAAGTCAAAGTATCAGGCGACGTCGGCATTCAGCACGGATGAAATCATCCACATCGGCGGTCCGAGATGGGTGTTTTGGCCGTGTTTGATGCAGGATGCCACGTATTGCTCGTTTCAGGCTGGTTTCGAATATCGCAACAATCGTTCCAAATGATTCTGATGCCTGTTCGTGAGTCATGAAGACTAAATGTCGTCTTCACGGTGCCTTCATCGTTCCTTTGCAATCGTCTTGTTTAATCCACTTCAAAATCAGCAATCGTTGCCGGAAGACAACAACTCATTTGGAGTAGAAAAATGGCGGGCCATTCGTCGCAGTCAGGTTGTTCGGAGGGCGGAGCAGGGGTCTCTCGCCGAGGTTTTTTGCAGGCTTCCGCTGCAGCCGGTTCCTGGTCGGTCGCCTTGAGCTTTGATGCGCTCATGAAGCAGGCTGCCATGGCGGCCGAGCGTCGTGCAGTTGGTCCGCTGCAGCCCACGGCCGATGAAGTCACCGGCTTGGAGTTACTGAAGTTGCCTCCTGGCTTTCGGTATCTCTCGTTTGGCTGGAAGGGTGACCTGATGTCCGACGGCGTGCCGACTCCTGGTGCACACGACGGCATGGGGGTAATTCACGAAGCGGGCGGTATCGTGACGCTCGTACGGAATCACGAACTGAACGACGATAGCGGAACGTTCACTTCTGAGGGTGTGCCTTACGATCCCAAAGCTCGCGGGGGTTGCACCAATCTCACGTTTGATACCAACACCGGCAAATGGGGCAAGGCGTGGAGTAGTCTGTCAGGGACCGTGCGGAACTGTGCGGGTGGGGTCACTCCCTGGGGAACCTGGTTGAGCTGCGAAGAAACGGTTCTCGGGCCCGGCGATAAGGACGAAGAACGGATCTGCCGTTTCCAACAGGACCACGGCTACATTTTTGAAGTCCCGCAGACCCGGGTTACAGAACCACAACCGCTGAAGGAGATGGGTCGATTCGTCCATGAGGCGGTCGCGATCGATCCAACCACTGGGTATGTCTATGAGACCGAGGACCGCGGGACTGCAGGGTTCTATCGTTTCATTCCCAAGCAGCCAGGGCAACTCATTCAAGGTGGCCAGCTGCAGATGATGAAGGTCACCGACTGGCCAGAGCTGCGTAAGAATGTGCCGCTGGATCGCTGGTTGCCTGTCACCTGGGTGGATATCGAAGACCCGACCCGCGCCCATTCGCCGGGAACACAAGACGCACAGGGTGTTTATCAACAAGGGAAACAGCAACAGGCAACGACGTTTGCTCGGCTTGAAGGTTGCTGGTATGGCAACAAGTCGATCTATGTGGTGTCCACCAGCGGTGGCGATGTCAAGGCGGGGCAGATTTTCTTATATGATCCCGCACGCGACTCCATCAAGCTAATTTTTGAATCTCCTGGGCCGCATATTCTGTATGCTCCCGACAATGTGACCGTGAGCCCTCGAGGGGGCATTGTGCTCTGCGAAGACGGTGATCGCGAGCCACAAAGATTGCAGGGGCTGACGCCTGCCGGACAGCTCGTGCAGTTGGCTGAGAACAATATCGTCCTAAAGGACGGCGCCCACAAATTGTTTAAGGGCGATTTTCGCAAAGAGGAATGGTGCGGCGCTACATTCAGTCCCGATGGGAAGTGGTTGTTCGCGAACTTGCAAACTCCCGGGTTCACAGTGGCGATCACCGGTCCGTGGGCAGATCTGGGTTTGTAAGCCGCAAGAACACGCGACCCAAGTCACGAGTTGTTTTCGTCTGCTCGTCTATTGATCCGTACTGCGCTCGGTCACAACCGGTTGCTGCAGGTACGGCTAAGGAGTTGCACGCGCTCTCCTGATACTGCTGCCACTTTGCATGCAGATTTATATTTTTCCATAGATTTGAATGGTTTTTATGACAGCTACAGTGAGACGGAAACGCGGATTTACGCTGATCGAACTGCTGGTGGTGATCGCCATCATTGGCGTATTGGTGAGCTTGCTGCTGCCAGCCGTACAACAGGCTCGCGAGGCGGCTCGCCGGACGCAGTGCCGTGGCAACCTGAAGCAACTTGGGTTGGCGCTGCACAACTACCACGAAACCTTTCTGGTCTTTCCGTACGGACGCGGTGGTACCGGGCATGTCGATGGCGGAACGATTGATAACACTGGTAGTAACGTGAATCGATTGAGTGGATATGTTGGGTTGTTGCCGTCTATGGATCAAGGGCCACTTTACAACCAGATGAGTTCGTCGGTGACGATTGGTGCTGTGACCTATAAGCCCTTCGGACCCAAGACAGATACTGTTGCTTATACACCCTATATGACAAATATCCCGGTCTTTAACTGCCCGTCGTCGATCAAGCGATTGACCGCGGTTCTGGGGGGAAGCACCAACTATGCTTTCTGCTGGGGTGACAATAGCCGCGAAATCACTGGTTCCGAAACGGTCAGTGCGCGGGTTGATGTGCGAAGTGATATGCGCGGCTTGTTTGGTTTTCAGACGTGCCGGAGTGTCGCCATGGTTCTGGATGGGACCAGCAATACGATTGCGATGGCCGAAATTGCGACCGGCGACGATTCGAACGCGATCAAAGGGTCGGTCGCTCGCAGCCGCGGAACTCAAACCTACGACAGTCCGATCACGTGTCTGTTGGAAGGGAACCGAGGTACCGGAATGCTGACCACCACTGGTGCCAATGCTGGCTGGCGTGGTAACGGTTGGGCCAACGGAGTTGTTAGCTACACCGGTATGAATACGATTTTACCGCCCAATTCTCCGTCCTGTATGCAGAGTTCGAACGATCATTCGAATGGCCAGGCACCGGCAAGCAGCTGGCATGCGGGGGGAATTCATGCGTTGATGGCGGATGGCGCGGTGCGGTTTATCAGCGACAACATCAATACGGGAAATCTGTCGCTTCCCGATGTGAGAAAAGGTCCGAGTCCCTATGGCGTCTGGGGAGCATTAGGATCGATTCAAGGCGGGGAAGTGGTCGGCGAATTCTAATCGCACCGAGTTTAAAACGATTCGGTTCAGTGATGGTTTGATCTCAGTTGCGATTCGATTCTTCCGGAGCGTGGTGAATGGTTTGTCAAAATCGATGTGATGTCGGGTTGTTGTGTGTGTTCGTGATTGTCATGGCTTCTGGGTGTTCTCGCTCGCCGGTCGATGGTCGTCCCACGCTCGTGCCGGTTACTGGAACCGTGCTGTATAAGCAACAGCCGATTGAAGGGGCGACGGTCTTACTAGTCCCTACGGATCATGAGTTTGCCGCTGCAGGTAAGACTGACGCGAGTGGGACATTTCAGTTGAGAACCTTTGACCCCGACGATGGCGCTGCTCCGGGGAAATTTACGGTAACAGTGAAAAAGTTTGAATTCCTCTATCCGCCTGGTGGAGGAGAGATTGAAAAGCAGCTGTTGCCCGTGAAGTACGGTAACCCGACTTCCAGCGGCCTGACTGCTACGGTGGTTGAAGGTGAAGAGAATGACTTGACCTTCGAACTCAATGACTGAGGGATGAGAGTTTTGCCATTTTTTAGGATCCCAGAGGTTCACACCTCTGGCTACCGACGACGGGCCCTCCGGGCCGAAGTACGTCTCAAATGATGCAACGTTCAGAACGTGCGTTCCGCGCTAACACTCGTTGCTAATAGAAAAATTATTAAGCCGTTTCGAGACGGCGTGGGCGTAAGGTCATAATGATTCGAGAAACGCTAATTGCTGGTTGCCTGATGTGTTTGATTTCCTTGTCGAGTCGTTCATTGGTTGCCGCGGAAAAGTTGGATCCGGCGCCTGCGGAGACCTTTTCGATTGTCGTGATTCCTGATACTCAGGCTTATAAGGGACTGGGGACAAAATCGCAGCCGGAGAGCAATGATCCGGTCACGAATGCCATTTTTGAAGCTCACACTCGTTGGATCTCAGAGAACCTGGACCGACAACATATTGTGTTTGTGAGCCATGTGGGCGACATCGTCGACGTGAATAATCACAACGAGTGGAAGGTGGCGCGGGCGTGCATGGACAAATTGCACGGCAAGGTGCCCTATGGGATTTCGGTCGGTAATCACGATCTGACTTCTAAGGGGGATTCGTCGCTGTTCCAGGAATACTTTCCGGCATCACGTTTTCAAGACTTCAAGTGGTATGGCGGCTGCTTTCAGGGCTCGACGCTGGGGACTCAAGTTTCGGGCAATAATGCCAATAGCTATCAGCTGTTCTCGGCGGGGGGCATGGATTTTGTCTTCCTGCATCTGGAATGTAATGCTCCCGATGATGTTCTCGAATGGGCCAATGGGATTCTCGAGAAGCATGCCGATCGACGTGCCTTGATTACGTGTCATATGGGATGGGGGCCGTTGAATCACCCCAAAGTTGTCGGCGAGTACATCACGGGTGAGAAAGGGCGTATGCTCTGGTCGAAGATCCACGGTGAGCGTGGTAATAGTCCGCAACAGATTTGGGAAAAGTGTTACCGCAAGCACAAGAACCTGATTGCCGTATTCTCGGGGGATCAAAGCCGGACACAGGCGATCAGGGCCGCGACGCCAGGGGATCATGGGAATGTGATTCATGAGGTGATGCAGGACTACAGCAGCGGCTGGCTGCGACTGGTGCGGTTTACTCCGACGGAGAACCGTATCGATGTCATCACCTTTGATCCTCGCACCGAGCAACTGTGTACTGGAACGAAGTTGGTTCCCGATCAAGGCCAACACCAGTTTCATTTCGATTATGAGATGACTCGAAAGAAATAAGTCACGGAACGACATGAAACATGGAAGAAACACAGAAGTTGTCTCGCAGCTTCTGTGTTTCTTTTGCGTTACGAGGCTCTGAGTGATAGAGGCTCGTTCCACGAAGAAGAGTGTGCGGCGCAGGGGGTCAGGCGTACCAATCTTCGCGGGTGAGCGGTACGTTGTTATTGGTGGACCGAGCGAACACAGCCTGGAAGAGCTGCAGATCGCCGCTGAGAAATGTGGCTGATGACGATGCTAAATAGAGTCGCCACATGCGGACGAATTGCTCATCGAACATTTCTTGCACTTGGCTGACAGACGCCTCAAAGCGACTCAGCCAATCGGCGCACGTTCGCGCGTAATGCAGCCGCAGGTTCTCGACATCCAGCACCGAGAATCCGCTGTCCTCGAAGATGTCCATCATTTCACGCAGGCTCGGTGCGTAGGCGCCCGGAAAGATGTATTTGACGGTCCAAGGATCGAGCGGCTTGGGGGAATTGCGGCCGATGCTGTGGATTAGTCCTCGTCCCTGGTCGGTGAGGATGCGGTTGATCATCGATCCCAGTGTGCGATAATTTTCGGGCCCGACATGTTCGAGCATTCCGACCGAAACAAACGCATCACAGCGCCCGGTAATGTTGCGGTAGTCGTCCTCCACAAACTCGACGCGGTCGCTCAGCCCTTCCTCTTTGGCGCGGGTGCGAGCGTAGGCCAACTGTTCGCGAGACAGATTGAAGGCGCGGACGGTGACGCCATAATGTCGAGCCATGTGCAGAGCCAGTGCGCCCCAACCACAACCGGCTTCGACCACTTTCTCACCCGGCTGCAGACGCAGCTTGCGGCAGACATAGTCCAGCTTGGCAGTCTGGGCCTCCTCTAATGTGGCTGCGGGATTTAGATAGTAGGCGCAGGTATAAACCAGCTGTTTATCGAGCCATAACTTATAGAAGTCATTCCCGATATCGTAATGGTGGTAGACACGTCGTTTCGAAGCGGCGAAAGACGTTCGCGGCAACGGCCGGCTGAAAAATGAAGGCCAGAATTGTTGCGTGGAGGCGCGGGACAGTCCACGATTGAGCTCGGTTAGAACCGGGATCAGGTCTCCTTCGATCGTTAACTCATTGGCGGCGAAGGCTTCTCCAAAAGAGAGGACGGAATTCACCAGCAACCGTCTGAGAACTTGCGGTCGGTGAATGACGGCTCGGCCAATAGGCGATCCTCGATCGCCAATTACCGTTCCGTCCCACAGGACGATCTGGATCGCTGGGCGACCAATTTGCTGGTAGAGTTTCTCGACAAACAGTCGTTCGAGGACCAGGGAACGTCGAACTGATACGACAGGTGCGCCCTTCCCTTCGGTCGATAGAGGCGGCGTTTGCGATATCATGGATGAGAAATTCTTTCCGCTTATTTCGATCCTTGGAGCTCTTGCTCGGCTTCCAACCAATAGTCGACATCATTTCCGTCGAGCTTGCCTGCTGCTTCCCATTTGAGGTAGGCCCGCACTTGTACGTCTTCCTGACTGATTGGCGCTGTCGTGGGAAGTTCTTCTGGCTCAGCCGTGACGGTCGCGACTTTGGCTTTGGTCGCTGGTTTCATCGATTCGGGGCGATTGGCCGTTTCGGATTTGTAGTGTGGCTTGCTCAATTCTGCAGTCCTTTTCATCTCGAGTCGATTGAATAAACGGGAATACTCCGGATTTATCTAAATCGGGCCGATCGCGACATCGGGAGGGCTGTGTTCGGCGCGGGATGCCTGGTGGATTCCGACAAGTTTCAACGGCTGACGTCTCTATTATAGACAAATCAGCATTACGCAATTCCGAGTCGATCCCTAGATTACAGCTAGTGCTGGATGATTTCTGATCAAGAGTTTTCCTGAGCGACTTGATCGTTCTGCTATTCCAGCTGGAGGGAATTATCCACGATGGGAGATCACGGAACAACTTGAGTTTGTGAATCGCGTGATTTTTAATCGAGAGGCATCTCTGGGCTGGGCGTTGCTGGCAGCGACAGGGCGAGGGCGGTGGTGGCCCAACCGGCGGCGGAGATCGAGATGAATTGATCCTTGCCGTGTGGGTATCCCGACTCGAAATAGGTCTGGAAGGGGATGCTCCGGGAGACGACGTGCCACGATCCGTCGGGCTTCTGGATGGAGATCAAATAGCTGATTCCTTTGCGGTAGGCCTCAGAATCGACGGCCAAGTTTCCCGCTTCATGCAAGGCCACCAATACTGAGCCGGTGGCGTAGGCGTCGCTTGGCAGATCGGGAAGTTGTGACCACCCACCATCCTCGTGCTGGGCGCCCAGTAATGCGTCACTAGCACGCCGCAAATCGGCGTCGGGTGCCGCGACGAGGTGCAGGGCTCGCAGGCGGAAGACGTGGTCTTCAGTCTCTACCGGGATGGCTTCCAGCAACCATTTGGCAACTCGTGCCTGGCGCGCGGCAATTCGCTCACGTTGCTCTGGTGTGCCGTAGGTTTTCAAGCCGCGCAAGGCGACATAACTTGAGGTAAACAGGCTTTGCTCGCTGGGGGGCCGTTTCGATTGTGGTTGCCAATGCTCACTGTCGTTTTGGAATTGCAGGAGATACTCGGCGACGGCTGCGGTGATTTCGTCCGGGGATCGGCCACCGTTATCGAGAGCCCACAAGGCGTATCCGGCGGTATCGATCTGCCCGCCTTGGCCTTTGCCCGCCAGATAATTCGCTTTGTTCCGCGCGAGAAAATCTGCGACAAACTGGACCTGAGTCTTCAGGTTTTCGTCGTCGATCTTAAACCCCCGCGAGCGGGCCACCATTAGAGCTTGGATGGGTAGCCCCTGGTTATGGCAGGTGAAGCATTGCTTGCGATGTTCGAGCGATCCTTTGGCTCCCAGTTCCAACAAGGGAATTGACTTGGTGATCGCAGCGCGTACGGCGTCAGTGGACGGGGCGTCTGCCGCGGATGCCAAGCCCGCTGGCAAGAAGCTCGCAACGCACCAGATCGCCAGGCAGAGGCTGGTCGCTGGCGGCATCGAGATCGTGTGTCTCATCGTCGGCTTTCCTGGGAACGGCCGTAGGGCTGAATGAGGAAACAACGATGTTAGAGATTACCATGAGCTGGAGGCGAGCACAAAGTGCTCCATGGTATTCGGTGCGGGCGCTCGAGACTGTAGAAAAGCAACGATCGCATCTCTTCACGTAGTTATGAAGAGTGCGCTCGCTGATGTTTTTAGAGTGTTGTCGATTCAGGCTTCACACGCGGAACAAGCGGTTGCGGACTCCATCCAGGCGTAGTGATTTGGAGTAGTGGTAGACGCTCGATCCGCCGGGGACGTCGTTGGAGACCCGGACGAGAAACTCGATCCAACTGGGGCAATTGAATGCGGTATAGGTCAGCTCTAAGCCGGCAATCAGGTCGTCCGGCTGCCGCGACAGGTCGGGAAACAACACGGGGCCGGTGTCGGTCTGGTAGACGTTGTCGCGTTCATTCACGTTGAATGTCTTGACGGGATAGTAGAGGGCGACTTGATAGCGATCGGTTTCGTACTCGGTGCAGGCAGTCAGCGGATGATGCGCGTAGGTGGCCGCGATGATGGCTTCGGGAGTTTCCAGATATTCTCCCTCGGTTTCCTGAACGTGGATCCGCAGAGAGTCAAAGGCCTCGGCGGTACTGCCGATCTGGCGGTCGGGTTGAGGGCGGTTGTGCCCGTACAACGTGACGGTTTGCTCCTGGCCGATATAGGCGTACGACTTGATGTTCAGAAATCGGTCAGTGGAGACCACCGGCACGAAATCCGCATTCGGTACCGTCCAGATATCACTCGGCACACCGACCCGTTCGGTTTTGCAGCTGACTCCCAGAACGTACCGCTGGAAGTGACCGGTGGCTTTCTCGGTGATGTCGCAGATGCTGTCTAGTTGGATTCGCGCGTTGTTGAGCGTGTGTGGGGGCTGGTGCGAGACCGTTTGCGGCGGTTTTTTGAGAGTATCAATGCGGAACGTGAGAAACGATCGAGAGAAATCAATAGTCGGCATGCCTGGTTCCTCGGTGTGTGTGGGAATCGTCGCGTCGAATATCGTGAGCGTCGGCCAATTGGCGGGAGGCGTTCATTGTTTCTTCCCCGAGGCAGGGGAGTGTTTCACCATCAGTGTGAGACTGCGGAGATGTATCATATCAGGAATACGACATGCAAGCAGGCGGCGATTGCGAGCAATAAAAAACTGCCACGGCACATGCCGTGGCAGTTGAGTCTGATCCAGCTCGCCTCAATCCGTGGGGTTATGAGACCTTGGCGACGACATTGATTTCCCGAGTGGCCAGGTTGCTATCGTAGCCGCTGACGTTGGTGATCTGCATTTGCAGAGTGCGTGCGGGCTGTGGCAGCCGGGTGTTCTTGGCGTTGAAGTTAATTCGCTTGACCAGTGCTTGCACAGCAGCTTCTGAGGCCGCCGCATTGAACGTAATCACCAGATTTGGGCTCGACTTGGAACCACCCTGGAATGTTCCGATGACCACGCCGCCGAAGAGAACCTTTTTCCCCTTCACGCTGATCTGCCCGGGGGCACTGCCCTTGGGGTAGATGCTCAAAATGTCTTTGGGCTGGCGATTGGCCGTGATGGACACGGTCAGCACCGCACTGGAGTAATCGTTGGTGGAATTTTCCGCCTGATATTGAGCGGTCGGATCGAGGAAGGCGCGGTCCTTGCCTAAGTGGTAGGTGCCGGTCTCCTCGGTCAAGGTGATGACCGGTTCTTCCACAACGTTGGTGACGTTGACCGTTAAGTCTTGTGCCGTTGTGAGTCCCGCTCCGTCATTAGCAGTGACCTGTACGTCATAAACATTATTCGCGCCGACATCTGTAGGATGTTCATAGTCGGGGGGCGTCAAAAATGACAAGAGTCCCGTTGTGGGGTTTACGCTGAATAAGGCTGCATCGACACCACCGGTGATACTGTAAGACAGCGTCTGGGCGGGGATGTCGGCGTCCGTTGCGGTGACCGTTCCGGCGTTGGAGCTCCCCTCTGCGACTGTAAAGGCCGCCAATGAGGTAAAGACCGGCGAGTTGTCGTTGACGGCCGTAACGGTGACGGCGATGCTTTGGACCTTGGTCAGGCCGGCATTGTCATTGGCGGTAACGTCGATGTTGTAGACGTTATCCGCACCGACATCCAAGGGTGTTTCGAAGTCGGGAGCGGTAATGAAAGCGAGAGCTCCAGTCGTCGGATCGATGGTGAATAACGCCGCGTCGTCTCCGCCACTAATACTATAGGTGACCGCTTGGGCCGGTAGGTCGGCGTCCGTTGCTGTGACTGTTCCCACTGCCGCTGTATTTTCGGGGACGGAAAAGGTGGGCGAAGACGTAAAGCTGGGGGTGTTGTCGTTCACCGCGGTCACTGTAATGGTGAGACTTTGGACGGTCGTTCCGCCATTGTTGTCGTCTACGGTCACATCAACGTTATAAATATTGTCGCCACCGACATCCAAGGGGGTTTCAAAGTCGGGAGCCGCAATGAAGGCGAGAGCTCCCGTCGCCGGGTCGATGGTGAATAAGGCCATATCGACACCACCGGTGACACTGTACGACAGCGTCTGGGCCGGGATGTCACTGTCGGTGGCGGTCACCGTGGTGACCGCGGTTTGATTTTCAGCGACACTGACCGCGGCGTTGGATGTAAATGTCGGCGGGATGTTCAATTCCCAGTTGACGATATCTGGATAGATCTCGGGATTGATACCGTCGAGTAACCCGGCTGCTTTTACCGAGACATTGTCGGCGAACACGTTGTTTCCCGCGCCTGTCGCTGCGGCTTTACTGGCGAACAGCCCACCGAAAGCCAGCACATACTTGGTTTCGCCAGGATTGATCGTCAGGGTGTAGAAGACATTGGGCCTGTCGTTTCCGTCTGCGACATTGCCGTAGGTGGAGACAGGCGCGGCAACGGTCCCCGTGCCTTGGAGCACTGTTAACAGCCGCACATCGCTGCTGGTTGATCCGCTATAATTCTGAAAGCTCGAAAACCAGCGGTCGGTACCGTCGGTAAACACGTTGTCACCAGAGCTTGTGGAGACAATTCTGGTGTTATTGTCTGATCCGAAATTGTTGTAAATTCCGAATTGCTGGGTGATGGGGGCGTTGGTCGGGTTATTTACCGCATACAGATAGCGAATAATCGGTTCCGTGCCGCTTAACGCGAAGACCGCATTCTGTTGGCTGACGAGGAGACCGTTGAAGGAACTTCCATCGGAGCCAACGGAATTGAAGTCGCCCGTGAGTGTGTTGCCGGTGATGTCGACGAGGCCGTCGGCATCCACATAGGTTGTCGTGGTGGTGCCTCCTTGCCCGTCGGACAGGCCAAATGACATGGCACCGTCATAGGCGTCATTGAGTTTGGACGAGATTAATCCGCCTGCCGATGTGGTGACCATCTGCGAGGCCGTCATTGACGCTTCGCTCATGCCGAAGGCGGACGACGTTGTTGCAAAACTGGCATTGTCCTGAAAAATTTTATAACCGGCGACATTATAAGTATGGACTCCGGTGCCGAAGCCAATATCCACAGTGGTCAGCAACGCTCGTTGTTCCAGTTGTTCGACGCGTCCTTGCATCTGGCTGAGGCGTTGTTTACGAGGCGAGGACTTCATCGATACAGACTCCCAAAACATGGTGAAACGGGTGCTGAAATTCAAAAATGAGAACGTGTGAATGGCTGAAGTCAATTCTGTCGCCTTCAGCGGTAATGTAATTCACAATAGGCATACGCATTGTTGTCGGTGCGTCGGTGTCAGTCTGAATTTCCCTTGTGAGTCGCGAGGTTGTTCAGTAATGGCTGGAGTGCAGCCTCATAACGTTTCCATCTGGCCACCGATCGCGAATAGATTGGTTGCCGCACCTGTGCGACGCTTGCCGTGCGTACGAGTCGTTCGGTCTGGTGGAAGTTGAGGCAGGCGGGATGCCAGTCGAGACCGAGGAACTCCAGCATTTTGCGAGTCGTTCCCGTCTGATCGGCGACCATCTGCTCATAGTCGATGTCTAGCACCGGGACCGGAAGTACCCGTTGGAGATGACTGGTGACTCGCGAGTACTCGTTGATGCGGGTTGCAATGTGTTCCAGATCATTCGCCCAGCGGATCTGCGAGAAGTTCGTGATCCAGCACGACAGGGCCACATCTCGGACGTCGCGGCGGCAATGAATGATTCGGGCGTGTGGGAATAACGTCACAATCCAGCCGAGCAGATGGTAGTTCTCGGGCATTTTGTCGATGACCAGAGTGGCGCGACCTTGGTCGAGTTTCTGCAACTGTTCCAGATGCCAGTCCGCAATTTTCTGTACGTGCGCGGCATCCAGACGCGATAAGCTGTCGAGGGGCGGGGTATTGCTGCCGAGCATCTGTGGGATGACATTAAACCCCAGATTGGCGAAACGGCGTTCGCCGGCCCCATGGATCTGCGGATGGCTGGCGAGGATTTGCTCGGTCAAGGTGGTTCCGGAACGTGGTATGCCGACGATGAAGACAGGGCGGCGGCTGGGGTTCCCAAACTCACGGACCCGTTCGAAGTATTCCGGGGTAAAGGTCTCAATAATGCGGCTGACGTAAGCGTGATGTTCTTCGGGATCGTAGCCTTGATCGCGTTCTTCGTAGTGCTGTTTTTGCAGGGCATTGGCCGTCGCCAGATGTTCGGCGGCGCGTAAAAAATCACCGCGGCCATCGTAGCCTTGGGCCAGTCCGAAGTGCAGGTGGGCCCGGCGGAGGTCGGTCATCCAGGGGGCGTTCAGGAGCGTCTCGCTGCGCCGGAGATCGTCTTCTGTCGACTTGTTTCGCAGAGTCGTCAGCAGCCCTGAGTGTGCAGCGACACAACGGGGATTCAAGCCAATGGCTTGCCGGTGACAGGCGACCGCGGCTTCCAGGTCACCCGCCGTTGATAAGGTGTTTCCCAACGCGGCGTGCAATTGCGCGGCTTGCGGAAACAGCTCAATGGCGGCTCGTTGGCTGCCAACTGCGGCGTCGACGTCACCTTGTTCCAGCTTGGCACGAGCGAGTCCCATCAGGGCCTCAACACAGTGTGGTTCGCGGTCCAGGACCTGCTGAAAGAGCTCGCCCGCTTGTTCCGGATCGCCCATCTCCAGCAGCGTGATGGCAAGCTGGCAGCGAGCGGCCAGCAAATCGGGATCGAGTCGTAGGGCGCGTTGGAACCAGCTGAGGGCCTGGGCATGCTGTGCCAGTTCCAGAGAGACTCGCCCAATGGTGACGTAGAGGGGGGCCGAGTTCGGATCGAGCTCCAGTGCCCGGTCCAGCATCTCTAGCGATTCGTCGATCTCACCATAATCGAGCAGGAGGGTGCCGAGATTGTGAAGACTACTGACCGACTGGGGATTTAACTCGACGGCGCGACGACAGTGCTCTAAGCCTGGTTCGAGATTACCCAGTGTGGCGAGCAGAAGTCCCAGGTTGGCATGTGCCGCATCCAGGTGCGGAGCGATCGTCAACGCCTGGCGATAGGCTGCTTCGGCCTGGTTCAGCAAGCGTCGTTCGCGCAACGTGTCGGCCAGGCCCAGAAGGGTGAGCGCGGAATCGGGCCGTAATGACAGCGATGTCCGGTAGGCCTGTTCGGCGTCGAGAAATCGCTGCTGCCGGAAGTAGATCACTCCGAGGTTGTGGTGGACTTCGGGATAGACGGGTTGCAAGACCAGGGCCTGTTGGCAACTGGCTTCGGCCGCATCCCATTGCTTAGCACCCCGCAACGCTTCCGCCAGATTGCAATGATAGGCGGCAACCAGGGGACTGTGCTGAATGGCCAGCCGAATCAGTTCGATAGCACGATCGTAGTCGCCACGTTGGTGGGCGATCACTCCGGAGAGATGCAGTGCGTCAGATTGATCTGGCTGGTGTTTCAGGATCTCGCGATAAACGTTTTCAGCCTGCTCCAGCCGACCCGCGCGGTGCGCCAAGAGACCTGCCGAAAGTTGTTCTGCTATTCCGTTCATACCAGTTGAGATTTCCGAAACGCAGTATTTTGCAGTAACTCACCGATCGTCGATACATAACGAAGAAATGACTGAATGGCGCAGGGGGCTGCCCGCCCCGAGTCAATGCAGACTCGTAAACGGCACACAGTGATTGATGGTGCCGAATCTTTGCCCTATCCAGACAGCGCTAAGAATCACATCGTGGGAGTCTGTGAAAGCGCTCGGTCAGTATCGTCGTGTGAGTCTTATGCCCTAAGACAATCTCGGGCTGCGTGTCCTGTATAGCCGAGGTGTCACAATCGGACTGATAAGGGATGCGCGTGCAGAGAGGCGATCAGATCATTCTGTAGGATAGGCATTCCTGCCCGTCGGTATTCGTTTTTCATACGAAGAGACAGGCAAGAGTGCTCTTCCTGCGGATCTTGGATCGCTCTAACGTTCGGGTGGGCACTCGTGCTTTTCGAAGCAGACAAATAGTCTACGGGCACTGCCACGTCACCCCCAAATGCAGTTGTGACACAGCACTCGGCTTGCCGGAGTTGCCCTGAGTTTCGGGTTACGTGTCGCTGATGGCGACGTCGGGGCCGAGTTGTAGCCGGACCATATCGCGGTAACGGCCCCCGGCTTTCAACAGTTCGGCATGGGTTCCCATTTCGATGATGCGACCATGATCGACGACCACAATGCGGTGCGCGTGACGGATGGTGCTCAGGCGGTGGGCAATCACAAAACTGGTGCGGCCCTGCATCATGGAGACCAGGCTCTCCTGAATGTATTGCTCGCTTTCGGTGTCGAGATTGCTGGTTGCTTCATCCAGGATCAGGATGCGAGGATTCGCCAGCACGGCACGGGCGATGGCAATCCGCTGCCGCTGCCCGCCGCTCAGTCGGACGCCCCGTTCGCCGATCCGCGTGTCGTACCCCTGTTCGAGCTCCGTAATGAAGCCGTCGGCGTGAGCGATGCGAGCTGCGTCGCGGATGTCTTCTAAGGTCGCATTCTTGTCGCCATAGCCGATGTTGTCGGCGATGCTGCCGTCAAACAGAAAGACTTCCTGTTCGACGATCCCCAGCAGATTGCGGAAGCTGTCGAGGTTGATTTGACGCAGATCAATGCCGTCTAGTTTGACGGAGCCTGAGGACGGATCGTGGAACCGCGCGATTAGATTGCACAGCGTCGTCTTCCCGGCACCGCTGGGACCGACGAAGGCGATCATCTCCCCGGGCTGAACATCAAGATTAATATCAATCAGCGCGGCGTGGTCCGCCCCTTCATAACTAAACCCCACATGTTCCAGTGTGATGCGTCCCGCGACGTGACCCGTCTGCAGTTCCAACGCATTCGCGACAGGGGGGAACTCGAGCGGCTCGGCGAGCATATCGAGGACTCGATCGAGTGCCGCGAGATTGTTTTGAAACGTAGTCGAACTATTCGCCAGTACGGCGAGCGGTTCCAGCAGCATGGCGAGATAGAACAGGAACATCATCAGTTCGCCCAAGGTCAACGACCCGGCGAGAACCTGCCAGCCGCCGTAGAGCATCATTGCCGCGGACGCCAGCGGGAGCGTGACTTCCCAGGCAATTTCGATTCCTCGCGACCACCACCATGTGAGCAACTCTTGCCGGGCCATCAAATGATTGCCACGGACGAATCGGCCGGTTTCGCTGCGTTGTCGGGCGAAGGCGCGCACGACGCGCATCCCGCCAAACGCTTCGGCCGCTTGACCGTCGATCTCTTCACGCTGCAGGCGAATATCACGATAGAGGGGGCGCAGGCGTCCCACATAAGCCCGGTGCGAAATGATCACCAGCGGTAACAGCATCAGGCCGCCCACCAGCAATCGCCAATCGACCAGCGCGAGAATGATCAAGCTGCCGGTGAATTGGATGGCCGCTCGCCAGGGGTTGTAGAGCAAGCTGAAAATCAGTTCGCCGACACTGCCGGCGTCTTCTCGTAAGGTGCTGGCCACGCCACCCGATTTGAGTTGATAGATGCGGTGCAGGGGGAAGCGGACGGCGTGTTCAAAGAGCTGTTTGCGGACTGCGACTTGCACGCGTTTCGTGGCCCGTGTCGCCTGCCAGCGGCCGGCCACATGGATTGCCGTTTCAATCAGTGAGACACCGACCACGACCAGCGATAGCGCCAGGATCAGCTGCCATTTGTCGCTGGGCAACGCGAACCCCAACCAGCTGGTTGCGGGATGAGCCGACTGCCCGAGGGCATTGTCGATTACCAGCCGCGTGACGGCAGGGGGGATCAGCTTCAGTAACGTCGAAACGGTCAGCGTGGCGAGCGCGAACAAAACGGCATATTGTTCTGTTCCCAGCAGTTTCCAGAATTGCCAGATCAATTCTCGAAACGGTCGCGACAGTTTTTTTCGCGGGGGAGCACTGGAATGAGGCCGATGCAGCGGGACAATCTCGCCTGCTGCCCGCTTCCGCTCCGTTTCCGCGAGGTAGTCGGTGAATCGTTTACGACTGCTGGGAGGGACACGCATGGGGACTCGTTATTAAAAAGGCGAACTATGGGCGTTGCAGTGGTTGGTAGCCGAAGGAGGTAGATGAGTCAATGACCAGAGACAACCTCCACGGGGCCGGGAAAACGGTGCGGCCCCTGCTTGGGGCGTTCGACGCATGTCCCGCGGTCGATTTGAGTCGTTGCGGCGAGTCATTCTCGCACCTGCAGAAGCTGTGGGATTTCGGCGTTCGTCATTGACGGAACAGACCTCTCTTCTACACCATAGAGGTCTCTTGATTCCGGTCAATCCCCCGCGCCGAAGGAACCCTCAATGCCATCTGGTGAGTCTCACCGCGAACCGCTGCGGCGCTTGCAGGAAAATCTGGGTTTGGTAATCCGTGGAAAAGCGGAATGCCTGGAGATTTTAACGATCGCCCTGCTGGCAGGTGGATCGGTGTTGATGGAAGACGTTCCGGGAGTTGGCAAGACGACCCTGGCGAAAGCTCTCGCCAAGTCGGTTGATCTGAGCTTCAATCGTGTCCAGTTCACTCCCGACCTGTTGCCCGCGGACATCCTGGGATCATCGATTTATAATCCCGTTGATGGCCAGTTCAACTTTCGCCCGGGGCCGATCTTTTCGCACGTCTTACTGGCTGATGAAATCAACCGCGCGTCGCCGCGTACGCAATCGGCGTTGCTGGAGGCGATGAGCGAACTGCAGGCCACCATTGAAGGGGTCCGGCACGTCCTGCCCGCGCCGTTCCTGGTGCTGGCGACTGAGAACCCGGTGGAATTTCACGGGACCTACCCGTTGCCGGAAGCTCAGCTCGATCGGTTCCTGGTGTTGATTAACATTGGCTACCCTGACCCAGCGACCGAGCTGGAGATTCTCTACTCGCAGCAGTCCGAACGGCCCATTGATCAACTGCGCCCCGTGTTGACTCAGGACGAGTTGCTGGAGATGCAACGGCAGGTGTGTGAGGTCAAGGTGGCGAAGAATGTCGGCCGATACATGGTGGAGATCGTTGAGCGGACGCGTCGCGACCCCCGCTTGCGTTTAGGGGTCAGCCCCCGCGGCACGTTGATGCTGTTTCGGGCCTCTCAGGCGGCGGCCTATCTGCGGGGGCGAGACTATGTGTTGCCGGACGACGTGCAATATCTGACGGGATATGTGCTGCCGCACCGTTTAATGCTGACCTCGCAATCGAAGTACAGCGGAGCCACCAAGGCCGAGATCATTGCGGATATTGTGAAGCAGGTGGCGGTGCCGGTGTGATTGTCGAGTGCTCTGTTACAAGATCATCTTGGGATTGGGTGCCACTGGCTTTGCCAGCGCCGGTCGTCTAGCGGCTATTCCGAAAAGCACTGGCAGAGCCAGTGGCACCCAAATTTGTCGCGGTGACACAGCACTAGTGCGATTAAGCGATGAGGGTACTCTCATCCCGCCTCAAAAACCTGATCGACTCAATTTTCGAATTGTGATTAATCGCTGCGTTTGGCCATTTCCCAATTGCTGACGCCAAGACAACCGATATATACTGAAACGGTTATGCGTTCTGCTCGTTCGTGAATGCCTGCCGACTTTATCGGTTGTTAGCTCGCCCGCCTCGCGCTCAGACCTCTACCCATGATGGCTCTGGTATGCCCTATATCTCGCGATACGCACTCCGGTGCTGTTTGTGCCTTCTGTCCTGTTGGTCTCTGACCAGCACGACTTTTGCTGTGGAACAGCCTTCCACCGAGCAGACCGAATTCTTTGAAACCAAGATCCGCCCAGTTTTGATCAGCCGTTGCTTTGAATGTCACGGCAATGGTCAGTCCAAGGGTGGCCTGAGTTTAGAGAATCGGGATGCCTTCCAAAAAGGGGGCGACGCGGGAGCCATTGTTGAACCAGGCAAGCCGGACGAAAGTTCATTGATTGAAGCCATCCGACACGAGGGGGGCCTCAAGATGCCTCCTAAACAAAAGATGTCAGATGCCGAAATTGCCGCGATGACCAAGTGGGTCGCGGATGGGGCCGTTTGGCCGACGCTCAAGGTCAAGATTCCTCTGGGCAATCTATTTGATGATGTCGGGGAAACGTCTCTGGGCGATGCCATCGATTCGGATGAATTCAAAGGGGCGGCGGATGCGACCGACCTGGGGGTGGATCGAGTCGTCCAAGGCTGGGGGACCGAGACCGAAATTGCCGGTGGGATTAAGTTTGATTTTCAAACGGTGGGCAGCGGCCGTGAGACTCACGGACTGATCGTGAATGATGCCTGGGGCGACGAAGGCGGCATTCGCACGCTGGGGCAGGCGTTCCCGGCAAGCTCGCCACGGACTGAAGAGGGGATCGGACTGCATGCGAATGCCCTGGTCACCTTTGACCTGACTGAGATCCGCAAGGCTGGCGGATTGCCCCCTACGCAGGCCTTTACGTTTCGCTCGGACCGCGCTGGGATCAACGATGATGTTCTGGGGAGTGATGCCAGCGTTCATCTGCTGGCGATTGTTAGTCGCACAACGGGCGATGCGGCACACAAGGTGATTGCGGCGTATGTCAATGGAGCTCTCGTTGAAGTCCAGTTTCAGGAGGGCAAGTTCGCGGTGGTGGGAGCGATCCCTTCACCCCTGAAAGCGAACGGTCAGTTCGCGAATTTTGATGTGCCCATTCCGCCCGAGGCCCAGTACCTGACTCTTGTGGCCACCGGGGCTGCAACAGATCCGGGAAGCAATCCGATCAATTGCGACCATGCTGTGTTTTCCGGGGCGCGGCTGGAGTTCGAAGCTCCGACCGTCACGGTGGCTCAACTGGGACGAGCTGCTCCGTTGGGCGAATATGTGATCACGGCCGAGCAACGTGCCTTCTGGTCGTTCCAGCCTATTCGCGACCCGCAGCTTCCCACTGTTCAGGCCACTGCCTGGGTGAAGAAACCGCTGGACCAATTTGTTTTGGCGGAACTTGAGAAACGCGGCTTGAAGCCGGTTGCTGCGGCCGACCGTACTACGTTGATCCGCCGGCTCTCGTTTGATTTGATTGGTCTACCACCCACTCCCGAGGAAGTTCAGGCTTATCTGAGTGATACCGCCGCCGATGCGGATGAAAAAGTCATTGATCGTCTACTGGCGTCTCCTCACTACGGTGAGCGGTGGGGCCGGCATTGGCTGGATGTGGCACGCTATGCCGAGGATCAGGCTCATACATTTCAAGCTCGCAACTATCCCAATGGGTATCGCTATCGAGATTGGGTGGTGCAGTCTCTCAATCGCGATCTGCCGTATGACCGTTTTCTTACGGAACAGATTGCCGGCGATTTGTTGCCCGAAGCGGATTTGGCGAACCGTTTGCCGGCTCTCGGATTTTTTGCGTTGGGGCCGGTGTACTATGCCGATGCAGGTTGTGCGGCGAAGGCGGCAGCCGATGAACTTGATGATCGAGTTGATACGTTGGCCCGTGGGCTGCTGGGGCTGACGGTGGCCTGTGCTCGCTGTCACGATCATAAATTTGATCCGATCTCGCAACGGGACTATTACAGTTTGGCTGGGATCTTTTCGAGCTCTGCCTACCGCGAAGCACCATTGGTGCCGGAAGCCGTTGTCACCGAGTATCAGACAGCGCAGCAGCGAATTAAAGAACAGCAGGAGACTCTCAACAAGTTCTTAGATACTGAGATCCCGCAGTTGCAGGATACGTTGGCGCGCCAGGTGGGAAAAATCCTCATTGCGGCCTGGCAACTCAAACATCCTCTGGCCGGTCAGAAACCTAATCGAGGTGAAGTCGCCAAAGCGGCTGGGATTCCCGAATGGATGCTGGAACGCTGGCAGAAAGTGCTCAATTCGTCAGAGAATCAAGAAAAATTTCCGCAATTGAAGGATTGGTTTGAGTTGAGCATCCCGCCGGAGACCGAAACGGTGGCGGTTCCGGAAGCCGTGCAAAAGGTTGCCGATGCCTTCCAGCAAGAGGTGATTGCGGCCCTCACCGCACGCGATGAATTGCAGAAACAACATGCCGACCAAGTGGCTGCTGCACCGGAAGCGGAACGCAGCAAGCTCAAGAGTCCCGAATTCACGGGGCCTCATGCTGAGTTGCTAAAGGATCTCTATAAGAAAGATAACGGTCCAGGTGTTGTGCCGCGGGACAAGGTGGAACGGTTGCTGGCCGGTGAGCCGGCGAAACAATGTGGCATGCTGAAGGCGGAACTGGAAAGTTGCACGAAGAGTTCGCCGCCGAAGTATCCGGTGGCTCATAGCCTGGTCGATACGACAGCCGCCAATATGCGGATCTATCTGCGAGGCAATCATCAGAAGCCCGGGCCGGAAGCTCCGCGCCGTTTCTTGTCGATTCTTACCCCAGGCGAGCCCGCTGAGTTTTCTAAGGGGAGCGGCCGGCTGGAGCTGGCCGAGGCGATTGTGAGCCCCAGCAATCCGCTGACGGCTCGTGTCATTGTGAACCGGGTCTGGCAGCAGCATTTCGGCCGCGGCATCGTCGCCACACCCAGTAATTTTGGAGCTTTAGGCGAGCGGCCTTCGCATCCCGAGTTACTCGATCACTTGGCACATTGGTTTCAGTCGAATGGCTGGTCACTGAAGAAGCTGCATCGCGAAATTGTGTTGTCCGCGACCTATCGTTCCGGCAGCCACTTTGATGCCAAGAATATGGAGATCGATCCTGATAACCGCTATTTCTGGCGGATGAATCGCCGTCGTTTGGATGTGGAAGCGTGGCGTGATGCCTTGCTGATGGTGTCGGGCAGCCTGGATGCGACTGTCGGTGGTCCGTCGGGAAATCTGGCTGCGAGCGACTATCGTCGGCGGACTTTATACGGGTCCGTCAGCCGTCATGATTTGAATCCGTTGTTGCGGCTGTTTGATTTTCCCGATCCCAACATCACCAGCGAGCGACGCACGCAGACGACGGTCCCGTTGCAGCAATTGTTTGTATTAAATAGTGAGTTCCTGGTGCGGCAGGCTCAGGCGTTGACGCAACGGCTAACTGCAGATCCGCAAGAATTCGACGCGAGGCGAATCGACCGAGCTTACTTGTTGCTCTACGGTCGCCCGGTTAACGAAGATGAGTTGAAACTCGGCCTGGAATTTTTGACGACACCGATTCCGCCCGAAGAGAAAAGTCAGCTGGGGCCATGGCCTCAATATGTGCAGGCCTTGCTGGGAGCGAATGAGTTTACTTATGTGGACTAAAGTCGTTGTTCGCTCCGCGAACTGAACGTCTTCGTAATAGCGAGTCTGAATTCAATTCGACGATCAACTCCAGGCTTACCCGGAAACGAAGACGTTCAGTTCGCGGAGCGAACAACGACTTTGTTTCGAAACACGCTGTTAAAAAACGCCGAGGTGGCTCATGACTCATAACTTGCTTCCGCTGTCCCGCCGTGAAATGCTCCGCACGATGGGTGTCGGTTTTGGTTCATTGGGATTGGCGGCAGTTCTGGCGGGCGAAAGCGTTGCGGCGACAACCGAGGGCAATCCGCTGGCTCCGAAGCCGACTCATTTTCCAGCCAAGGCCAAACGCATCATTCATTTGTTTATGAATGGTGGCCCGTCGCAAGTTGATACCTTCGATCCCAAGCCGGCGTTGGAAAAATTCGCCGGCCAGGTCCCTCCCGAGTCCCTGTTTCCGCGAGGCCGCTCGAAGGGCAAGCTGATGCCTTCGCCGTTCAAGTTTGCCAAGGCGGGGCAGAGCGGTATTGAAGTCAGTGAGATCTATCCGCATCTGGCCAAATGCATCGACGACATCTGCGTGATCCGGTCGATGCACACGAATCTGCCGAACCACGAACCGTCGTTCTTGATGATGAACTCGGGGGAAGGTCAACCGACGCGCCCCTGTATGGGATCGTGGCTGACCTATGGTCTCGGCTCGGAAAATCAGAATCTGCCGGGGTACGTGGTGCTGTGCCCGGGCAGCCCGACCGTGGGGCCGCAATTATGGAGTAACAGTTTCCTGCCGGGGATTTATCAGGGAACGCATATCAACAATTCGAATATCGATCCGAAGACGATTATCCGGGATATCAACAATCGGTACGTCTCGCAGCCGGTCCAGCGCCGGCAGATGGATCTCTTGCAGCAACTCAATCGCAAGCATCTGGATGCCCGTGGTGAGGACGCTCAGCTAGAAGGCCGAATTGCCTCGTTGGAGATGGCGTTCCGGATGCAGTTTGAAGCACAGGAAGCGTTTGATCTGGCGAAGGAAACTCAAGCCACGCGGGAACTCTATGGCAATGGTCAGTTCGCGAATGGTTGTCTGTTAGCTCGGCGTTTGGTCGAGCGGGGCGTGCGGATGGTGCAGGTGTACTTTGGCGGCGGCCAACCGTGGGATGATCATGGCGACATCATGAATCACAAGGGGCACGCGCAACAAAGCGATCAGGCCGTGGCGGCATTGTTGACCGATCTTAAGTCGCGAGGTCTCTTGCAGGATACGCTGATCGTCTGGGGTGGTGAGTTTGGCCGTACGCCGTCATCGGAGGGGGCCAAGGGCCGCGATCACAATAACCTGGGTTTTTCCATGTGGATGGCAGGGGGCGGGATCAAGGGTGGCCAGACCTACGGAGCGACTGACGAGCTCGGTTTCGCTGCCGTCGATCAACGGCTGCACGTGCATGATTTACATGCCACCATTCTGCATCTGATGGGATTGAATCACGAGAAGCTCACGTTCCGCTACAGCGGCCGGGATTTCCGTCTGACCGATGTCCACGGACATGTGGCAGAAGGCTTGCTGGCTTAGCGAGATTTTTCTTCGTAGGCGAGTTCGTGTTGATTTAAAGTTTTTGTCAATACTCAGAGCATGCTGGTCACGAGGGATGTGATTGGTTTTGGAACTCGAGTTTGCAAAAGGCTTCCCTGAAAGGGAAGAACACCACAGCCCAGGGTGCGCTCGGTATGCCG
>JAZKFE010000013.1:3245-23524 GCA_040386595.1 Planctomycetota bacterium | reverse complement strand
AAGCAAATTGCTTGCCATGGCGTCCACTGAATTACAAGTTTTGAAACGCGTTCTACTTATATCCACGACTCAACCGACTTCGGCACTCATAGCTCTTGAGTCCCCTCGAACCAAATTCGGGTTGTGTCTCGCCGAGCGAGACAATCCCCGTTTCAGCCCGCTCGAATCCTTTCTGCGATGCCCAAGAACGCAGCCGCACCGGCCCAGCTATTGGGCTCCGAGAATCAGATCGCACTTCTTTTTCTTGAGCGTGGCCAGGGCGTCCACAAGATCCTGATGAAACTCTTCCAACTCCGGGTCGCCGACATCGGTTGCCGTGATTTGCGACAGCGAATCGTGCAATGCAGTGATTTCGGAAAGTGTCAGCCAGGAAAACAAACAGCCGTCGTTCACCACTCGTTTGCCGCGTAATGGTCGACCATTATCGAGATGCTCAAGGGCTTCGACCGCCGCTGGGCTCAGTCGGGATTGCACCAGTTTTCGATACGGCCCCCACACATAGCTGTGTTTGTAACCTTGGTCGAAATCCAAGTTCACTTTAACGGCGAGCCCCTTTTTCTTGATGATTCGCTCGATGAAGGTAATCCAAAGCCCAGGCTCTTTCTCCGGCGGTGGATTCGTCAGGAGCATCCGCCCTAGCTCAGCCTTCGCTCCTTCGAGCTGCTGTCGAAAGTCGTTGAGGTCGTCTTCATCCGTCCTGTCAAAAGCGTCGAACTCTTCCCGAAGTTCCTTTTCCGCGAACTTAAAAAGGTCTTCAAAGAGCGTCTGATCGTTCGAACCAATCACATCACGAATCGCTGCAATCGATTTGACGGCCAGCATAAAGTCACGAGTAGACACGATCTCACGCTCCAATCGTACGACAATGAACGCCTCAATAAGCTCCAGGTTAAACACGACACTGCGTCGAACCAACTACCAAATGCCAGACAAAGGCATTCTGCGGCGATGAACGGGGAGTGACCCCGCTTCCATTTTTGCAGAGACCGAAAGGAAAGAAGAAACAATCTCACGCCAAGGCGCGAAGACGCAAAGAGGAAGAACGTTGTGTTCCGCTAAGCCCCGGGACTTTGCGCCTTTGCGTGAGATCTTCTGCAAGGCTTAACGACTTATTGTCAATCAATGCAAAGGGGACGACTATAAACAATGTTTATTTAAACTTGTCGTCCACGGGGACTTGGAATCCGTTAGCCAGGCGATTGTTCATATTGGCGACTCCCACGACGCTCATAAATTCGCCGAACATTGATTCGGTCATGCCTTTGGAAACGGCCGCTGCCCGATGGGATGCCACGCAATAATCGCAGCCGTTGGTGACGCTGACGGCCAAATAAATCAGCTCGCGAACCAGCGGATCTAACTCACCGGGGCCCCCCATGACCTCTTTCAGCGTCTCCCAGGTCCGCTGCATGGTCGGGGGATGATTGGCGATAGCTTTCCAGAAATTGTTGATTTCGTTCGTCTTCCGAGTGGCTCGGATGTCGTCAAAAACTTCTCGTGCCAGTCCGCTGCTTTGTTCGTATTCGACAAGAGGTTGAATGGGATTTCTCCTACTGCGAAGAGCTTGGTTTGGATGTCTGCGCCGCAGCCCAAGTATCGCACATTCCCTGTCATCATCCAAGGATCGCTGTCGCTTCACGGAGCGTCCCGAGTCAAGGCATACGCCCTGCAAGCAGACTAAACTTTCTTTTGCAGTTTGAAGGCCACCGAAATCGGACGAGTCTGATTGTGTCGCTGCCGTTTTTCATTCGGCGCCAGATGGCTGCGGTCCGCTCCAAGCCGCGGTTCCTCAAAATCAACAACCTGAAATCCGGCAGCCTTAAAAACCTTCCAGTATTCGGAGAGTGGTCGATGGAACCAGATAAAATCCGAAGTAAAGTGTCCCCACGGCGGATCAACAAATTTCTGTGATTCGAAGTAAGAAAAATCCCAGTCGTAACGAACTCCTTCACCGTCCCCAGAGGCTGTCGCCCGGCCTTGAGGAAAGCAGGGGTGCGACAGCACCAGCACGGCCACACCATCTACCTTCAACACCCGGTGAAACGCCCGCACGGCGGCCCCCAGATCAGGGACGTCCATCAGCACATAGTTCGCAACCACCAGATCAAAGCGATCGTTGGCGAGAGTCACCAATTGCTCGCAGGAATCCACATGGAATTCCATGTCTGGATACTGGGCTCGAGCGATCGCAATCATCTTCTCAGAGAAATCGACGCCGGTTACGTGCGCACCACGTTCACGCAGTTTCCCTGACAAGTACCCGGTACCACACCCGGCATCGAGCACCGCAAACCCGCGAACGTCACCGGCAAAATTCCACAGCACGGGATCCGAGTTCAGACGACGATTTTCGTCCCCCTCATCCCCCACCTGGATCTTCCAATCACTCGCCACCCGGTCCCAAAAATCCCGAGTCTCTTCCAGCTCGCCCTGAGTCACCGATTTTCTCCTAATTGAATGTCCCGCAAAACTTCGCCATGGCCAAACCGACGTTTAGAACCGGGTTCTAAGCCTTCAATGGGCGTCCCCCTCCGAAGGCTGCAGGTGTCGCCCATTCAGGGCTTGGGTTCGTTATGGATACGTTCCGTGGGCTCACGCCCACGGCTAGATTCTGTCGTCCCTAGTCGGGACTTCGGAAAACTTTAATGACCGCCGATTGGATTCGCGATCACCTCGATTCTATCTCAGTCTGAATAGGCTCTCCCCGCGACAAGGGAATACCCAGATTGACCGAGATTTCCAATCTAAAACTCTCGAGTATTTCCGCTTTCACGTCCAGACAACCAACCTGCTAATAAACGCTTCGCTACGATCCAGACAGAAACAATGCCCAGAGCGAACGTGGACCATATCGCCATATAGACCCAGCCTAGATAGAGCCAAAGTCCCGTAAAGACTGCGGCCGTTCGTGCCTCGTCACCTTCTGGTGGCGGAAGAGTCACATTCGCCACATGAATAACAATCCAGCCGAACAAGATAGAAAGCACGTAGCCCAAGCCGGACCATCGTGTGACCACAAAGAACGGAAAGACCAGGGCCACAACGAACGCCAAGAATCCCAACCAGTCTGTCATCATGCCAAATCCAAACCAGATTCGTCGCTCAGAACAACCAGCCTTTATTCAGCAATCTTCCCATTCCAGTGAGAAATTGCCAAACACGATTTGCAACTCGATCCCCGTCGAAAATAATAGTCGATGTTCAAACATCCCAGTATCGGTGAGATCCGCTTCATTATAGCCCAGGTCACCATAACCGTGCGGCCCGGGAAGACCAATGTCACGATCGGCGATCGAGCGGAACGAATCAACTTCACTATATTGTAAAGTAAATCGCCGTAAACCGCCTGTGCCATCATCACCATTCAATTGAATTTCGAGCGCCCCCGCACCGACATCGAGATCCAACTCACAGAGGTTGGCGTCGTGCAGAGAGACCGTTTCTTGCAGGGCCAGCAAGTCAGGCGGAAGCCGATCACGAATTGTGTCAAGGTGCGACTGGAAATCTGGCATAGGATCATAGAATTCCAAACGCTGACAACCACTCCACCACTCCATTGTAAAGAACTTCAAGTCGGATTCTCCCGGGCTATAAAATGTACGAACACTGATGCTAAGAACGTCGAAATCATCACAATTCACTCACCCTGCAAGGGCCAGGAGAATTAACGAGCCGTAATGCTCTTGTTTGCTGGATTCCTTCCACAGATCGCCCCAGCTCAATGAATTAACACCGCAGACAATCGTCGCGCCCCGACAACAACATCCGACAGGCCCATCTGAATGGTTTCCAGTCTGGAGCATGTCATGTTAGAGTGCTATGGATTCCAATTCAAAAGCATCCGTTCTCATCGCAGAATGCGCAGGGAGACACACCCTCGTCACACAGGGTTCGCCATCGTTCCCTGTCACACTGCTCGCACGGAGAAACGATGCCCAATGAAAGCTCGGAGACGACTCTTCATGAAAACGCTGCTCTGTCTGTTAGTCGTTAGCTGCTTGACCGTCTCGGTCGTGTCTGCCGCGGAGGCCCCTCAAGCCCCCACCGCAGTCGGCCAGAGGGGTGAATTGAAGCCCGGGGAGAAACTGTTTACCGACCGCGATTACGTCCTGCAAGAAGTCCCTCAGCTGCTGCAAAATCGAAACTTTCTCCGGACCACCATCGACAACTATGAAGCGATCTGCGAGGAACCTGGAGAGCTGTACGCATTAACGCCCAGTCGGCGTCCCCGGGCCGCCAATCAGGAACTGGCACTGATCGCACACGGTTTCGAGAAGATGGATCTGCCGGAGTTTCCACTTTTCCCAGATGACGTAAATCGCGTCATCGTCTATCGGAAGAACGTGGAAAAAGGGGAACGCTTTCGATTCCAGAAACTCGTTCTGCTAGTCAGCGGCAAGGGCACGCTGATCGCAGCGGCGAAGCCAACGTCTCCATCGCCAGCCGAGACAGACGCCAAGATCAAACGGATGGAACAGCTTGCGGAACTGGCACTCATCCCGCCCAAACTAAATACGTCGCCGGTGCCAGAATATGGCTATGATCGGCTCGATTATGGAATGACGATTGGCATTGAGCGAACGCCGGGAGGACGGCTGTGGGCTTGCTGGGTGGCGGGGGGCGATAGCCCCAGGGCGTTCTTTGTACTGGCATCAAGCGACGACGACGGCGAGCACTGGTCACCGCCGCGGCTAGTGCTCGATTCGCATGCTCCGGATCTCCCCGTGGATCGTAGCATTCTCGTCGGCAACCTCTGGACCGATCCCCGCGGTCGACTGTGGTTGATCTTCGACCAATCTTTAGACATGTTCGACGGTCGGGCAGGGGTCTGGGCGACAATCTGCGACAACCCCGACGCCGAGACTCCCGTGTGGTCCCAGCCACGTCGCCTCTGGCACGGCGTAACATTAAATAAACCCACAGTCCTATCCACCGGCGAATGGATGCTGCCTATTTCACTTGATCAGCGTGAAGGGTTCGGTGCGTTCCGCGGCTGCTTTAAAGAGCTGGATCCTTTACGTGGTGCGAACGTGTTTGTCTCCGCCGATCAGGGAGAAACCTGGAATCGCCGCGGAGCGGTGCAATTCCCCAATCCAGACTGGCACGAGCACATGATCGTCGAACGCAAAGATGGTTCATTGTGGATGGTCGCCAGGACGTCCAAGGGACTCATGCAAAGTCTTTCAATGGACGGCGGACGAACGTGGTCTGAACCCAGCCTACCCCCAGCAATCCGAAATCCGAACGCCCGCTTTCACCTGCGTCGCCTGGCTTCGGGGCGGCTGCTGTTGATCAAGCACGGGGACAAGGTCGATGAGCACCAAGGCCGCGTCCAACTGAGTGCGTGGCTGTCGGAAGACGACGGGCAGACTTGGAACGGGGGCCTTATCCTCGATGAACGCAAAGGGGTTTCGTACCCCGACGGTTTTCAAGCCCCCGATGGAACGATCTACATTTCGTATGACCGCAACCGTTCGACCGATGGAGAGATCCTGCTGGCGAAATTTACCGAACAAGATGTTCTCGCGGGCAAGTTGACCGACCCGAAATCCAAGTTGAAGCTGTTAATTAGCAAGCCGTTAGCTCGTAAGTAATCCGGCACTCTAATACACCGCATCGACTAACTAAGGCCTAAAAACTCCCGGCCCCTCGGCGAGAGGCGATAGCCGGGATTTAAACTTTCCGTCAGCCCGAGATTCTTCAGCTTACGAATATTTTCTTTCAGCCATTCCTTGTCACGATCTGAAAGCTCCGCCAGTTGCCCAGCACTCATCTCGGGATTGTGCTGGATCAATTCCAAAATCGACTTCGTCCAGGCACCGCCTGTCGCTCGCTGATCGAGACGATCCAGCTTGGCCTGAAGTGATTGCAACTCATCAGGGGTCAGTTCAACATTATCTCGCAAAGCGATCCGTGGATCGGGCCCCGACACCTCGAACTGGATGCGATATAACAACTCCGCCCGCTGGCTGCGGAGATCGACGAGCAACCCTTCCAAGTCTTCGAATCCTGCCAGTACCGCATCGTTATCGTTCAATTGCGTTTCCGAAATCGGCTCAACCGACAGGATTTGCAATTGCCCCGCCGCAGTAAGCAACGTCCCGCCCGCTTTCACGGTGGGACGACGCCAGCGACGAAATGCCAGCGTGATCATCCCCTGTTGAATCCCATCCAGAAATTTTTGCTTGAACAGCACCGCGGTCACCTCATCGCCCATAATACTCGCAAAGCCATCTCATCACTCGAATGACCAACCCGACATCACGCTAACCATTCGTAGTAAGAATCAACTGCAGGCTGCCCCGTGTAGTTCGGCCCTGGCTGGTCATCAGCCCCGAGATAACGAAACGGCAATTCAACGCGTTTGTACCCGTCACAAACCAGACGCTTTCGCCGCCCGTCGTACAACAACCCAGCCTTTCGCAACTCGGTCGCAACACACCGGCTGGCCGGGCTGCCGTCCTGAAATTTGACATTTTCCAGACTGAGGTTCGTCACAAACTGACCATTTACCTTCAACCACGACGCGGCCTGCTGAATCAGTCCCAGTTTGTCCCCAATGTAATGCAACCCATGGACGCAGCTAATCAAATCGAACAATTTTTCAGGGCGCCAGCTGGTCAATGACGCCTCAATGAATCGCAAACAACTGAGTTCAGTGCTGACCGGAGAAAACACGCCCACGAGATCGACACCAATAATCTTTATGGTGGGATCTAATTTTTCCGCGTGAACAATATGAGCGGCATCAATCAGAGCTCGACCTGAACCGCAACATAAATCTAACCAGCGAACACACTCCGACGAGGCAGCCTTCTGTCTCAATAGCTGCACGGGATTAAAGCCCAGCTCCTTGTCGTACCCATTGGGACCAACAAGGAGCCGCTCGCGATTCATCCGGTTATTCGCGACCACACCCGACCGCTCCAATTCTGGATTGGTAAGCAACGTTACGACTGAAGGTGGTCGGAAGGGACGCGGCATATGGTCTGCTCTTTTTTTAACCATTCTTAATGAAAGGACGCATGATACGATCTTAAGCTATTAGCCAACACCTTAACTTTCACCACCAAGTCTCCCTGCGCACGAGGCAGACCCCAGCCAAGTATGTGGGTTATTATCCCAACACCACCCCAACCGGGGTTTCTGATAACTGATCCACATCGCTGGTACCCGCTGATTGCCAGCACGCGAGCCCAGAATCGAGTAGCAGTTGAAGCGTTCTTTATCGCGCAGGACTTCGGGGAAGTGCATGGCCAGCGCAACTCCCTCATCGATCACCAATGGCAAACGGTGCTCGGCGAGTATCGATTTCAATGCCACCGCAGGAGTGATATTCAAACTTTGCTTGCCGGTGTCCACATCCCAAATCAAATAGGCCATCCCGTCTGGGATTTTGACCTGGGCGATCGGTGTAAAATCGCCGGGACTCACCGGGTGCATGTTCACCGAACCCGCTTTGCCATTGACGTTCACCAACTGCATTGCCGCCTCGGTCGCGACTAACTGCGACTTGATGACAATCAGAAAGGGAATCGGCCCAGTTCCGAAATTCGAAACCGCCGCGTTTTTTAGACAACGACGTAGCGGTTCAATTTGTATCAGGAACTGGTCTGGGGTGACCCGCGCAAGTTCCGGGTAGCCAGACTGCAACAGATTGCTCGTCTGCCGGTCGAATTCGGCATTCAGCTCCAAATCGCAAGCCTCCGCCGGGCCAGAAATCGTGATCTTCATTCTGATTGCCTCTGAAAACAAACCGTTCCCAACGAGCGTACAAGACCCCAAATCGCGTCACACATTATACGGCAACTCCACATACAGAACAGGCGTATCCAATCGAAAACAACAAACACAAGTTGCCTTCGTACGCGAACGACCATACCATCTCGCCAATCACGATGTGTCCTTTCTCTTCGCGCACACACCCACGTCAATCCCCCGCCACATTGACACCATTTCAGAGAAAGCCAGAACGCTATGGAACATGCCTGAAAGCCTGAAGGAAAAACCTGACATGACCAATCGAGACTTGATCCCCGGTGAACCTGCCCCCTGGTTTACGGCTCGCTGCACGGCGGGCGACACGTTCCATTTTCACGCCGCCGCCGGACGGTTTGTTGTTCTCTCCTTCTTCGGCTCAGCTAGTGATCCTGCCGCGGCGGCCGTCCTGCAAGACCTGGCCCAATACCGAGACCGGTTCGACGACGATTTTGCCAGCTTTTTTGGTGTCAGCATCGATCCACAGGATGAGCAACTCGGCCGGGTTCAACAAAGCATTCCAGGGCTCCGTTTCTTCTGGGATTTTGACCGCTCCGTCAGCCGACTCTACGGTGCCGAACGCCCCGCAGACGCCGGAACGTATCGCAAATTCTCTGTGGTGCTCGACGAACGGCTGCGGATTCTTACCATCGTGGTCATTCACCACGAACGTCCCCACGACCATCTCCCCGAACTGTTAAAAACCTTGGAGTTGCTTCCTCGGCTGTCCCCCGAGCAACCCGCGACGGTTCAAGCTCCGATTCTCGTCGTGCCGCGTTTGTTTGAGCCGCAACTGTGCCGCCTGCTTATGGAGTTCTATGATCGGCACGGAGGTCAGGATTCGGGCTTTATGCGCGAAGTGAATGGCAAAACCGTGGAGGTCAGTGACCCCAGCTTTAAACGCCGCCGCGATCAAGAAATCACCGACGACAAGCTGCGTGACATGGCCATGTTCCGGATCCATGATCGACTCATTCCCGAAATCCATAAGGCATTTCAGTTCAAAGCGACACGCATCGAACGGCACATCGTGGCCTGCTACGACAGCCTGTCCCGAGGCCACTTCAGTGCACATCGAGACAACACCACCAAAGGCACAGCCCACCGCCGATTTGCCGTTTCGTTGAATCTCAACACTGGTGAGTATCAAGGGGGCAAACTGCGTTTCCCCGAATTCGGCCACCAAACCTACGAGGCTCCCGCAGGCGGAGCCGTAGTCTTTTCGTGCTCACTGTTGCATGAAGCGACCCCGGTATTAGCAGGGCGGCGATATGCCTATTTGCCGTTTCTCTACGACAACGAAGCCGCCAGCATTCGTGAGGCCAACCTGCAGTATTTGCAGCTCAATGCCGACGCCGAAGCAGGTGCACGCTAGCCGCAAAAGAATCTTGATGCCGCGACAGCCTGATTCGTTGAGTCGGATGTACTCCGCGGAGGAACACCCGACTCAGAGAGTCAGGCCACGGCTGGCGATTCACGTCGAAAGTCTGGCGAATTCCGTGAGACTCGGGGCTGAATGCACTCCGACGCGTTACCTCTTATAATACCCTTTTGGCTGGCCAACGATTCGGCTTGCCCGTAGCTGCAACGATGTCTGTAAGTGAAACGAATTACTATGTGTGGCCGCTTTAACCTCCGAACAGATCCCCACCAATTGGCGGAAACATTCAGCCTGTTGCGCGAGCCCATCTGGTCGCCGCGGTACAACATTGCCCCCATGCAACCCGTTCTGGTCGTGCGACAGCATGAGGATCGCAGCCGGACAGCCGACCTGCTGCGCTGGGGATTAGTCCCTGGTTGGGCAGCAAGCCTATCGGTCGGCTCACAAATGACCGTGGTCAAATCGGAAACCGTCGCCACCAGCCGCCCGTTCGCACCCGCATTTCAGCAACGTCGCTGTATTATCCCCGTCAGCGGCTTCTACGTCTGGGAAACAATTCCAGGCCAAAAGGTGAAACAGCCGTGGCACATTTTTCCAAGCCAATCGCCGGTATTCTCCCTCGCGGGCTTATGGGAAACCTGGACGACGCCAGACGGAACCAAGGTTGAAACCTGCGCGATTCTGACAACCGCAGCCAACACGTTCATGTCGCCCATCGACGACCGCATGCCAGTGATCTTATCACCGCAAGCGGTCAACGACTGGCTGAATCCCGACGCCAAAACTGAAGAGCTGCAAGCAACGTTGCTCCCATGTCCCGACGACTGGCTGGCGCGAGAGAAGATCGGCCGGCTCATCAACAGCACCAGAAACGACTCCGCCGATTGCTTGACGCCATGTTAAACGAGAAGAGCAATCCATCCCTTGGAGTTCGCCAGGAGATGGATCGCGCTCAAGATACGCCGGGGGGGACTTGAAGCATCCCCCGAGACATCACCGCAGCACTACGACTTTCCGAACAGGCCCCCCAGGCCTTTCGCCACATCGCCAAGGCCGGCAGGAAGGCCGCCGCTCACGGCCTGATCAAGCTGACCACCAATGGCAGGGGGCAGCTTACTCTTCAGAAATGTCAGTACGGTCTCGACAGCGGCACGGGCCTGGTCAGCCGAGAGCCCCGTTGTTTTTGCCACTTGTCCAATAAGTTCATCCATTTTTCTGCTCCAAGTGAGAACGGCGAAATCGAGAACGTCACTGACATCCACAACACTCTATAGAACATATCTATACCGATAATTCGGCGCAACTCAAATCTAATTGCGGAGCGTGCCAAGTAAAGGACAGGCATTTCTTTTTGCGTCCGGAACCAACGCAGCCGGCAATTGCCCCAAGGGCACACCACCGCATCCCACAATATGCCTGTCCTTTAGCTTGTGGCAGCCCCTATTTGCCGGTGCACAAACGACTTGCAGAGATGCGGCTTCCGCACGCATTTCAGGTCTGACGAGAGATGCGACCTGTCGTTCTCAGCAATGCACAACCAATTACTGCATCGACAGTTACAAGCAGACACCTAGCTTTTTCAGATCGAGGCATATCAATTGCTCATTAGTTCCCGAACGAAATTGCCCACGTAATTTCCGCATTTTCTTTTCCGGTATCTTGAGCCAACCCGTCTGCAGCAACGCAGATCACGTTGGACATGGTGGGCATTCGGCGGCACGAGGCGGTCGCCTCGGGCGGAGAGACACGTCGCGACGTTCTGTCGTGAGGTGTGAAATTGATTTGATTCTCGTGGTTCTTATCTGGAGTTCACGTCCATGCAGACTCGTACACGGCTCGGATTGCGCCCACGGGGCTTCACCCTCATTGAATTGCTGGTGGTGATTGCGATCATCGCTGTCCTGATTGCCCTGTTGTTACCCGCCGTGCAACAAGCGCGCGAAGCGGCCCGGCGAAGCCAGTGCAAAAACAACTTGAAGCAGCTGGGACTGGCACTACACAATTACCATGAAACGACCGGCGTCTTTCCCCCCGCGGTCATTCGAGGCCCCAACTGCGCGGGCTCTGCGTCTCCCACTCGGTGCAGCGGACTCAGCTTTATGGCTCGTCTCGCTCCCTATTTCGACCAAGCCCCGCTGTACAACTCGCTCAACTTTTCAGTCGAACCCGCCTGGCGGGATACTAACCCCACAGGCTATGCCGTCGCGTCGATGGCACGCCTGCCATTATTGCTATGTCCCTCTGACCCAGTACGCGGACAAGTCGCTCGCGCCGACCTGGGGCCGACAAGTTATGGTGCATGCATCAGCAACACCGACAACTATTGTTCAGACCCCGGCTGGTACGAGGGACTAATGGGCACAGGACTCGGCGCGTATGTTTGCAGTGCCAGCGAAAAAGGCACTGCCGTTGTTTATGGAAACAGCAAAGTCAGCATCGCTGCCGTTACCGACGGCACCAGCAATACCATGGTGATGTCGGAATTCACGTCAGGCTGGCCCTATGTGCAACAGGACAACAATTTTTCCGGCTGTCTCTCGGGAGGCACTCCGGCTCAGACGACTTACGGAGCCACCTATGATCCTGTCGGCTACAGTTGGATCTATGCCCAAGGCATGCAATCGTGGTCATTCACGACGTTAATGAAGCCGAATGATCCCATCGTGAAAGCACAAAACAACAACCTCTGCGTCGGTTCTCCCTGGGTCGGTCCGGCACGATTCCGAGCCAGCAGTGAGCATGTCGGCGGCGTCCATATTCTGCTGTGTGATGGAGGCGTTCGATTCGTCTCCGACAACATCAACTTGACCGTCTGGCAGAACTTGGGCCACCGCGCGGACGGCAATGTCCTGGGTGAATTCTAATCTCAAACCCGTGCAATGGTCAGATTCAAAAAACGCTGACACCACACCTTTAGAAGCCGGCAGAAGACCAGTGCCCCCCAGCGAGTGCCTCTCTCCAACAACATCGAGAGAGACACTCGCTGTCGCGTTTTAATACGGCCTGATTCTGCAGAGAACCGGACAATTGACTTAACGTCTTGCGCGACAAGCGATAACGGCATTCCATTCCGGCAGCTTTTTGAAGTTGCACTTTCCCCCATTTTCTACGGTCGCAATGATCAAGACACAATGATAAAATATAAAATTAACAAATTCAGAGCCACAGTCTTAACACTGTAACTTTGGATCGATGAACGAGAGATCCCCCCAACGTTTGAGCCATTACCTCGCAGACTTTCATGAAAAGGGATGTTTTAGACGGCCGTGCCTCGGGCGAGGCGCTGCTCCACAAATGCAATCCGCCATTCCAGATCTGAAATCCAACATGGTCCAAACACCTGTTTTCCTGTTGAATGTTCAAGTCACCAAAACGTTGCCGTAAAATCTTGCCGTAGTTCCCGCCGATTTTTTTCCACCAAGCACTTCGAAGTGCTTCTCTCGCTCATTTTACCCCGGTCATTGGCGGCACTGCTGGCCTCATTTTTGATGCAATATTTAAAATCAAAAAGGTAAAGAGATGAAATTTCCAGAGAGCGCTTCTCGCCCGCGACAATCTCGCGGGTTCACCCTGATCGAATTGCTGGTGGTCATTGCCATCATCGCCGTCTTGATTGCCCTTTTGTTGCCCGCAGTGCAACAGGCCCGCGAAGCCGCTCGCCGCTCGCAGTGTAAAAACAATCTGAAGCAAGTTGGCCTGGCGCTGCACAACTACCACGACACGTTCATGGTGTTTCCCTACGGCACGGCAAATACGTCTTCCAACATCGGAGATGCTCCGCCAGCTCCCGCGCCCCTGCTCAATCACACGGGCTGGCCGCTGCTCCTGCCCTACATGGATCAAGCCCCGCTCTACAACCGGTTCAATTTTAACTGGGCCATGGGCACCTTTAGCAACAGTGGCGCAGCGGTGATGGGCGGTAGCGATCCAGCTGTGAACACCAATCTGAATCTCAGCAAGACGATTCTCAATGTGCTGCTCTGCCCCTCCGACAGTGGGCCCCGGACCTACCCTCAGGTACACCCCAAATATGGCTGTGGTGTGGCCGATTCGGCCTTGAGTTCATATGGTTTTAATGTTGCCGATAACTTAGGCAATGGTGGAATTCTGTGGAGCGTCCTTCCCGTCATCGGCGTCCCCAGAACCATGTTTGGCGTCAATTCGAATTGCAGCATGCGAGATATCACCGATGGCACCTCAAATACCGTCGCGGTGGTAGAGACCACTCTGGACGTCGCAGATGGTAAATTAAGCCCCTGGGCCTGCTCCGCTCACACCGGGCAAGGGATCGCGTTGGGATCCTCCAATGGCGTGAATAACTGGGCGTGTTGTTCCTGGGATTCCCCTCCCTTTCCCGCGTCCAAGTACAAGATTGGCCGGAATGGAACTTGGGGCAGCCCAGGCAGTACGCACACAGGTGGACTACAGATTCTCATGGGAGATGGTTCTGTGCGCTTCTTGTCAGAGAACATCAACGCCAATACTCGCACCTATCTCGCCCTAATTTCTGATGGCAATGTGCTGGGCGAATTCTAACAGCAGCTCGATTCGTTCGGGGAAAACCAACTCTTACACCGTACACGGTCATCAATGAGACGTGCCGCTCGTAGGGCACAATCTTCGACAAAAGTCTCAGCCTGGGCCGCGTACAAAACAAAGAGCGGATTGCGCGGTTGCGAGTCATCAACAGATCAGACTCGCAACCGCCTTGCCTCTGGCAACGTCGTCATTTTCCCCAACCCATTGCATTCCACCTGGCGCGTCTTTGACTGCGCCTTGAAAGCAAGAAATAGACCTATGCGCAACGCTTTGTATGCCCTGCTCGTGACGACCGCGGTGATTGGCCTGGGATGCTCAGGAGAACAGAGAAGTGCTCCGGCAGACCTGCATGCGATCTCAGGTACCGTCACCCTGAATGGAACCCCCGTCGAGGGGGTGTCACTAAAATTCATTCCCGACCACGGAACCACCTCGTTGGGTGGTTACGCGGCCAGCGATCAAGACGGCCACTTCGAAGTCAAACACCTTTCCAACACCAACCAGAGCGACGGGTTAGAAGCCGGGACCTATCAGGTTGTGTTCTCCAAGCTCACATTACCCAACGGATCGCCGATTCCGGATGGACAATCGCCCACAGATTCCGGGGCAATCGAATCCCTGCCCCCCCATTTGTCGAAACCAGCCCAGAAGAATCCGCTGCATACACTCAAAGTCGACGCCGCCAAAAACGATGTCGAGTTTCATCTCAAATCCAAACGTTAGTCGTCTGTCGAGTGGGTGACGCACAACCGCGTCACCCACATCGCGACATTGAAGCAGCGCTCGCCCTCGGGTCAGCTACGAGCATCAACTCGAACACATCCGCACAGACTTCATTAGATCATCAATTCACACCAGCGTTTACCGCCACAGTGAATCCGAGTCTTTTCTCTATTTTTAAGTTCTGCACGCAGTGCGATCCAATCTCCGCTGACGACCGGGGAATCAGACTCTTCTGATTGCAATCGGCGGCTGAACTCAATTTTCAGCGAGACACGCTTCAATTGGTTCGGGGACTCGAAATCTGCCCCGCGATCCGAGTTCCAAACTCAAGCCTCTCCGCAACTCCTTCTTCAGAAGTCTCCCCACCACTGAAGAAGTGAAATTTGCCCTCACCAGAGGCGACGATCGTTTGATCCAAGTGAATCTTCGGAATCGCGTCGTCTTCAAGCAGTCGAACGGAAAGTGAATAGGTGCGCTGTGGGGCCGTTGCGGCATCCGACGGGATGGCGAACGCCGCCAAGAACAACAACGAGAGCATTCCATAGCAAGTCGACATTGCAAACTCCTATTGCAAGTGAATTGTTCTGAGCATGTTCCGATGAACACATCACTATGCACGACCGGTTGCGAAAGCGCAAGACGGACTTGGTGGACAAATCGTAGGTCAGGCTGTGCCTGACGAGGCAGGGTGGCACTGGTTGAGCGTCAGAAAAAGTAAGGTCATGGCACTGTTTCGCGACTGTACTCAGTCGCTAAGCAGTGGTTCCGTGAATGCTCATTTCCCCCAGAGCCCTGCTTAGGCTAAAGGACGCTAAAGAACAGGCATATTCTTCCCTTCCGCACCCCAGGTCTCGACGCAGAAAAACGACTTAACGTCCTCTCCCCCGGCAATACTGGACTCTCCCCTAAGATGCCTGTCCTTTAATGATTCGCCGGGCGGCACTCGCATCCCATAACACACCACTGATACGTTCGGCAACAGTAATAAAAAGTAATATGCCTGTCCTTTAATAAAGGACGCCACACAACAAAACGACGTAACCCATTTATATTACGAAAATTACGTCAAACTAAAATCCCCCCACCTGATGGGCGAAGCTACGACTGTGGGAGTAAAGGACAGGCATCGACTTCTGCAGGACGGAGACGACTTAAAGTCTTCTCTCGTAGCGATATGGCACGCCCCATAATATGCCTGTCCTTTAATAAAGGCGGCGTGGGATGCGTCTGTTTCGTGACACGTTGTTGATATGTCGGGAAAGTGATCGATGTATTTTGCACAGATGCTGAGTTGCCCGCAGTGCGGTATGCCCATTGAGATCCGTTTGGGAAATATCTCCAGCGGTCTCGGGCCGGATAAGATCACCTGTTTTAAATGTGGGCATCCGATCGGCACTCGTCGGTTGGAATGGCCGGAGATGCCGGTCTCAACCAAGGTCTGGTATTTTTTCGTGACACTGGTCTACATTGCGGTATGTGGTCTGTTGACCGGAAACTTCTTCGACCAAACTTATCAGCTGTGGAATCGGGACCCCATCATTGTCAATCTGCGGTACCAGGCATTGCCGTTTCAAGCCTCGGCCTGCTTCGGCGGCCTGATTGCAGCCATCCTGCAGCTGTATCGCATTCCCATCTCCTACCGCCGTTCACGGACCGAACACCCACTGACACTGCAAGAATTCTTCCTCGGGCTACAATGGAATCTGCAGTTTAAGTTCCTGACTATTCTCATCCTAATTTGGCTTATCGCAAAAATCAGGTACTCCCTCTAAACAACGAAATCGTCCTCGATTTGTGCCTGGGAATGAACATGCCGCGTTGGGACATCTTTTGCCGAGTCGTGGATAACTATGGAGACATCGGCGTCTGCTGGCGGTTGGTACAACAGCTGGCCGATGAGCACGGGGCCGACGTCCGGCTGTGGGTCGATCATCTGGAAAGTTTCGCCCGTCTGTGCCCGGGCATCTCTCCCCTCCTGGCCGAACAACACGTCGGTCCGATCGAAATTCGTCATTGGCCGGCCGATTTTCCCGTGGTAGATGCCGCTGATATCGTCATCGAAGCCTTCGCCTGCGAGCTCCCCGCAACGTATATCGCGGCAATGGCTCGGCGAACTGCGCCCCCCGTGTGGATCAATCTGGAATATCTCTCGGCCGAGACCTGGGTGGACGATTGCCATCTGCTGACGTCGCCGCACCCCGGGTTGCCGCTCACCAAACACTTCTTCTTTCCTGGCTTCACCTCAAAGACTGGCGGTCTGCTGCGAGAAAAGAACCTCCTGACCGACCGAGCCGCCTTTGACGCCACGGCCGCGGCGGAGTTCTGGCACAGTCTGGCAGTTCCCCCCCCGGCTGACGGCGAATTGCTCATCTCGCTCTTTTGCTACGAGAATCCGGCACTCCCTGAACTGCTGGAATGCTGGGCAGAGGGGTCCGAGGCCGTGCGGGTGCTCACCACACCGGGTGCCGCCACCGAGCAAACCGCACGTTGGTTGGGGAAAACACTCGTTCCTGGCGACTCTGTTCGCCAGAAATCGCTGACGGTGCAGCCCTTGCCGTTCCTGCCGCAAGCCCGTTTTGACCACTTACTGTGGGCCTGTGACGTGAATTTTGTGCGTGGAGAGGACTCGTTCGTCCGAGCTCAATGGGCTCAACGGCCCTTCGTGTGGCAAATTTATCCGCAGACCGAGAACGCTCATTTCGTCAAGCTGGAGGCGTTCTTGACACGATATCTGGGCGAATACGATGATAAGGCTGTTGTGCAGCGCTGCTGGCGGGCCTGGAATGGCACCGGTGATCTGGGTATCGCGTGGCGAGATTTCGTCGCAAATCGACAGGCCATTCAGCAGCACGGCACAGCCTGGGCGGCCCAGCTTGACCGGGCGGGGAATCTCGCTAACAATCTGGCTCGCTTCGTACGTGGAATTTGAGGCTCACGCCAGCGGGCGTGGCGACGCGTCATGTTCACGGTTGGCAGATGCGAATTTTAACTTCGACCGTCATATGGGAAATGTGCTATGAGTGTCAAACTCGCCGGTGAACTCCAAGCCGGCAACGTGATCATGGTGGAAAATCTGCCAGTTGTGGTGATCAAGGCGCAGTACAACAAGTCTGGCCGTAACGCGGCTGTGATTAAGGTCCGTGCCAAGAATCTGATGACCAACCGGGTCTCAGAATTGATCTACAAGGCCGACGACAAGCTCGAAGGCGTGATGCTCGAGAAGAAGAACTGCACCTACTCTTACTTCTCCCCGCCGTCACACGTGTTCGTTGATGCGGAATTCAACCAGCACGAAATCGACGCCGAAACCATCGAAGACCTGGAAAAATTCCTGGCTCCGGACATGACGGACATCTGTGAAGTCACCTTCTACGAAGGTCGCCCGATTTCCGTCGTGCTGCCCAAGACCATCATTCGCGAAATTGAATACACCGAGCCCGCCGCCCGTGGCGACACTTCCGGCAAGATCACCAAAACGGCGGTCCTGAAGGATACGAAGCACGAACTGCAAGTCTCCGCCTTCGTCGAAATCGGCGACAAAATCGAAATCGACACCGTCACTGGCGAGTTCAAAAAACGCTGCAACTAGACCCCAGATGCCCACCCTCGTCAATCACGGCGAGGAGCCTGGCCGAGTCATGCAGTACCGCCCGACACGCTCGAAGCGCAAGCGAGTGCATCCTTCGGAAATTTTCCGGGAGTACACTCGCTCGCGCTTTTTGAAGCTGCGCGGTGATCGAATCATCCACGCTTTGATCGCCGAGAAGGCCGACTGCAAATTGAATTTGTCCGACGCTGATTCGACACGTCGCTAAACGGCGGCAAATCCCCCACTGATCTTCCCATCACGCGAAGCAGGTTTCTCTGAATTGCCTCTGCGCGATCCAATTTCCAGGGCAGGCTGATTGAGCCTGAATAGCATGGCCAAGAAACAGATTGTGGCATACGGCCCCACCGCACTACGCGGGGTTCGCTTAGCTCCGCTTCCCGCTGATGCACTCGACAATGGCGAGCCCGTCACCGGATTCGTCGGTGGTTCGACGGTGTACTCGGAAAAACGATGGGACGCTCTATCAATCGACCATTGCGAGTTCAATGGCATGCGGTTCATGTCGTGCAGCTTCATGAGGGCTCAATGGGAGCAGATGCGGTTCATCAACGGCGATCTGTCGAATTGCCGATTTGAACGCCCCCTGGTCGCGTTTGCCGAAATCGCACGCTCCCGGCTGACTGGCAGCACATTCGAGGACGGCGAAATCAGAAACACCATATTCAGCTCATCGAAGCTGGATCTCTCCTCGTTTCGTTACTGCAAGTTATTCAATTGCCAGTTTGTGAAATGCTCCTTACGTGAAGTGGATTGGCAAGGGGCAGAGCTGAACGCCGTCAGTTTTCTGGAGTGTGATCTTTCGGGCAGTCAGTTTTCACAAGCGTCATTTGACAAGGCGGACCTACGATCCTCGTCAATCGGCGGGGCCGCTTTTTCGCTGGAAAACCTACGCGGACTCATCGCCGAACCATCACAGTGCGCGATTTTTGCCACGATGCTTGGCGTAACAGTTGCCGACCCGATTTACCCGGATACTGAGATGGGCTGACACAGCTTCAACGGCAGGCATGTTAAATCTGCCCCGAACCTTTTAGTCAATACAGCCGTCGAGTCAATTAGTGCTTCTGCGCACTACGCATCTACTTCCCGTGGATCGCCAGGAATTGCAGAGAAGACAAACAACGGACTCTGCTCCCGAAGATTTACTAGTTGGTGATCAGGAGTAAAGTTACAATCCGGACTCACCATCTATTGTCTCGGGAAGGAATCACGACACATGCCGAAGCTCAATCAAATCATTGCCATTCAAACAGGCCGCAAGTCACAAGCCAAAGAAGCGCTGACTCAAGCGTATCATCAATTGCAGAAACTCGACTTACTCAGCGGGATTTCCCGGACCTACAAACCGAAGGACGAGTCAGGCGAGCCACAGCCGCCGGAAAGCAAATTGGTCCAGCTGAAAGTCAACGATGTTGTCGGTCGCGTGACTCACGAGCTGACTGACCTGTTCGACATCGTGGCGACTCAGGACTTCGCGAATTGCGTGGCGAAGGCCGATGTTAAGGTGAATGGCAAAGTCCTTGTCTCTGGTGTCCCCGTCACGCTGCTGTTGTTCCTCGAAAAACAGTTGGTCGACCTGCACACGTTCGTTGAGAAACTACCGGTTCTCGATCCGGGTGAGCGATGGGGGTTTGATGCGGCCCAAGACTGCTATGCCTCGGAATCGTTCCAGACAACGCGAACCAAAAAGGTCCCTAAAAGTCACATCAAATACGAAGCGACCAAGGAACATCCCGCCCAAGTGGAAATGTACTTCGAGGACGTCACCGTGGGCACTTGGACAACGGTGAAGTTCAGCGGAGCCATTCCGGCAAACGAAAAGAACCGCCTGCTGGAACGTGTTCGAACCCTATCGGACGCAGTCAAGGAAGCTCGCGAAGAGGCCAACGGGGCCGAGGTGGAAAAGAAAAAACTCGGTGAAGCCATCTTGGGCTACATCTTTAATGACAAATAATGCTAGGATACCAAACGGAGTATAAGCTGAGCCTTAGACTTAGTAGTAGATGCGTCTGACAGTGGAGGTGCAAATCCTTCCTCCGCCACTTGCGATGATCACCATCGCAACAACGAACGATTTGGCGGAGTAGCCCAACAAGCAGAGGCAGGGCGTTGAGATTCAGGCTATCACTCCAGTTTTAGAATTCGTGCTGATCGTCGGATCAAGGTTCGTGCCCTAGACCATCGGATGCAGGTTCAAGTCCTGTCGCCCGCTCTCCACATTAACGCGGGTGTAGCTCAACGGTTGAGCGCGGTGGTATAAGACTGAGG
>JAZKFE010000013.1:0-3235 GCA_040386595.1 Planctomycetota bacterium | reverse complement strand
AAACCAGCACACACCGACCCCGGCCGAAGGATACTCGGTCGGGGTCACTTTTTTTCAAGTGTGCCTGAATGTCGAACGCCCGATCCCCCGTTTGCAACGGGCCAATTCGAATTCACGACAGGCGTCTCGTTTCGTTAATCGACGGCGCGGCCCTGACGAAAGTGGAGAAATAAATGCCTGTCCTTTGGTGCTGCGGTTTCAACAATTGCCGCGATCTGGAACTCTCAACAGAGATTCTCTTGACAGCAGGCCCATTCGAAAATATCTTACAAGTGCACCAACATGTCATACAAGTTCGAGAACTGAGATGATAAGATGGCGACTGTTCCACGTGTAACACAACCAGATTCTTTGAGTTCACTTCCCGTCAAAGGGGAACCGCTGTTGAATTCCACGGTCAACACCTTACGTGACCGGATTATGAATGGTGCCTATTCAGACGGAATGCTGCCGCCACAGGGGACGCTGTGTGAAGAGCTCGGCGTGTCCCGCAGTGTGGTGCGCGAAGCGATGCGGCAACTGCAGTCTCTCAGGTTAATCGAAGTTTCGCAGGGAGCTCCTGCACGCGTACTGCCGCCTGGTTCGGCAGCCATGGCCGACAGCTTACACCACTTTATGTGCCGTACCGATGCTTCGCTGACCCAGCTGGCAGAGATTCGCCTTCCGTTGGAGGTCGAGATTACGGGATTCGCCGCCGAGCGAATTAATGCGGAGGGGCTGCTCCGACTACATATTGCCGTGCGACGACTCACTGAAGCAAAGACGGTTGAAGAACAGAGCGATGCCGATCTGGAATTTCATCGCGTGCTCGCCGAGTCGACTGGAAATCCCATCTTCGTCTTCCTACTCGATGCTCTGGCTGAACTCCTGCGGGAGTCGCGCCGCCGGACGATCGGCCGAGTTGGCATTTCACCGGCACTGGCCGGACATCTGGCCATATTACAGGCAATCGAGAAGCGCGACGTCAAAGCAGCGCGCGCTGCCATGGGCGAACATATCCGGTGCGCGATTCGCGACCTGGATCCATCTAACGTCATACCGAGCAACCGCTGACGAGATGCTTGTCCCGCGTTGCAGTTGTTGGGGCCGAATCATGAAAATCACCTATGTATCAGAATGAAATCCAACGTCAACCGGCGGGCAAGGGCTGGTAATTCGAGACATCCTGCTCCAATAGGGATCGTTAAAAAAATTATTATATTGAGGCAATCGCATCACGCGATATTTCATGCCTGAAAAATTCCCACATTCATTAGTACGAGCAGCCTAGCGGCCCGTGCTAGTTTTAGTCCTACTCTTTGTATTGTAAATCCGTCTCTTTGTCCGAGCCGGAATCTATGTTTTATGTAGGAGCGCTCTCATGCCGAATTCATTACGCCGAGGTTTTACACTCATTGAACTCCTGGTAGTGATCGCCATCATCGCGGTCCTAATCGCCCTGCTACTGCCTGCCGTCCAGCAGGCACGCGAAGCCGCACGCCGCAGCCAATGCAAAAACAATTTCAAGCAAATTGGTCTCGGGCTTCACAATTATCACGATTCATTCAAAGGATTTCAGCCGGGGCTATACAACAATATCAATCAATGGGGCACGCTCGCCGCTTCAGAGCGAGTTGGTTGGCTGCCCGCCATACTGCCGTATATCGATCAGGCCCCGTTGTACAATCAGTGGCAGTCGGAGTATGCCAGCGGCACCAACGCGTTAAACTTCTCATTACGCACCACGGTCATCCCCGTGCTCAGCTGTCCGTCCGATCCCAACGCTGGCAAAATGTCCGGGTGGGGAAACGGCTTCGCAGCAAACCTGTTGTTGAGCGGCGGCGCTCGGGCTTGGGGAGCTCAAAACACCGCAACGGATTCGGCCGGTGGAACTCCGACGGGACTATTCTTCCCGAATTCCAATGTGGGACTTCGCGACATTACCGATGGCACCAGCAACACCATTATGTCCTCGGAAGTGAACCTGTATCCCGATAATGGGGCCACCGTTGCCGGCTGCAGCGCCAATAGCGACCCACGCGGTTTAATGTGGAACAATGTCCATATGGGATCGCTAATCATCACACTACGCCCGCCGAATTCGCCTGTCGCCGATGTCGTGGGCTATGGTTGCCAGAATTCGCCATCGACCCCGTGTGTCTGCGGCTTAAGCAATGGCGTGATCACCCCCCGTAGTCAACACGTCGGCGGCGTCCACGCGGGACTTGCTGATGGCTCGGTGCGGTTTATCTCCTCGAACATCGATACCACGCTGTTCCAGGCTTTGGGGACCAAGGCTGGCGGTGAAGTGATCTCGGATTTCTAGCGTCGACACAGAGTCCACTGGCAATCGCTGCAACGCGTTTTATATGCGCTGCAAACACTTACGCTTAAGGTGCGCGAATGCGTCAGGACGTCGTAACGCAGGTTTCCATCTCCATTCTCCTGACACTCAATTTCTCATACCCGTTTCAGTTTTAAGGATATTGGATGAGCAATTTTCTTCGCAGTCATTTGTTTGCGATACTGTTTGCCGGTGGTTCAGGCTTGATCCTCGCCGGCTGCCAGCCAACCACCAAGACCGCACCAGTCACCGGCATCGTGACGGTAAACGATGAGCCTGTCAAAATCGGAGTCATCGCATTCGAGCCGACGAACCCCTCTACCGCCTCGGCATCTGCCGAGATCCGAGACGGTCGATTTACAATTCAATCGCCCGTTGGCCGCCGTCGAATTTCGATTATGGCCTACCGCCAGGCGAAAGGCCTCGGGCCGGACGGAAAACCGTATCAGGAACAATACCTTCCGGCAAAATTCAATCTGAATTCAGACCGATGGCTCGAGGTCGGCACCGCTCCCCTGACAGACCAAAAGATTGAATTGTCGATCCCGAAGAAGGCAACCAAGTAGTTCGCACGAACGATTAAAGGAACGATTAAAGGACAGGCATCTGTTGAGACCTTGGCACGAATGAGGTTTCACGCCAGTAAGCACTGAGGTTGCCCCGCCACAGGAAAATTAAAGGACAGGCATCTATTGGGGTATCGCCACCATCTGCATTTGGCACTCGTGAGTCCTGCAACTGCAGGGCGCTACGGGTCTTCTGATGAGGCAGGGCGAGCCCTCTCACGCCCCTAAGCAGTCGCTGAGACAGGAGTGCCTGCAATCCGCGAGATTTTTTAGTCCCAAGTCGCCGCGTTTCGCGTTAGCTTGCGTTTGGGGTGCCAAGTGCGACTTGGCGACCGGTGAGGTTCTT
>JAZKFE010000012.1:0-10799 GCA_040386595.1 Planctomycetota bacterium | reverse complement strand
CAGTCTCTCTAATAAAAACCGTTTTCTGGTCTAGACAATGGGGTCCACCGTAGACATTAAGACGTCGCCGGGCTCCCTGCGTTACACTTGCATTACTCCAACGACCAGTGCCGCGAGATCACACTTGGAGTAATTTCTTCGCCTCTTCGTAGCCGGCTGATTGGTGGCCGTATTCGCTGGCGGTGACTCGGGCGAGAGCCACCAGTTGTCCCCAACGGTAGGCCTGACGCGTGGCCGCGTACTCGGAGCACACCGTGTGGTAGTACTTTTCTGCGTGCAGGGCACCGTCTTCACTGGTCGCAAACTTCAACATCAAGTCGAACACGGGACGTGCTTCGTGACCCAACTGACCGTACTTGGCAATCGCGGCTGCCGCTCGGAATTGGTCGTTATCGCGAATGGCCGCTTCGGCATCGCCGAGCAACGTTTTCGCATCCTCACCACGCACGGCCGCCAATTGTTCGGCGAACGGATAGGGGTGCTCGGTGGACCGTTCGCTTTGACCGCCGGTATGGAACGCACCGACAATCAAACCCGCGACCGTATTGCGGTGATCGCTGACTCGGACGATGTTACGCCAGGCATTGGCGGCGTCCGAAGCATGCACACCGACTGAATCGCCATGGCAACTGCCGACAGGTTTGTCCTTGTTGGACCACTTTTCTGGACGTCCGGGATCGTGCAACACCAGCATGTTCGCCGCGAGAGAAATCGATTCCCCGATGACTTCCGGAGCGAAACCTTCGCCGATGGCCTGAGCGACGGCGTCGGCCGCCTGATCTCGAGTACCCCGGAATATCGTGCGGGCCAACTGCTGGACCCAAGCATCATCTCCCGACTTCTGCCCCACCGCTTTACCAAGCAACTTGTACTGATCGAGAAGAGTGGGCAGGACCGTGCGGACCGTCGACCGGGGATATTTTCGGTCGATCATTTGTCCTTCCGTCTTCGCACAATAATGGACCGATTGCCGCAACAGGCATTGGGCCCACTCCTGACCGGCCAGTTCGAGCGTATCCCAGGCACGCCAGGCCAAGACCACGCGGTGCACATCGACTTCATCGTCGACTTCGAACTGCAAGTGATTAAAGGCTTCACCAATGGGCCCTTGAGCTAACGTCGCAAACGCGCGGTCGGCCCCTTCGATATCGCCGCGACGAGAAATTTCCCGCAGGTACTCGCCACCGTTCATTCCCTCGGGAATCGGGGCTGGCGTGACGGCATGCAGGACTTCATTCTTCCGGCCACCAAATTCCTGGATCCGATTGGCATTCCGATAGAGCACTTTGAGAACGGGGAGCGGTTTCTGTTCCGCAGGCAATTCCAGTGACATCCGGTAGGCGGGGGCGAGCGCCATGAAGGTATGGAAGCCGATGTAGTCGTGTCCCCCGAAGGTGCGAGCGTTGGCCAGAGCACCCGCCGCGATGAGCGTTTGGAGGTCGGTGCCGCCTTTCAGTTTTTCCACCAGAACCGCGGTGAGCTTGGCCGGTTCGGTGTCCTGCATCAGCGCGACGAGGGGTTCAAGTTTGCCGAAGTTGAGAGCTTGCTCGGCCTCCCCGGCAAAAACTTGTCCGACCCCCAAATCTTGAGCCAGGGATGTTCCCAACCCGGCCAGCAGCATGCCTTTGCCGACGTCTCCTAGAAATTCGCGACGTGTGTTTCGAGCCATCGTGATGACCTCCGTCTGAGGGGTGGCAGGAACGCAATGTTCCCGGCCTGAAGAGCGCTACAACGGACCCACTACTTATTGTCTTACGCGGACTTACCAAGGAAACGAGCCAGATCAAGATTGGCGTTGTTCCTCGCTAACTAGGAAACGCGAGAGTGTTACAGAAATCTTTCGGATTTCATTCGGGAGCGTCTAAAACGAGGCGAATTCCGATCAACATCGATTTCATTCCATTGTGACTTAGAATTCCCGAAATACCAGTAAAATCAGACGGTGTAACGCTTTCGCGTTGGTATAGTGTAAACAATTCGCAGAGGAGTCCACTCCAAGGAATGACGACAATGTCCGCGCCGTGCCCGACGCCTGACGAACTGGCTGCTTTTTCATTGGGAAATCTGCCCAGTCCAGTTCTCGAAAGTCTGGCGGAGCATGTGGAGAATTGCTCGAACTGCGAGGCGATTCTGCGGGTGCTGGAAGAGCATCCCGACCACTTGATCACTGAGCTGCGTCATTTGGAGCCGTCCGGGCCAGAGAGTGCGGTACTCGCACCGGAATTGACCGAGGCGGTGCGGCATGTGGCGGAACGGCTGACACAGGCCCAATCCGACGAGGTCACCGTCGATCCGGGCCGTCGGTTTGCCCGTCTGGTGGCGAATGGGCCGTGCCGGCTGGGGAAATTTCTGCTCCAAGCCCAGCTGGGGGTGGGCTCATTCGGATTTGTCTTTCGAGCTTGGGATGTCGAGCTGGAACGGACCGTGGCGGTCAAGATTCAGCGGGCAGGCAGTCTGTCCGGTGACGAAGAGGTCGATCGCTTTCATCGTGAAGCCCGCAGTGCGGCTCAGCTCAAGCATCCGGGAATCGTTTCGCTCTATGAGACAACTCACACCGAAGACGGGGTTTGTTTTCTCGTCTATGAATATGTGGAAGGGGAAACGCTTGAAACCTGGCTGCAGCAACATCGGCCGGGGCCACAGCAGGCTGCCGAACAAGTTGCCGAGCTGGCGGAAGTGCTGCAGTACGCTCATGAGCACGGCGTGATTCATCGCGACGTGAAGCCGTCGAATATTCTGGTGGACCGCGACGGACGTCTGCACATTATGGATTTCGGTCTGGCGAAGCGCGAAACCGGCGACATGACCAAGACGCCGGAGGGCCAGGTCATGGGGACTCCCGCCTATATGTCTCCGGAGCAAGCTCGGGGGGAATCGACGGGAATCGATGCTCGGACGGATGTGTATAGTCTGGGCGTGATTTTGTACGAGATGTTAACCGGCGGTCGTCCCTTCCAGGGCAACCGCCGCATGCTGTTGTTGCAATTATTAGAAGATGAACCTCGTCCCCCGCGACAATTGAACGATAAGATTCCGCGCGATCTGGAAACGATCTGCCTGAAGGCCATGGCGAAGTCGTCTCAGCGACGCTATCAGTCGGCGAAAGAATTTGCGGAAGATCTGCGGCGCTTGCTGCGAGGCGATCCCATCCAGGCGCGATCTGTGGGCTGGCTGGAGCAACTCGGGCGGTGGTGCCGTCGCTATCCGCTGGCAGCTGTCGTGTTCTTCGCGGTGACGTTTGGCTCGGCGGGAGGGCTGTGGTATCTGTCGAGTCTCTCCGAGTTCTTCGTCCAGCAGACGGCGCTGGATAGTGCGCGGATGGAATCGCAAATGCTGGACGAAATGAACGCGTTTTATAGCGAGTTGGTGGATCGGCTGGATGGACGAAAAGTGCCAATTACCGACGCGTACTTGACGACACACGGGGCTCTGCCGTTGCCGGCGACATTTACGATTGATGCCGGCGAACGGATCAGTAAGGCCGAGACGGGGATGCAGGTGCGTCTTTATAGTCGGTATCCGTGGCGTGCGAACGGCGGACCGAAGGATGAATTTGAGCGGAGGGCGATCGCCGTTCTGGAACAGAATCCCAAGGTACCGTTTCACGAGTTTACGGAAATCGCGGGACGACGCTCGTTGCTCTATGCGACGGCCCGGCGGATGGAAGATAGTTGTGTGAAGTGCCATAACCAATCCAATGCCAGTCCCAAGAAAGATTGGAAGGTGGGAGAAATTGTCGGCGTGCTGAAGATCGTGCGTTCTCTGGACCGCGATATCGAACGGACTCGGCAGGGGTTGCTGGGGGCGTTCTTGCTAATGAGCGGTGGCTCGGTGGTGTTCCTGGCAGTCTCAGTGGCGGTGGTGATGGGAGCCCGGGCTGTCCGGTCGAAGGTGCCGCGCCCATGAATCGAGAGCCCGACAGCCTGTCACCCACCGGTCCTTCGGAAGCGGATGCGACTTCGCTCAGTCTGCTGTTCCGCTTGAAGGCCAACGATGCCACGGCCTGGGATCGTCTGGTCGTGCTGTACGCACCGCTGATTCACTATTGGTGCCGTAAACTTTATTTGCCCGACCAGGATACCGCCGACGTCTTTCAAGAGGTGTTTCAAGCAGTGGCGGCGAAGATCACGACCTTTCGCAAGGAACGACCGGGGGATACTTTTCGTGGCTGGCTGCGAACCATCACGCAGAATAAAGTCCTGGATCACTTCCGGCGCCAAGGCCGCGAACCACAGGCCGCGGGGGGGACTGAAGCCAACATCCGCTTCATGCAGGTCGAAGCGCTGGAAGATGCGGAAGCCCAGGAGAGCGAGGAACGAGCTTATCAGCAACTGATCCAACGCGCCCTGGAGTTGATCCGGAGTGAATTCACGCCGCGAACCTGGCAGGCATTCTGGCGAGTCGCCGTGGACGGACAACGTGCGGTCGATGTGGCGGAAGAACTTGAGATGCGTCCCGGGGCCGTCCGCGTCGCCAAATCCCGCGTGCTGCAGCGACTGCGGCAAGAACTCGGCGAGCTGGGAGCATAGTCGTTTGATAGTCGTTGTTCGCTCCGCGAACATAACGCCCTCGCAGTAGCCGGGTCGAATCAGAGTTGATATCCGAATCACGTTCAGGCTCGCTACTGCGGATACGTTGTGTTCGCGGAGCGAACAACGACTAAACGACTATAAAGACGACTATCGCTGAGTAGTTGGCATCGAGGCCCCAATTCGCGACAATGCCCACGCGAAGCGTTCGGCGATACCACGAGCCGAATGTGTGCCTGACTTGTACTACAGCAGCGACCTGTCGCTTTGATTGCTCGATTTATGTCTTCAGAAACTCCCGCCAATCCTCCCCTCAGCCGCGATGAGCTGGCGCTCAAGTACTTTGATCTGTTGCCCTACACCCCGTATCCGGTGCAGGAAGAGGCCCTTTACGCGTGGTTCGGATCGGATGAGGGGGTGCTGGTTTGTGCCCCCACCGGAACGGGCAAAACGTTGATTGCTGAGGCGGCCGCGTTCGAGGCGCTGCACACCGGCAAAACGATCTACTACACGACGCCGCTGATTGCCCTGACCGATCAAAAATTTCTGGAAATCCAGGCGGCGGCGGTCCGCTGGGGCTTTCGGCCCGAAGATGTCGGGTTGGTGACCGGACACCGCCGCGTGAATCCCGAAGCCAAGGTGCTGGTGGTCGTCGCGGAAATTCTGCTGAACCGACTCCTGCAGCCCGAGTCGTTCAACTTTGAAAACGTCTCGGCAGTCGTGATGGATGAGTTCCATAGTTTTGCCGACATGGAACGCGGGATTGTGTGGGAATTCACGCTGTCGCTGCTGCCGCGACACGTCCGGCTATTGCTGCTGTCAGCTACGATCGGCAATGGGATCGAGTTCCTTACGTGGTTGAGAAATCGTGATCAACGGCGGCTGGAGCTCGTACAGAGCACCGACCGAAAAGTGCCGCTGGCCTTTCAATGGGTTGGCGACATGTTGCTCAATGAGCATCTGGAAGAGATGGCTCGGGGTGATGCCGATGCACGTCGTACGCCCGCCCTGCTCTTCTGTTTCAGCCGCGATGAATGCTGGTCGATTGCCGAGGAATTGAAAGGCAAGGACATGCTGGCCGAGGGGCAGCAGAAGCAACTGGTCGCCAAGCTAAATGCCTTTGATTGGACTCACGGAGTGGGGCCGAAGTTGAAGCAGATTTTGATGCGCGGTGTTGGGGTACATCACGCCGGACTGCTGCCCCGATATCGTCGAATTGTGGAAGATCTGTTTCAGCAAAAATTGCTCACCGTTTGTGTGTGTACCGAGACGCTGTCTGCGGGAATCAACTTGCCCGCTCGCGCGGTCGTGCTGCCGTCGCTATTCAAGGGACCTCCAGGCAAGAAGAAAGTCATCGATGCCAGCTCGGCACATCAGATTTTCGGACGTGCCGGACGTCCCCAGTATGACGCTCAGGGGTACATTTATGTTCTCGCCGATGAAGATGATGTGCGCATCCTGAGGTGGAAAGAAAAGTACGATCAGATTCCGGAAGACACGAAGGATCCGATGCTGATCAAGGCCAAGAAGGCCATGAAGAAAAAGATGCCGACGCGCAGTCCGAACAAGCAATATTGGAATGAAGCGCAGTTCGAGAAGCTAAAAACGGCCCCCCCACGAGACCTGGCGAGCCAAGCCCCCCTGCCCTGGCGGATGCTGGCGTATATGTTGCAGCTCTCGCCAGATGTCGAGTTGGTCCGGCAGTTGGTCCGTCGGCGGTTAATGGATCCTAAGCGGCTGGAGCAAGGCGAACAACAGTTACATCACATGCTGCGGACGTTGCACGCGGCCGGAGTCGTGCGGCTAGAACCGCCCCCTCCTGTTCCCGAGGTTGCTCCCGAAAAAGGTGCCTCCGCAGAAGGGGAAGCAGCAGCTGGTGGCGAAGCGAAGGGCGAGGCCGCTCCAGAACGGAAGTCAAAACCGTCGGCATTTGCCCGTCTGATGATGGAGGCACTGAAGGAGAAGCACGAAGAGACCGGGACCGGGGCCAAGCCCGTGGAACTGATCGGGGCGGCGGCCGAGTATCGTCCGGAAAAGGCCTTTCCGACCGAGCGGATGGCTGACTTCTTTATCTTCCGCAGCGTGAATCCGGTCTATGCCTTGTTTCTGATCGAGAAGTTGGGGATCGCTGATCCGATCGAGCGATTGCAGGCCTTGGAGAGTGTGCTCGAACTGCCCCGTTCATTGATTCGAGCGGTTCGCGTGCCCAACCCCGACCGCATGCCCCCCGGGCCGCTGGCCGTCGATAATGTGGATCCCGAGATCATCCGTCGCGGCATACTGCCGCCGGGTGATCTGTATCCGCCCTGGGATCCGGACATTCCGTTTGAAGAACGCAAGTACGCCCCGCCACTGGGGGAAAAATTGCGAATGTTGTTCGATTCCGAGTACCCCAATGTGCACGGTGTCTTCGTGCAGCCGGTTTGGTGTGCGGGGGATTTATTGGAGTTCAATTGCGACTTTCACAAGTACATCAGCGGGCGTGATCTGGCGAAGCAGGAAGGATTGATCTTCAGGCATATTCTGAAGCTGATCCTGTTGTTGGGGGAGTTTTCACAGGTTGTTCCCCCGGGCCTCGATCCCGATGCCTGGCGTAACGAACTCCGGGAAATGGCCGATAAGTTCACCGCGTGCTGCCGCGCAGTTGATCCGAATAGTACCGAAGATATTCTGGCGCATGCGGCTGACGTGGATGTGGTCGTGAAAGAGCCGCCGACTGCGACCATCGTGTCGACCGTGGCTGAAGTGAAAACTTCCGCCGAAGGTCTGGCAACGGATGCCGCCGTGGAATCCGAATCGCTGGTGGAAGATTTTGGCGCGGGTTTGGCCGAGTCGGATTAACGCGGACATACTGCGTATGGTCTCGACTTTGTGTTGCGCAACACAAAAAAGTGAACTCAGCTTTGCAGCTGAGTTCACTTAAAATTGCTGTCACCACGGCACCGAGGGGGGATTCGCGGCGCTCAATTCATCGCAGATACTACTTGGGAACGACAACCGCTCCACGGCGGATCATACGACGTTCCTGGCCGGGGGTAATACCGTAGTACTTATAAATTTGAGTACGGTAGGTCGGTGTCGAGAACGTGGGGTATTGCTCGACGGTGTAGGTTGGGATTTGCTGAAAATTTTTCGGGGCAATCCGTACGGTGGCGATGCGTTTCTCAACATTGAATGCTGCCGCGTCCCAAGGCACGGTGACCAGCTTGTTGTCGCTGTTGATGACAATGAGATAGTCCACATTGCCATGATCGTCCAACACGATATCGTCGACGGTACCGACGTCCGCATCCCCTTCAATTTGTACTTTCGAGCCAATCACTTGTTTGGCGCGGAAGTTTTGCCCTGAAGTCGCTGCGGGTTTCGCAGTGTCGTCCTGGGCGGAAGCGAAATTGGCGCTGACCATCGTTGCGACCACAGCCAGTGTGGCACCAAAACCAAATACTCGACTCAACATAATCTTCTCCCCTGAAAACATTCGTTCCGGTCAGCCGTCGACAAACTGGTGTCCTCACCAAGACGGCTTGTAAAGTTCCGGACAACACGCCTATCGCAAGGGATGTGCCGCGGCGGTAACCCGCCCAGGAAAGTTCGGTGAAATCCTGTTGTCACGCGTGTTATCGTTAAGAACTTCGCTCGTTTTTCACGCTATTGTCCACTATTGGGGGGCGAACGTTTTTGCGGCACACGAAGAATTCAGTTCCGCTGATGTTTCCAATCGGAATGTCATCGACCAGCATGGCCCCCGAGAGCGCAAATCTCGCAAGGTCTGACAGGCTGCCTCCGCGGTTGGTCCTTGGATGCTTGGGTTTCGCTGATATACTGCGGGGGAAATTCGCCACAATTCAGATGAGTAGAGACCTTGGGGCAGAAGATCAGACGGAATCGTGATGCGTGTGATTCAGGCATCAACACGAATCTTACAACGTTGATGCGAACGCAGCTTTAGATGGACGGGATTGGAATGCAGTCGGCAGAGCAGCAAGTACGAGAATGGGTCGAGCGTATTGTGATCGGGTTGAATCTGTGCCCGTTCGCTGGAGCCCCCTATAAGAATGGGCAGATTCGTATTTCCGTCACACCAGCGGTTACCAGCCAGGCCTTGCTGGATGAGTTGCGGAATGAATTGCGTCTCTTAAAAGAGACGCCGCCGGAGACGCTGGAAACCACTCTGATTGTGGTCGAGTCGCTGCTGGCCGACTTTGACGACTACAACCAGTTCCTGGATCACGTGGACGATCTGTTGCAGTTAGAAGGCTGGGCTGACGACTTCCAGGTCGCCAGTTTTCATCCGCAATACCTGTTTGAAGGAACGCGGCCCAACGATCCGGGCAATCTGACCAATCGCTCGCCGTGGCCGATTCTGCATATCATCCGTGAGGCCAGCATCGACAAGGCCTTGGAGACGTATGCAGACCCCGATGCGATTCCGCAACGCAACATCCGCCAGATGCAGTCGCTGACCGCTCAGCAGCGGCGCGACTACTTTCCCTGGTTACACAAGCCCGCGGAGTGACCGGATTTTAGAGCGATTTAACTGAAATGTTTTCGTGGAGAAAGCAGGGAATCGTTGGCGGATCTTCAATTAGCAACCGTCGCAAACGTTCTGTTCCCCGAAGGGGATACACAACATAGCCCAGGGTCGCCGAGTACTCGCGGCGCACCCTGGGTAAACGACAAAAACAAGGTGAAGAACCCTGAATGGGTTCCACTTGTGCGAGCAATGATGCAGGTGCAACCCTTACAGGGTTGGGGGCTTGTGGGACTCGTAACCCAGGGTGCGCTCGGCATACCGAGCGACCCTGGGCTGTGGTGTCCTTCCCTTTCAGGGAAGTTTTCTGCCAATTCGAATTCACGAGCCAACCGAATCTATCACCAACAGCATCTTTGAATGCGGACGAAGACTTTGAGTTAAGTCGCTCGACCCACTTACTTAGCGATGGCTGGTTTGTTTGGCCTTGCTTTTGGCGCGTTTTGAGGCCAGTTGCTGATTCCAGGCTTGGTGAAATGTTTCGCGCGCCGAATGTTGGAATTGGAAGCCCAATTCCTCCGTCAGTCGCTTCGAAGTTCCAACCCACGGATGCCGCAGGAAATTCAACAGACCGGTGGGGCTGGACATGCCGGGCAGAATCGATTCCGGAATCCGCAGCGTGCGATAGGTTTTGATCGCCCAACGCGACATCCACAAGGGGACTTTCACCGCGGGGCGGCCACGGACCTTGGCGATTTCGGACCAGGTCATCCAGTCGTTGGGGCAGACATTGAAGGCTCCCCGCCCGTTGCGATACAAGACTTCCCAGGTGGCTCGGGCCAGGTCGTCTTCATGGACAAACTGAGCGTACGAATCGACGCCATCGGGGAGCAGGACCACCAAGCTTCGCAATACGTAATTACTGATGTAATTCCTGGTTCCCTGCCCCAGGATCATGCAGGGGCGAATCCAGGAGACTGCCATTTCGGGGTGGGCGGCGGCGAACTCTTGGATGTCCCCTTCCAACTCGGTTTTGTCGGCGGCGTAGCGAAAATCGGTACGCGGCCGCAGATGCCAGCCTTCTTCAATGGGAACGGGATTATCCGGCCAGGCTCCAAATGCCACCATGCTGGAATAATACAGAAAACGTTTAGGCTGCAGTTCTTTCACCGCCGCAAACACATTGCGCGAGCCGTTGACGTTCACATCGCGCATGAACTCTTGGCTGTGAGTTTCGTTCACAATGAATGCCATGTGAACGACGGTGTCTGGGGCAAATTTCCGCAAGACTTCCGTCAGTTTGGGATCGCGCGTGTCAATCTGCTGGAACTCGTCCGGGGCGTCTGTTTCCGCCGGAGCCATATCCAGGCCCAGGATGCGTACTCCCGGTGCCTGCTTGCGGACCTGAGCGATGAAATACCTGCCGCAATATCCTGAACTTCCCGTGATTGCAATCCGTTGAATCGCCGACATATTCCACCTAATCTGCTTATAAAGGAGACGGTCTCGACTTCGAAGTCGTTGGCCGACCATCCGCTTTATGGGATCAGTTCAGACTCACTGCGGCCCGAATCCTGAACGATCCACTGTTTCAAATACGCCACAATTGGTAGCGTCTCAGATCATACAAACCGCGATGGAATCCGGAAACAACAAACGAATGATGAATTCGTCAGAACCGCAATGGTGAATAAATGACGAAATGTCGTTTGTTCAGGGCGAATTTGGGAATTCTGCGTCCGTGGCCTGACTCTCTGAGCTGACTTCTTGGCACAAGATTTGTATTGAAGCCTGACCGG
>JAZKFE010000011.1:281-13114 GCA_040386595.1 Planctomycetota bacterium | reverse complement strand
AATCGGCCGGAGGTGGTTTCGGAGTTGGCTTATCGGCTGGATCTCCAGTCCAGCCGATCCGGTCGAGATACCCACCCAGCTCTGTCCTTAATAGCAAGACCATTCCGGGGCGTATGTCATCCGGATCTAGTTTTAGCCATTTCTTTAATAGAGGATTCCAGATACCGGCAAACTGACTCTTATTCTTTTTCAGTTTCGTTAAGAAATCTTTTGCGCGGCCGATTGCCACCGCACACAGTTCGTTTCGCTTCGGGGCAGGAATTGCGGTCGTAGGAAGGGTGTCGTCCAGATCACGCCAGTAGAATTGAACGTCGGTGTCATCGGCATCCCGAATGAATCGCGAGACATCAAGATCGTTTCCAGCGAGATCGGGAGTTGTATCCCAGAGGTCCAGGAGATCCCTGCGTCGCAGAGTGTAAACCACCGGGGACTTACAGGATTTCTCGAACTGCTGCTGAATGGCTTTCAGCGAATTGGGCCCGACATCGTTTAGTGTGTTTAGGAATTCGCGACTCTGATTGAGGCTTGCTCGTTCATACGGCAACAACACCTTGTCTTTGTCATCTTTGGGTTGGGTATCTATCCAAATGACTTTGGCATCCGTAAATTCCCCCTTGCGGTTGCATCGGCCGAATCTTTGGACTAGCGACGGCCAAGGTGCGAGCTCGGTAAAAAGTGTTGTTGCTGAAACATCAACTCCCGCTTCGATGGCCTGGGTTGCGATCACAATCCGTCCCGCAGCAGGAAGCTCCCTTTTGAACAGGCGGTCTTCTTGAATCCGGCGGTCGCTAGGTCGAAACCTGGCGTGGATTAAAGCCAACTCGACAGCGGATTTGGTCTTACCACAAAGCTTTTCAAGTTCAGTGAAGACCTCCTGTGCCCGGATCACTCGGTTCAGGACCACAAGCGTCAATCGGCCTGTCTCAGACTCATGCACTGCCTTAATGGCGGTCGCGAGATCTTTTGCGTATCCCTTCTTCTCGCTTTCCGCAGACAATATGAGCTTGGATTGCTCTAGGGGCTTCTTTGCCCCAATACGTTTCTGTACTTCTTTTTCTTTCAGGTCATTTTCGGTGAGCGTCTGTCGTGCATAGCCGACCTGCGGCTCGGGGTGGTCGACGGTTTTGATTGGTGAGGCATCCAGAGTTGCCGACATCCACAAAGATCGAGCGTTCCCGTATGTCTTCAGTTTTTTTCGCAAACCCTGTAGTTGTGCGGTCGTGGTCAGCCCGACGCCCATCAATTGCGTCTCATCCATCACCCAAAGACTATCATTGTTGAGTAATCCAAAGTGCATCGGCCAGCGATAGCGCGACATTCCATAACCCCGATTCAAGGCTCGGGAGAGCAGCATGTCTTGCGTACCGATTAAGATCGAATCGCTCTCTGGGTACTCATCCCAATCGGAACCGTCTACGCCCCCCATCAGTAGATGAACTTTGACGTCATCGGTGAGTCCGAGCTTCTCAAGCCAACCCTGAGTCACGTCGTGAGTTTGCTCAACAAGGACCCGCATCGGAAAACAGTAAACCAAACGCCGGGGTGTCGAATTGCGGATTTCTGCGTTTTTGTGAAAGCGACGACGATACAGCCAGCCGAGAACGACAGCCGCCGTTTTGCCCAAGCCCGTGGGGATGCTGAGTAGCTCGGGTAACGACTCATCTTCCGCAAATGCCCGCTGATAGGGGTAGGGGGCAATGATTTGTGTTGCACGTCGAAAAAAATCGCCAAAGTTCATCCTGATTCCTTGTGTCAATCACATTGTGATACGACTACAGCTCACTCTATATTAAAATTCATCTTTTAGTAATGGAGAGTGATTCGAGAGAGTTTTTTGTTTGACAATAGATGTCTCACGGTATAGGTTAGGGCTATCCAGAAATTTCCGTTCTCGGTGACCTCGAGTTACCGGTCGGGCTCTATTGAAGCTAGTAATGGAGAGCGATCACCTACTGATGGACCGACATTTCCGCGCCCCTCTAGAGCGAGGGGGGGCGGCCCCATTGACATATTCGATTTAGGTACATTGGCTCATGCGTTTGAAAATAATTCTCGAACAAAGTGATGACGGTGCCTTTATCGTGTATGTTCCGGCACTGGCTGGTTGTGTCTCTCAAGGAGAGACACGCGAGGAGGCGATTGAGAACATTCGGAAAGCCGTGGAACTCTATCTCGAAACAGATGTGGATCAGCCGATTTCGAATAATGCTCAGTTTGAAGAAATTGTTTTGTAGCCATGCGCCTTCACTTGCTTGCATCTCGCGATGAATAGCGGTTCTGGTTGGCTGGAGCGGAGTTGGATTTTTGCCTGGCATCTTTATGGTGCTTGTCGTGATTATTGGCGCGTGGTTAGCAGGTTCGTTCGCGGCAGTCTGAAGCCGGTTGCCTCTGGCTCTGGTGGGAGAGAGACGTGAACTTGCGGTCCAGTATTCTATTGTTCTCAATTTTGTTTGTACACGTTGTGAACCACTGACAAGCATAGAATGACAAGGCCACTTGCGGTCCGCTATGGGAAGGATTCTCAGGTATGTCAATCTGTGTCATACCTGCCCAAAAATGCTTCGATGAATCGCTGGATACTCGCCTTGGTTTGTAGTGTCCATCCGAATGCAAAGAAAGAAGCGAGGCATTCCTTTGATGGTTTGAAGGAATGCCTCGCTTTTGTTTTTGTTTTTGCTGCGGTTACTGCGTGATGCAGTTTGATTGACGTGTGCGGTGGCGGAGGGTGGTCCGCGAGTTGTTGCTCACGTGATAGTGGTGTGTTCTATTTCTTGATGAGATACTTTTTGAGGATCTCTTCGTTGATTTCGATACCCAGGCCGGGGCCGGTGGGAATGTTGATGTGGCCTTGGTCGAGTTGGAAGGGTTTTGTCACGATCTCGTCGCGGAAGGGGTTCTCGAAGGTGTCGAATTCGAGCATCGGTTTATCGCTCGTGTAGCCTGGAGTGTAGTCGGGGAGTAGGGAGAGAACTTGTAATGTTGCGGCGATCGCGATGGCTCCGCTCCAGCAGTGGGGCACGCATTGGACGCTGAAGAGGCGGGACATCTCGGCGATGAACAGGACTTCGGCGATGCCGCCGCAGAGGGTGACGTCGGGTTGGATGATGTCGAACGAACGTTTCAGGATGTGGTCGCGGGCGGAGGCTCGGGAGTCGAGGACTTCGCCGCCGGAGATGGCGATGTCTAAGGAACGCGTGAGCTCGTCGTAGCCGGCATAGTTGAGTCCCTGGGGGAGCGGTTCTTCGAAGCAATAGAAGTCGAGCTTTTCTAGCTCTTTGCCGAAGCGGACGGCTTGCGGCAGCGTGAAGGCTCCGTTTCCGTCTGTGAGCAACCTGATGTCGGGACCGACTGCTTCGCGGATTTTTGTTAGGACTGCTAGATCTCGTTTGTTCTCGAAACGGCCCGTGCGGATTTTCATTGCCAGGAAGCCACGCTTGGCTAAGCCGGCGGCTTCGGCGGGAAACTGATCTTCGGGACGAATGCCGTCGGTGTAGTTCATCGCTGCGGCGTAGGGCATCACTTTGTCACGGACTCGTCCGCCGTACATCTCGGCGACCGATTGGCCTAGGGCTTTGCCTCGTAGGTCGTGCAGTGCCAGGTCGACACCAGCGACCGCTCGGCCGTCGCCGAAGTTGGAGCCCCACAACTGCGGCCAGAGTTTACGGTGTTCTAGGGGATTTTTTCCTAGGAGCACCGTCTTCAGATGATCTTCGATGATGCCGCGTGTGCCGCCGACATCGGAGGTTTCGCCCCAACCGACCAGGCCGCTGTCGGTGCTAATCTTGATGATCAACGCCTCGCGGAAATCGCCGAGTGCGGTGGAGACTCCGATGGCCCGTTGTAGTTTATGTTGTACGGGAAAGGTTTGGACGTCGGTGATCTTGAGCGAACTGGGTTTGCCTTGTGGTTCGGCGGCGCGGGCGGTTTCGCCTTGCGTTGAAGAGAGCAGGGCGGTGGCGGCTCCGCAGGAGGTTAACATTCCCGATTGCAGTAAGGCTCGTCGAGTCATTCCTGATTGAGGCACGATGATTGGCTCTTTCTGTAGGGATTTTTTTAAGCAACAAATTCGCAGAGATGCACTGAGTATTGCGGCCAGTGGTAGGTACTTAAACTCGAACCCGTGCCCAATGGATACTGAGACATCCTGGAGCACCGGCGTAGAAGGCACAAAGGACAGTGCCGTTTTTGAGATCGACGAGTGCTGGGTGGCCGAAGCTCCACTTGAGCATGTCGTCCCAATAGGCGTTGAAGTCCACGTCGGCTCCTTGCTGAGTCAGGGCGGCTTTTTCGTCGTGGATGTGGACTACCAACTTGTCTTGCTCGGGCCAGGTGAGGCCTTCATCTTGTGACGACCACAGGGTCAGGGTACCGGGGCGGTCACGATCGACTACGAAAACTAATAGTCTTCCGTCATCTAATAATAGAGGAGCCCCAATTTGGCCGGGGATCGTTGTTTGGCGAATTGCCGTAAATGGGTGGCCCTGTTCTTGTAGAGAGCCGTGCTTGAAATGAACGTTGAGATCTTGCTTCTGTTCGAGATCGTGAGTCCAGAAGAAGGCGAAGTACTCGCCCGGTTGCTGGCCGGCACAGAGCCGCTGATCCCAGTAGAAGAGATGGTGGTCGGGATGTTGTGCGACCAGATGCTGTTCAGAAAACGTTTCGCCGCCGTCTCGTGACGTGGTTAACCAGGCGGCGTGACGGGAGGGGCTGGGATCATCGTATTCTTTATAACTTTCAAAGGCCAGGGCGATCGAACCATCGCTCCAGCTGAGGATGGGGCCGGTCGCCGCGCAGCCGGTTAATCCCGGTGTGGGGATGACTCGCCACGGGCTCCAGGTGGTGCCTTGATCTTCGGATGTAGCAAGGATCTGGCGGCTGTGCAGCAGGCCTTGTGTTTCGGCGTCGAACAGCGGTCTTTCGGGATCGGTACGGTCAAACCAAGTGCCGGTGAGTAGCAGGCGGCCGTTAGGTAGCTCGACGATATCGCCGGAGGATAACGAGCCAGCCTTGCCATCCAATGTTGTGGAAAACCGGAAGGGAATGACTCCCCATGAGTTGCCGCCATCGAGTGAGCGGCTGAGCTGCAGGGTGGAGGTCGGGGCGTGCTTGGCGGGACCTGATTGGTACCCGACGATTAGCGTCCCGCTGTTCAATCGCCTGATGCTGGTGAACGCGTTGACTCGCGATTCGGGTGGCTGAGGTGACGCATCATAGACAAGTCCACGTGCTTCGAGTTGCAGGGCCACGGTTCACTCCAGGGCGAGGAAACATTAGCAAAATCACGAGCGGCGATGCACTGTAATACTCGGGTTATCGTCCTGTAAAGTGGCGAGATGTATTAGGAACAGAAAGAATTTTTTATTTCAAATGGATCGTACCAATCCACAAGAAACACTGCGGTTTATGCACGGATGTGCGAGGTGATTGGAATTTGTGTTAGGGTGTTACTTAGCCGTGCTGAAGAGTGCCGATCCGAGCCAGGTGATGATCAGAATGGCGATGGTGATACTGCCCACTAGCAGCGTGATCAAGATGGCCGCGAGGCCGCCCAGGAAGAGCCAGTCGGCCATGCGGAGGCGTCTTTCTTCTGTCGGGCTGGCCAAGGCATGTCGCTTTAAGAGTTCGACATTTCTTTGATTGGCTTTCCAGTAGAGGTCGAAGACATCGCCCAAAATCGGAATTGATCCGACGATGGAGTCCAATGCAATGTTGAGAGCCATGCGTGTCATCGTAAGTTTTGAGACTCCTTTGCGACTAGCTGCGTGCAGGATGTAGAGCGACACCGCAGACGTGGCCGCGTCGCCTAGCCCGGGAATCAGGCCCAGGAGCGAATCGATTCCAAATCTTAGGCCTACGCCAGGAATGGCGAAGAGACTGTCCATCCAGCGAGCCAGCCGTTCTAGATCGGGGATTTCGGGATCGGGACCAGCCGGCGGACGGCGCGTCTGGCCATCGACCTGAAATTCGTCGATCACGATCACCTTGGGTTTCTTGGGATTCATTGTGTTCACCGTGTGGGAGGCCTTGTTCGGCGAGGCTGGTTCGTGGGTTCGCCGGCAAGACGGTTGTTGTGCTTCTCGTAATGACACCAGGGACCTGGTTCAATAATAGCCCTCAGCGGGTAAAACGTCTCATGGATCGCGGTTTGCGGACTATTCTCTGCGCCACGACAGAGAGAATAGATAACCGACTACGGATCGGGTTGCCGATATTGCCATCAAGTTTGCAATTTGAAGTCCCACCCTCCATCATCATCTCTGTTGTGATCGCCTCGATCCCAATCCAAGATACCGACAACGGCGCGCTCCACGCTGACTGCCTAGTAGTCCCCGCAATTCAGAACATCCGCCCGGCGGTTGAAAACTCTGCTTTCGAAGAAATCCTGAAAGGAACGTAATGAGCGACCCGGTTTTCGTGTTTGATGTGCATCTGGACTTGAGCATGAACGCCCTCGAGTGGAACCGTGACCAACGCTGGTCATTGGAAAAAATCCGCCGGTGGGAAGGTCATCAGAAGGACCGAGTCGACCGTGGCAACAACACGGTGTGCTTCCCGGAAATGCGTCGCGGCAGCATCGGCCTGTGTGTGGCCACTCAAATTGGCCGCAATTCAGGGTACTTCCACCGCTTGCCCGGCTGGAGTTCGCCCGAGCAAGCCTGGGCTCAGACCCAAGGTCAATTGGCCTGGTACCATGAAATGATCGACGCTGGTGAGATGGTGCAGATTCGGAATACCGCCGAGCTCGATGCCCACCTGGCCCTGTGGAAGGATGCCCCCCCTTGTGACGACGGGACGCCGTACATTGTCGAGTCGCGCAAGAAGCCCAATCACTTGCCGATTGGATTCATGCTGAGCTTGGAGGGGGCTGACTCGATCGTTTCGATGAAGCACCTTGAACGCAGCTACGAAAGCGGCCTACGGGCTCTTGGTCCGGCTCACTATGGCCCGGGCATCTATGCTCACGGCACCGACGCCAGCGGATCATTGCCGGCCAAGGGACGCGAGCTGCTGAAGGAGATCGAACGGCTGGGAATTATTCTGGACGTCACGCACTTGTGCGATGAATGCTTCTGGGACACTTTGGATTGTTACAGCGGTCCGCTGTGGGCTAGCCATCAGAATTGCCGAGCACTGGCCCCCTGGAATCGCCAGTTCGCCGACGATCAGATTAAGGCGGTCATCGAGCGGGGCGGGGTGCTCGGTATGGCGTTTGACGCCATTATGATGGTTCCGGGTTGGGTGCATCTGAAGAGCAAGCCGTCGGACTATCAGCTGAAGATCGAACGCATTTGTGAGCACATCGACCATATCTGCCAGATCGCCGGCAATGCCAAGCATGTGGGCATCGGGACGGACCTGGATGGCGGCTACGGTACCGAGCAGACTCCGATGGATATGAACTCGATTGCCGACCTGCAGAAGATTCCGGACTTGCTGCGAGCTCGGGGTTATCCGCAGTCGGACATCGAAGGGATTATGTCCCAGAACTTTATTAACTTCTTGCGACGCGTCTGGGGTTAGGGCAGGGGCACTGCTCTCGCTCGTGGAACTCGCGGCAGTGTGCTGATAAGCAAAGAGCCCCGGCAATTGTTTGCCGGGGCTCTTTGTATTTTCTCGAGTGCACCTGACTCTGAGAGTCAGGCTACGTGTACGCGCCTTAAATTATCTTGCCTCATTCCGGACAAATACTTGTCGAAAGCACTGCTTAACGACTGAGTACAGTCGCAAAACAGTGGCACAAGATTGGTAATATTCGCGGTTATCGCACGCAGTAGTCGATCACGCGGGAGATCTCGCTGCGGAGATCGGCGCGATGCACGACGCGGTCGATGAAACCGTGCTTTTGCATGAATTCACTGGTTTGGAAGTCGTCCGGGAGCTCCATCTTCACTGTTGCGGCGACCACGCGTGGACCGGCAAAGCCGACGAGAGCGTTGGGTTCCGCCAGGATGATGTCGCCCAGCGAGGCGAAGCTCGCGGCCACGCCACCCATGGTCGGATTCGTCAACACGGAGATGAACAGCCCGCCCGCTTCATGCAGTCGAGCCAATGCGGCACTGACCTTGCCCATTTGCATCAGGGAGAGAATCCCCTCGTGCATGCGGGCACCACCACCGGAACCACTGACGATGACGATCGGCAGATTGAGTTCGGTCGCTCGCTCGATCGAGCGTGTCAGCATTTCGCCGACGACTGATCCCATGCTGCCCATAATGAAGGCGGAATCGGTCAGGGCGAAGACCAACGGGCGACCACGCAGGTAACCGCGGCCAGCGATGCAGGCTTCGTTGAGCCCGGTCCGCTTTTGTTCGTCCTTGAGACGCTCGGCGTAGGGTTTGCGATCGACGAAACCGAGCGGGTCTACGCTCCGCAGGTCGGTGAACCACTCTTCAAAGCTGTCGGGGTCGAGAAGCTGCTCGATCCGCTTTTGGCCCGAGACGTAGAAGTGATGCTGGCATTCCGGGCAAACATTGAGCTGCTTTTCAACCTCTTTTTTATAGACGGTTGCTTTGCAGCCATCGCAGCGAATCCACAGACCTTCGGGCACGCCACGCTTCTGGCGTTTGATGGCCGGAGCCGCCTCGGGAAGAGTGGCGTCCGAGCTGGCCGGAACGGGGATTTCAGTGACGGGCGATTCTTCTGACATCGGCATGGTATCGGTAAAGGCCTCACAGCACGGCCAGCATTGCCTCCGTAACAGAACCTCTGGTCCCGGCTCCGCTTCAGGCGGAAACATCCCGAGTTTTCAGAGGTTTTGCGAGAGACTCTTCGTGCTGACAGGCTGCCGTAACGATGAATGATTCTCTACGCGATCACGCCTGAGATTTGCTCAAAAAGACATCGGCGAGCAACGCATCTCATTGATAACCGCGCACGGTCCAGTACGGGAGTTGAGTAGTTTTACCGTTTCTTGATCGGCTTGCACAGATCAGCCCGAAATTGCTTCGGCGGTTCCGTTTCGGGGGGCTCCCGCTTCGGCCAACTGCAGCAATTCCCAACGCGTCCGAACACGTTGCTCGCAACACAACGTATTGCTGAGTTCGATCTTACGTCCCGTCAGGAAGTAGGCGATTAACTCGGCCAAGGGATCGGGAGCCACAACGGCAAACGGGATTCCACGTTTCAGCGGTTTTTCAAAAGCGTGGCGAATGCGATCCAGGGCCTCTTCCACTGTCTCACCTTGTGGGGGGCAGATCGTTTCGGGGGCTTCTTGCCACTGGCGGAAGACCTTGGGGTGCTTACGGCGGAGGTCTTCAACTTGCAGACCTTGCCAGAGCCCCTGATCTAGGTTCTCCAGATCGTTGAGCTCTTTGACCGGCAGTCCGAGCGCTTCGCCCAAGGCTGCGGCCGTGCTGCGAGCAGGCTCGCAACGAGACGTGTAAATGATTTCCATCGGTGCCGCCTGCAGCTGGACGGCCAGCTCTTGGAGCTGGGATTCACCCCGCGCATTAAGCGGCAGGCTGAGGCGTCCTTGCACCCGATTTTGTTCATCAAAATCGGTACAACACGGATGGATTAATACAACGGTAGAGAGTGGTTGGGACATAGGCTTTCGGTGACTCCCGCGGCTATTTGGCCGCAGCAGTTCGGGCGAGATCAGTCAGAAGGCTGATCGCGGATCCATAGTCGGGTTGTTCGGAGATGGCACTGCCGACAACGAAATAGTTGGCGCCGGCGGCTGCGGCACTGGCGATGGTTCCCGGTCCGATTCCGCCGTCCACTGACAGCAAAGTTTCGGGAGGTAACCAAGATCGCAATTGTTTGAGTTTCTCCAGGGCAATTGGCATAAACTTCTGCCCGCCAAAGCCTGGTTCGACACTCATCACAAGGACAAGATCACAAAGCTCAAGAACTGGGCGGATACGTTCGACCGGTGTTCCCGGATTCAGAACAATCCCCGCCAAGCGGCCGGCGTCTCGAATGTCACGCAGCAATTTCTGCGGTTCGGGAACGGCCTCAATATGCACGGTTATCGAATCACAGCCCGCAGCGAGGTAATCGTCTAAGTAGCGAGCTGGATCGGAGATCATCAAATGGGCATCAAACGGCAAATCGGTGAGCTTGCGTAAGCTCTCGATGACCGCGGGACCGTACGACAAATTCGGTACGAAGTGGGCATCCATGACGTCCAGATGGAGGACGCTGGCCCCAGCTCGTTCCAACAATTGCACCTCACGATGCAAGTTGCCGTAGTCCACTTTTAACACGGAAGGAGCGATCACCGGTGCATGTTGCACGAGGTTTCGCAGAATGGCCGGACGGCTCATATATTCCAAGGATTAGGGCTGCCGGTAGGATCCACAGGCTTCTCATGAAGCTCACGATCCCATTTGCGTTGCCCCTCGGCAGCACAAACGTTAACAACCGGCTAATAGAATCATTGTGCGCAATCCCCGATGAAGTGTCCAGAGTGGATCGCCTCTTCCGGCACAAATCCGAACTGAAATTCGTGTTTTTCTGCAACTGGATGGCATCTGGCTGCCGCACTTAAATCGAGGCGTGTGCATGCTTTGAGGCAAGACGCTACGGAATAGTCATTCCGGCGTATCCCACGACCCGGTCGAGCTGGCCACTTGCGGTGCCACTGTTGTCGTACTGGACAAGCTCGGGATGCGGCGGAGTTCTGGAGAACTCCAGAGCCCGCAGGATCGTGATGGCGGGGATGACGCCGCACATGGTAATGCGATGCCGCTGGGTCACATCGAATAACTCACCAGCGTTCCCCGTCCGCATGGCGTCGATGGCTAGAAAGTCGAGCCGGCGGTTTTCGGCTTCGGCGGCGAAATGGTGCATGTCACTGGAGATCACCAGCAAGAGGGGTTCTGGACTCTCACGGCAGAGAATGGCCAAGGCTTGCGCGAATTGTTCGGTCTGACTGTAGGAAGTCGGCCCCAGGACGAGGGGCAAGATTCGGACGTCGGGGTTGCGAGTTCGCAGAAACGGCAGGATGACTTCGATCGCGTGTTCTTCAGAATGGGCCGCAGCCTCGACCGCCAGGGCCGGGACGAGTTCCAGCAGCCGTGCCCGGAGATCAGTGGCCACCGGAATACGGGCACCCGGAATGTCCCAGGCGTCGGCGTTCGAAACCGACCATTTCGCCCCCAACGCGGTGTGCTTGGGGCCGACGAGAATGACCGTCCGCGGCACGGTGACGCGGGCCAGCGTCTGTCCCATCACGTCGCCGCAATAGATCCAACCGGCATGTGGCAACATGACCGCCCGCACGGCACTCGCAGGGTGAGTCTCTGTCGACAGAAAATGGTCAACTTGCTGCTGCATCTCGGTTGCGTCCGCCGAATAGAACTGCCCAGCCCGTGCCGGTGGGCGAATGATGGGAGTTGCGGCGGCAGGCGGAGAGTCAAACAGCCGTGCTTGAAAAGTCATCAACTGAGCGTCATCGGATTTCCAGGCATCGGCGGGCAATTTGGCTTTTCGGCAGAGTCCTTGCAGGAATGTTAGGGCATCCCAGCCATGCTCTGTTGCTACCTGGGGCAACAACAGACCGCGACCACGCGGATGCTGAATGACTAAACCGTGCTGTCCCACTTGCAATGACTGAGCCCGCACGTCCCCTTTGGCCTGCAGGGTTTGGGGATTGAACATCAGCGAGACTTCTACAGACAGCTGGGGCAACTCATCCGCACGCACGGGAGCGAATCGCGGATCATTCGTTGCGGAGTCTTGCGAAACTTGATTCAGCATCACTCCCAGCGGTGACAGTTGCCCGAACTGGCCTTTGCATGCGCGCAGTTTGTCGCCGTGCCGGAAGGTGACAAACATGCCATAGGCGGGTGTGTCTGCCAATGGGCCTGCCAGATCGGGAATAGGCTGGTGATGCAACACGGCATGGGCCACAGCCCGCGCATGTCCAGCAATTTGATCGGCTTCCTCGGCCGTGAAATCGATACGGGGCGAGGTTTTTGTTGCAGTCTCCGCAACACCGCCTTCAGTGGGAGCAGGGCTGGGAGGGACTGGCTGCGGAGCAACGGCAGGATCGGTAGCCCCCGTCAAGATCGATGCCAACCGTGAGAGTGGGGATGAGGCCATGGCAGTTTTCGCGTCAGTCTCAAGAAAAGAATCGGGAGCACGTGTGGCCGCTAACGACAAGACAACGGGCTGAGGCTCAGAAATTCGAATGGGTTGTCGCTTTGCACCCCAGTTTCCCGGGCGATCTTCGAACACGCCGGGGATGGTTTCACCACATTGAATGCAGCGATTTCCCCGCAAGCCAGAGTGCCCCAACTGATACCAATCTCGTTCAATCAGCACGGCTTCGCAACTCGGACAATACGTACTTTGGCCGACCACATCATGCACATTGCCCACATATGGAAATCGAATACCGGCACTGAGTGCCTGTTTTCTGGCCCGCAGCAGCGTGGCTGCGGGCGTGTGGGCATAGTCCAGCATCCGAAAATCGGGATGAAAGGCGGTGAAGTGGACCGGAACGTCGGGCCCTAGGTTTTCGACGATCCAATCGCACATGCGTGAGGTTTCCTCGGCCGAATCGTTTTCCCCCGGAATCATCAGATTGGTGATTTCGAACCAGACGTTCGATTCGTGCTTTAACCAGCGCAGGGTCTCGAGAACGGGTTCCAGCTTGGACAACGTCAAGAACTTATAGAACTCGGGGGTAAAACCTTTCAGGTCGACGTTTGCCGCATCCATCACCGAGTAGAATTCGCCCCGAGCTTCCGGCGAAATGTATCCCGCGGTCACAGCGACGGTTTTTACACCGACTTGGTGGCAGGCCCGTGCGGTGTCGATAGCGTATTCGGCCCAGATGACCGGGTCGTTATAGGTGAAGGCGACACTGCGACAGCCATGCCGTA
>JAZKFE010000011.1:0-271 GCA_040386595.1 Planctomycetota bacterium | reverse complement strand
CTTCGGGACTGGCGAAATCGGTCCGATCGTCGAATTCTTTGGCCTTACTGATCGACCAATTCTGACAGAACTTGCAGCCCAGATTGCAGCCCGCGGTACCAAACGAGAGGACCGGTGTTCCCGGTAGAAAATGATTGAGGGGTTTCTTTTCGATGGGATCGATGCAGAAGCCCGAGCTCCGGCCGTAGGTCGTCAGCACCATTTCGTCGTCGAGATTTTGGCGGACGAAACAGAACCCGCGCTGGCCGGCGTGCAAGGCACACTCGCGGGG
>JAZKFE010000010.1:0-8654 GCA_040386595.1 Planctomycetota bacterium | reverse complement strand
ATAATTTCATTTTTAGACCCCATCGTGACGGAGAGTATTCGCACTATGCCTATCGTTCTCGGACGTCGCTACGACACAGGGGAGCCATGTGCCATTTCGATCGAGAATGATCGCATTGCAGATGTGGCCCCCGTTTGGCCGCGTGGACCTCTGACCGACTGGCCGTTCGTGGCACCGGGGTTGTTTGATCTCCAGATCAACGGGCATAGCGGCATCTGGTATAGCCATCCTGGACTGACCCGAGATCAGGTCTTGTTGACATTGCAGGCGTATTTTGCGCACGGTGTCACGCGGATGTTTCCGACTCTGATCACCGCCAGCTTTGAAGCCCTGGCGGCGGGGTTTGCGGCATTACGGCAGGCGTGCGAAGAACATCGCTGGGCTAGCGATATGGCACCGGGGTTTCATCTCGAAGGGCCCTACATTTGTGCCGAAGACGGGCCTCGCGGTGCGCATCCATTAGAGCATGTCAGACCCGCGGATTGGGACGAATTTTCCAGGTTGCAAGAGATTGCCGGGGGGCGGATCAAGCTGGTGACGCTGTCGCCGGAATCAGAGCAGGCGATCGACTTTATTCGCCGCGCCGTCGCCGATGGCATCACGATTTCCCTTGGCCACACCGCAGCCACCCGCGATCAGATTCAAGCGGCCGTCGACGCTGGGGCCACCTTGAGTACCCATCTCGGAAACGGGGCTCACGGGACGATGCGGCGACATCCCAATTACATCTGGGAGCAACTGGGGGAACCGCGGTTGTATGCGAGCATCATTACCGACGGGCATCACTTGCCAGCGACAATGGTGAATACGATTGTGCGCACCAAATCGATCTATCGCACGATTTTAACTTGTGACGCGGCGGGTCTGGCGGGGTGTGCCCCTGGAGTCTACGAACTCGGTTCAGGCCGTTTTGAGGTGTTGGCGGATGGCCGGATTGTGGTCGCGGGGCAGGACCAACTGCTGGCAGGATCCAGCCTGGGGACGGATACCTGCGTGACCGGTGTCATGCGCATGACGGGGGTTTCGTTGCGCGACGCGATTGACATGGCCTCGCGGACTCCGGCCCGATTGCTGAATCAACCGCAGTTCCGCCTGCAACGTGGTTCGCGCGCTGATCTCTTCCTGTTTCACATGCCGGCAGAGGCCTCGCGGTTAGAGGTCGTCGCCACGTTCGCCCGCGGAGAACTGCGATTTGGCGAATTACCTAGCTTGGAAACCGAGTTCGCTCAGCTGGCCAGTGCGTAGCATAGTCGTTGTTCGCTCCGCGAACATAACGCGCTCGCAGTAGCGAGGTGAGTTCAGCATTTCGATTCAATACGAGTTCCAGCCAGTAACTGTAATCGCGTCCACTTGGTGGGGCGAACAGCGACTCTGTCTTAGATGTATCCGTTAGAAGGCTCAACCGATAGGATTGAGCGGTTGGGAACTGCTGGTCCGATTTTCTTTCACTTTAGAGTAGATACGCACCTGATGACCGAACGGAAATCGCCCACTTCGCTGGGAGGCCGAGCTGAATCTGGCTTGCTGATTGGCCTTGTTGCCGTGTTGGTGTTGTTTGTCGTGAGCGGGCTGGTTTCTTACTTTAATACTCGCACGCTTAATCGAAACGGCAGGCTCGTCACGCACACGCACGAAGTGCTGTCAGCTCTGGCGGAAGTGCTGTCGTTGGTGAAGGACGCCGAAACCGGGCAGCGGGGTTTCGTCATCACCGGCGAAGAGAAATATCTCGAACCTCACGCTGCGGCGCTGATTCGCATCAATGCACGGGTCGACGACATCGCCCGTTTTTCTCAGGATAGCCCCGAGCAACTCGCCCGGATTCCGGCATTGCGGGCTGGCTTGAAGGCCAAGCTACAAGAGCTGGATGAAACGATCGCGCTGCGACGGACGAAGGGCTTCGATGCCGCTCGCGCTGTTGTGCTGACTGATCGCGGAAAAGCGGCGATGGACGCGATTCGCGATCAAGTGGAGTTGATGCAACAGGACGAACGAACGCGACGCGTTCAGCGGCTCACGGAGATGGATAACGCCTATCGGGTGGCGGTTGTCAGTGGAGTTGTCACCGGTTTGATTGGCGTCCTACTTTCGCTGGCCGTGGCTTATCTCCTGCGCCAGGCATTGTTCACCCAGCAGCGGCAGAAGTGGCTGCAGTCGGGACAGATCGGAGTCACGGATGTGATGGCCGGTGACCAACGGCTGCAACAGTTAGGCGAAAATCTCTTACGCTTTCTGGTGGAGTACCTCGACGCCCACGCCGGAGCGTTCTTCGTTCAAGTGGGCGGCAGCTACCGTCGTGTGGCCACCTATGGTACTCCGGTCGATGGTGGGGCGCCGGCGGGGTTTGAGGCGGGTGATGGGCTGCTGGGGCAGGCCGTTAAGGACAGCCGGACAATCCTCATCCGCGACGTCCCAGAGGGGTACCTGCGAGTCAGTTCGGCTTTGGGACAAGGAACACCGCGGCACCTGCTAATTGCTCCACTGACCGCGGACGACACCGTCAATGCCGTATTGGAACTGGGATTCATTCACCCGGTCGACGATTCTGTCCTCGAGCTATTTGAACGCATTTCGGAAGCCATCGGGGTGGCAGTCCGCTCGGTCAGCTACCGCACAGACCTGCAGAATCTGCTGGAAGAAACACAGCGACAAGCCGAGGAAATGCAGGCGCAAGGAGAAGAACTGCGCGTCTCCAACGAAGAGCTCGAAGAACAAAGCCGAGCACTCAAGGAATCGCAGACTCGGTTGGAACTTCAGCAAGCCGAACTGGAGCAAACCAACTCACAGCTGGAAGAGCAAACGCAACTGCTGGAGACCCAGAAGGACGACGTCAGTCGGAGCAAGGCGGTACTGCAAGTTCAGGCCCGCGAGCTGGAGCAGGCGAGTCAGTACAAGTCCGATTTCCTCGCCAATATGTCGCACGAATTGCGGACGCCACTGAATTCGTCGCTCATCCTGGCGAAGTTGCTGGCTGACAACCGCGAGGGGAATTTGTCGGCCGAGCAGGTGCAATATGCGGAAACGATTCAGGCGGCGGGGAATGACCTGCTGGCTTTGATCAATGATATTCTCGATCTCTCCAAAATCGAGTCGGGGCATATGGAGCTTAGCCTCGATTCGGTACGACTCACGCGGTTGGTTGACGACTTGAGTCGCACCTTCGATCCGATGGCCCAGCAAAAGGGATTGAAGTTCCGAACCCAAATTCTGCCTGGATGTCCAGAGACTCTCAGCACAGACCGCATGCGATTGGAGCAGGTGCTCAAGAACATTGTGTCGAATGCTCTGAAATTTACAGAGCAGGGTGAAGTGACGCTCAGTGTGAGTCGTGCCACCGATGGCCGAATTTCCTTCGCCGTGGTCGACACGGGAATTGGCATCCCCGAGCATCAGCAACAAGTGGTGTTTGAAGCCTTCCGTCAGGCCGATGGCACGACCAATCGCCGGTATGGCGGAACGGGTCTGGGGCTTTCGATCTCGCGTGAGCTGACCCGCCTGTTGGGCGGTGACATTCATCTCGCCAGTGAACCCGGGCGGGGCAGCACGTTTACGGTGACGATTCCAGAGATCTATGATTCGGCGCTGGTCTCTCCGCGTGGGCTGCCGACACCGCAGCCGTCACCTCCGTCGTCGCTCGTCGTGCATCCTCGCTCACCGGAGATGACATCCCCGCAGCCCGCGACCGGTGCAGTGCCGGTCCGAGTTCATCGGATTGACGACGACCGCGAACGTCTTACGGGCAACAGTCGCGTCATTTTGATCGTTGAAGATGACGAGCCCTTCGCCCGAATTCTCTACGATTTGGCACATGAACTCGATTTTCAGTGTCTGATTGCGACGACCGCCGAGGAAGGTTTAGCGGTAGCGGCGCAATACCGGCCCAGCGCTGTCGTGTTGGATGTCGGTTTGCCTGACCATTCGGGGCTGTCGGTTCTGGATCGGTTGAAACATGATGCCCGCACGCGGCATGTCCCGGTCCACATCGTCTCGGGCGGTGACTATACGCAGACTGCATTGTCATTAGGGGCTGTCGGCTACCTGTTGAAGCCCGTCAAACGCGAGCAGTTGGTGGATGCCCTGAAGGGGCTGGAGACACGTCTCTCGCAGCGGATGCGTCGCGTGTTGGTGGTAGAAGATGACCCGGTGCAACTGGATAGCCTGCGCAGACTGCTGGGATCGCACGAGGTCGAGGCCATCGGTGCGGAGAATGCCGCGGCGTGTTTAGAGAAACTAAGGGACCAGACATTTGACTGTATGGTGCTCGATCTGACATTGCCGGATGCCTCGGGGTATTCGTTGCTCGAAACACTCAGTCGCGAGGACGCCTACGCCTTTCCTCCCGTGATCGTGTACACGGGCCGTGAATTGTCCGTGAACGAGGAGCAACAGCTTCGCCGGTATTCCAAATCGATTATCATCAAGGGAGCCAAATCCCCGGAACGCTTACTCGACGAGGTCACCCTCTTCCTGCACCAGGTTGTGTCGGATCTGCCGGTTGAGCAGCAGCGGATGCTGGAGAAGGCTCGCAGCCGGGACGCGGCAATTGAAGGTCGTCGCATTTTGCTGGTGGAAGATGATGTCCGCAACGTCTTCGCATTGACCAGTATTCTGGAGCCCCGCGGAGCAATCATCCAGATTGCTCGGAACGGACGTGAAGCCTTGGAATCTCTGGAAAAATTCCAGGGGAAGCCAGACCAGGCGATCGATCTCGTGTTAATGGATGTGATGATGCCCGAGATGGATGGGATCACGGCGACGCGTGAGATCCGAAAACGCCCCGAATGGAAGAAGCTCCCCGTGATCATGTTGACGGCGAAGGCAATGAAAGACGATCAAGAACGCTGTCTCTCTGCCGGTGCGAATGACTACATGGCCAAGCCGTTGGACATCGAGAAGTTGCTCTCGCTGGTTCGAGTTTGGATGCCCCGGTGAGGGAGAACCCGGCCATGTCCGATAAGACTGAAGATATTGAACTCCGGTTGCTGCTGGAGGCCATCTTCCGGAAGTATCATTATGACTTCCGTGGCTATTCGATGGCCTCCGTCAAGCGACGCCTGGGGCAGGCGAAGCTGCACTTCGGCTGTACCACCTTTTCCATGCTGCAAGACCGCGTGCTGCATGATTCGACGGTGCTGCCGGAGTTGTTGTCGTTCTTGACTGTTCAAGTCAGCGAGCTATTTCGTGATCCTTCGTACTTTCGGGTACTTCGCGAACAGGTTGTTCCCCACCTCAGAACGTACCCGTCGCTGAAAGTTTGGGTCGCGGGATGCAGCGCGGGGGAAGAACTCTATTCGTTAGCAATTCTCTTTCGCGAAGAGGGGCTTGAAGAACGAACTTTGTTCTATGGAACAGATATCAATCCTGACGCGTTAAAACGGGCGGAAGCGGGAGTCTACGGCCTCGATCGCATCCCCTTGTTTACCGAGAATCATCGGAAATCGGGTGGTAAGTCGTCCCTTTCGGACTACTACACCGCGGCCTATGGCGCGGCCGTTTTCGATAAGACCTTGCGGCAACGGGCCGTGTTCTCCGACCATAGTCTGGTTTCGGATGAGGTCTTCGCGGAGATGCAGTTGATTTCCTGCCGCAACGTCCTCATTTACTTTGATGTTGAGATTCAAAATCGAGCCATTGGCTTGTTCAAGGACTCCTTGGTGCGTAAGGGATTTCTGGGTCTGGGGGCGAAGGAAACCCTAAGGTTTTCGCAGCATGCCGAGGTGTTTACTGAATTCGCTCACAATGAGCGGATCTATCAGAAGCAAGGTGCCTTGTGATGGCTCACCGCGTCCCGTCACCCATCGAGGCGATTGTGATCGGCGCATCGGCTGGCGCGCTGGAAACGCTATCATTGCTGCTACCGGCTTTGCCGCGGGGATATCCCTGGCCGTTGATGTCAGTCGTTCATCTGCCGCCGGACAAAAATAGCGTTCTGGCCGAACTCCTGCGGGCGAAATGCCACGTGGATGTTCGAGAAGCGGAAGATAAAGAGCCGATCTGTGGTGGCACGGTCTATTTTGCTCCCCCCGATTATCATCTGTTGGTCGAAGCCGATCGACGATTGTCTCTATCCAGCGAAGAGGCGGTCCAGTACTCTCGACCGTCGATTGATGTCCTGTTCGAATCTGCGGCTGACGCTTACGGTGCCGGTCTGGTCGGTGTAATCTTGACGGGAGCCAATAGCGATGGAGCTCGTGGATTGAAGGCTGTTGTCGATGCGGGTGGTACTGCCATCGTGCAGCGGCCGGATCAAGCCCGGGCCTCTGCGATGCCGCAGGCCGCCCTGGATGCTTGCCCCGACGCCCAGGTAATGAGTATCGACGAAATTGTGGCCTACCTGTTGGAGATCATCCCCCCCAAATGAGTAAGACGTCCCCAGAACCTGTTTACTTCCTGCTGGTCGATGACCTGGAAGAGAACTTGCGCGCATTGGTCGCGTTGCTGCGCCGTGAGGGACTCGTCCTGCTCAAAGCCCGCTCGGGGCCGGATGCCCTGGAATTGCTGCTGAAGTACGAAGTGGCACTGGCACTGGTTGATATCCAAATGCCGGGGATGGATGGTTTCGAACTGGCCGAGTTGATGCGTGGGACCGAGCGTACGCGTCGTGTCCCGATCATTTTCCTGACCGCAGGTAACGCTGATCGGCAACGCAAGTTTCGTGGCTATGAAGCCGGCGCGGTGGATTTCCTCTACAAGCCCCTCGAACCCGACATTCTGCGTAGCAAGGCCGACGTTTTCTTCGAACTCTACCGTCAGCGGCAGGAAGTTGCCCAGCAACGCGATGAGCTGCGGCTGGCGACCGAAGAAAATGCTCGGCTACTGAATGAGAGTCTCCAGTACGCCAAGGCGCTGCAGGAAGCGGACCAGCGGAAGGATGAGTTTCTGGCCATGTTGGCGCACGAATTGCGCAACCCTTTGGCCCCCGTCCGTAATGCGGTGGAAATTCTGCGACTGGTCGGCAGCACGGAGGAAGTCGTCAGCCATGCCCGTGAGATCATCTCACGACAAGTGACGCACATGGCCCGCTTGGTGGATGATCTGCTCGATGTGGCTCGGATCGCACGCGGCAAGATTCAGTTGCGAACCGAACAATGCGACCTGGGAGCCATCGTCCTACAGACTGCCGAAGACTATCGTTCGACGTTAGCGACATCCGGAGTCAGCTTAACGGTTGATGTTTTTGGCGGTTCCCTCCAGGTGATGGGGGATCCCACACGATTGGCACAAATCGTCGGTAACTTGCTGCACAATGCCGGAAAGTTTACCCCTGAAAATGGCAGTGTGCAGGTTCGCGCCGCGGTCGCAGGGGAGGTTGCCGTGATCACCGTGCAAGATACCGGCGCGGGGTTAGATGCCAGCGTCCTGTCGCGACTGTTCGAGCCGTTTAGTCAGGCAGATCAGGCCTTGGATCGCAGTAAAGGGGGACTCGGCCTGGGGCTGGCACTCGTCCGCGGCCTGGTCGAATTGCACGGAGGGACCGTCACCGCCCAGAGTCCCGGATTGGGGCAGGGGGCGACGTTCACTGTCCGTTTGCCTGTGATCGATGCGGAGACCGTCGAGACGGATCGCGATCAGTCAGGAGAGAAGGACACCCTGACTGTAGAGGCCGGGAATTTGCGGATCTTGCTGATCGAAGACAATCGGGACGCGGCAAAAAGTTTGCAATTGCTGCTGTCCCTGCAAGGGCATGAAGTCCAGATTGCATTCGATGGTCAGTCCGGGTTGGAGATCGCGCGCTCGTGGCATCCCGACGTAGTGATTTCCGATTTGGGCCTGCCGGGTGAAAAGGACGGATACGGAGTGGCAGAAGCTCTCCGCGCGGATCCGTCATTATCTGAGGTCTATCTCATCGCGCTCAGCGGTTACGGCCAGGACGACGATCGGCGTCGAGCCGAGAAGGCCGGTTTCGATCAGCATTTGGTGAAGCCCGTCGATCCACTCGCCTTAGAAGCAGCCTTGGTATCCGTATCCTGTCGATAAGTTTTCTCGGGCCAGCAGACGCCCTGAGTAATTATTCAGGCTTCGGGGACAGAGGCGTCGACTCTTCCGAGATCGGCTGAGTTTCGGATCAACGGGAGGGTGAGGCTCCTGCCGAACCGCTTGGTCTTTCGAGTCCCAGTAGACTGGGCGGTTCAGCAGGAGCCTCACCCTCCCCAAATTGGTCAACATTCGTGGTTCGGCCGCAATATTGCGAGTTATTGTTTCTCGCGGACACCACTGGCTGCCGACTCATACAGTCGAGCCAATTCGATCAACAACGGCTCAATCTGCTGCAGATATTTTTCTTCGGAGATTTTCCCCTTGGACGTTCTCAGCTTCGCCAGTCGGAGTTCGAGATCGTCACGGCGGAGTTTTAATTCCGGTGACAGCGTTTCTTCGACCGGGCTCCGAACGAGGTACAGTTGATTGGCCCTCAGGCCGTCTACTGCCGCGCCGGACTTGGCCAACTTCACAGCTCGGACACCTTCAAACCAATCGGCCGGAGTCCCGAGGCGATCTCCGTTATCGTCGAGTAACGCGTGCTCCGTCAACAGGCGTCCCTCGCCGTCATAGAATTCACGGACGCGCGAACAGGCCCGTAAATACGCTTCCAATAGCGACGTCTGATCGTCCTTGTCGAGGTCCGCTGCAGGATCTGCAATCGCCGCTGACAGATGATC
>JAZKFE010000009.1:0-6655 GCA_040386595.1 Planctomycetota bacterium | reverse complement strand
CTGGTTTATCACGCCTGCTGAAGTTGATGGCACTGCCATTTTGAGCCCATCCCACTCACTCGGCAACCGCACGCTAATCGTCTTCAAGGTCGCGGATCAATACCTGTTGCCGGATGGACCGAAGGCCGCGGTGCGGGCCGGAGCCAGTGATTTCGAACGCCGCGAGGATATTGTTTATCCCACTCCCAACGGGAAATTTGTGATTTCTTATGCGGAAGGCTACCCCGTCGGGCGGTTTGAAAAGAGTGAAGCTAATTAAGCGTTTCTGTAAGTCGGACTCGCAGAGCTTCAGTTGCTGAATCCAACGTCACTGTCGGTAGCACAATAGACTCCATAAACGCCTGGTGAGGCCGGTGACTGACGCCTCAGAATTCGGGGGAAGAAATCCGGGGGCTCATGCCGACCGGCTCACCAGGATTGATCAGATGGCAAACTTGCCGTCGAAGTAATTCGCCGCAGAGAGCTCAGCTCAGTGGGGCGATCCATGCCGATTTAATCGGTCTCGGTCACATCGAACGCGATGGTCTTCTTGCCACCGCTGCCGAACGTCGTGTCAAAATCTCCATCGCCATTCAGCCGGGCGATGGCGAAGTCGGTATTGGACGGATCGCTGGCCGTCGCATAGCCGACAACAATGATCTTCCCATCGGGTTGCATCACCATGCCATTGGCGACATCCCCGTCGCTGCCGCCCATGTTGAATGGGATCGACTTCTTGCCGCCACTCGCGAATAGCGTATCGAGCTCACCCACTGACGTGAGCCGGGCGACGGAGAAATCAAAGTCGCCAGACGCGCTCACCTGCGAGTATCCCGCAATCACGATGCTGCCGTCAGACTGGATGGCAACCCCGGTCGCCTCGTCCACGTTGTTGGCCCCCAGATTGTAAGACACCGTCTTCCGGCCATCACCACTGAATGTTGTATCCATGCCGCCACTTTTCGTGACGCGGGCGATCGCGAAATCGCTGTCACCATTGGCGGCCGACGCCGACCCGGCAACAACAATCGAACCATCCGCTTGGATCGCGACAGATGTCGCCCGATCGCTCCCGCCGAGATTGAACGAGACCGTCTTCTTCCCGTCGCCGCTGAAGCTGTAGTCCAAACTGCCATTAGGAGTGACGCGAGCAATCGCAAAATTATTCTCGCCACTTTCACTCGTGGAATACCCGACCACCACGATGCTGCCGTCGGATTGAATGGCCACAGCAGCCCCGGCGTCATCACCGCCGCCACTCAGATCAATCCATTTCCGGCCATCACCCGTGAAGCCCGTGTCCAACGATCCGTCGGTCCGCAGGCGAGCCATGGCAATATCGCCGGTTCCGCTGGCATTCTGTTGGCAAGTCCCCACCAGGACGATCATGCCATCCGCTTGAATTGCCACACCGGTGGCGCGATCATCCCCCTGACCACCATAGTCAAACGCGACAATCGCCTTACCGTCGCTACTGAATGTCGTGTCGAGCGAGCCGTCCGTATTGAGCCGCACCACGGCAAAATCAAAATTGCCGGTACTGTCACGTTGGGCATATCCCCCGACCACAATCTTGCCGTCGCTTTGAATGGCAACGCAGTTGGCCACGTCCAGATCTGCACTCAGATAGCCATCCGCATCAGTTCCCCCTAGATCGAAGGAAATGATCTTCCGGCCGTTGTCTCCAAACGTAGTATCCAGCGAGCCATCCGCGTTCAAACGCGTCACGGCAAAGTCATAGTTGCCATGCGTATCCATTTGCACGGCGCCGACGAGAACGATCTTCCCGTCAGCCTGGACGGCGCTGGCAATCGCTTGATCAGAATCGATATTGGTCGACGGTGTCTCGGTCTCGCCGTCAACGGTCGTGGTTGACGTAGAAGAGGTGGTGACATTCCCATCTTCGTCGGTCGTCGTGGTGGTAATCGTGATCGTCGTCGTGGCATTGCCGTTGGCATCGACACCATGCGTGGTCGTCGTCGTACTTGTCGAACCGGCCGCGTTCGCAGTCTGCTCGGTATTAGATGCGGTGTTGGCCGCATTTTGTTCGTTAGCCGCGGCCGAATTCGTCGCCGACAACAACTGACGATTTTCCAGAAATTCCACGTGAGCCGGCGCTGGCGTCTCCTGTTCTTCGTATCCCTTACGCTTCGACGTGCCTTGGAACCATTGATTTAGAGATTGCAACCAGGAGTTCGAGTGCGGAGTGCGTTGTGACATGATAGACGTGCCTCAAATGAGGGGTAGGAACCCCAAAAGCGGAGGAGAGGAGATGTGTGTGGGTGACGGGAGATTTGCGGGGAACCCCGCGAAGGCAGGTACTTGAGATTGCTTGCCAAGCGAACTTGGCGATCAACTCCAGCGGGTTTTAGCGTCTCAATCCACAGTATGGGTTTGCGGTTGAGAAGTGTGGTTCTTTCACATTCCGGAAATGCGAGGAACCATTGTTCGACAAGGAGGGATATCGATCGAGTTAAGTCATATAGATCTGGCTCAACTTGGTCTCGTAGTAATAGTGGATAACCTCAAGGTGACGGTTACCGAATTTTTCCATTTTGATTCAAGTTCTTTCACACCGACTGAATTGTCGCAATTTTCGACATTGCGTCAATTTTTGTTTGATTACTATCTCATTATTTATCCTTTGAGTCTCAAGCCTAAAACATCGAGAAGGCCATTCACATGACACCATCTTGTCGCTCGAACTCCCCAGACTGCGCAGCTTGGCAGGAGTGCCACTCTGCCGGCCAAGATGTCGCCAACGGCTTTAATCTCCAAGTGATTTGACGACGACGTGATTCGGGTCGACAAACTTATCCGTGCTAAAACCGATGTACCAACTGCGGCCCAGGCTGGCAAAAATCTGGTCGTCGGCTTCATCGTCCGCCAGGGTCGGAGTTTCCGCGTTCACATCAAGCTTAATCGCGTTGTCCGTTCCAATACCGGTCGTTTCCAGCAACGTGATCCGATCATCCAGATTCAGATTCTGGGTCCAGGCATCGCGAATCAAACCCAGAGAAACCGCGTCCGTATCGTAGTCGGTGGTCCCGCCGATCATCAGATCGCCGCGACTACCACCGCTAATGAAATCAGCGCCTTCGCCACCGATAATAGTGTCGCGGCCACTGCCGCCGCGTAGTTCATCAGCCGATTCCCCGCCGACAATGACATCGTTGCCACCGCCACCGCGAATCACGTTGGAGCCGGCATCGCCAAACAACATATCATTGCCCGAACGGCCCACGAGCGTATCGTTGCCATCGCCGCCATGAATGACGTCGGCTCCTTTTCCGCCCTTGAGGATATCGTCGCCGGCACCACCATTGATCGTGGCGGGTGCGGCCACATCCGACCAGATCAGGATCCGATCATCCCCGGCACCACCTTCGATCTGCATACCATTGGTGACAGAAAACAGGCCTAGATCCTCATAGTTCATAAAGAGATGCACCAGGCCGGTATCACTGTCGCGAATGATCTTGATTACATCGTCACTGTCGTCCCCGACGATATTCAAGGTCCCATTCACCAGATCCACACCCTGGATATTCACCTTGTACGTCACGACTTCGCTTTCGCCACCGTCGGTATCGACAGCTTTGACTTTGACCTGGATGGGTCCTGCCGTCGTAAAGGTATGCGTGACAGTTTGAGTCGACGTTCCCGTCACCGTTTGATCAAAAGTGCCGTCGCCATCCCAATCGATCATCCACGTGAATCCGGCGGTGGTGTCAGACGATGACGCGTCAGTCGCCCCTAAAGTAAAGGTCAACTCTTCGTTCTTGGCGCCTGTCGTGGCTCCGGTAATGGACGCGACGGGGGGAGCGTTATTGAAGGTAAACGTGGTCGGAGCAGACGTGATCACATGCCCTTTACCGTCATCGACACGCACACTCACATTGAACGTTGCAGTCCCATTCGTGATCCCCAATGCCGTCAATTGAGCCTTCGTGAGAGTCGGATTCACGCCCGTCGCATCACCAAATACGCCGTCGCCGTTGATGTCCCAGCTATAGGTCAGGGTATCTCCATCAGGATCAGTTGATCCAGAAGCATCCAGTGTCAGACTGCCTCCCTCGGCGATCGCATACGGCCCCCCCGCATTGGCCACCGGGGCAAAATTCGTTGCTTCGGCGGTAACGGTGAGTTTAATAACCTGAGTATCGTAGTTGCTCGTGGCATCCAAGCCGGTGGAACCAGAGTGAGTCGTGTTGTCACGCACACCAATTAATAAATCCACCTCGCCAACAAATCCCTCTTCCGGAGTGAATGTAATCAGGGTACTCGCCGGAGTCGTTCCGTTGGCCGGCGTGGTCACGATCGTCACCGTACCATGCAACGGATCAGCCGCGGAGCTCAGAGCCGAGGAACTGCTGGCGGCACTCGTGGGATCTTTCACCACAAACGTCAGGTTATCACTTTCGAGATCGATCCCCGTCACGGTAAATGAAATCGGAGTATTCACCGCGGTCGTCTGATCGGTCACCGGTCCCAGAAAGGGCCGGTCATTCAACGTATCAGACACTCCGGTCACAATAAAATTCTTAGTATCTGCCGTCCCGCTGCCGTTCGCCGTGATGGTGACAGTGGATGTTCCCGTGAAGCCACTCGCCGCACTGACTTTCACCACGCCATTTGTCGTGTCGTTAAAAACCTGCACATTACTCATCACAACGGGAGTAACGGGGCTGGAATTCTCACCCCCGGAATTTGCGGTAACGGGGGTCGACATGATCTTCTGGAACGTATCGAAACCACTCGTCAGCACGCCAAATATCGTGTAATTAAAATTCAAGCTCCGAGGCATCTCGTCGAGCGTCAAATCGGTATCAGTGACAAAAAACTGCGAGTCGCTGGTGTCATCCCCCGAGTTCGCCATGGCCAGTAATCCCTGGCTGGTAAAGGTCACATGACTATTCAGTTCGTCATCGAGAGTCGTCCCCGATCCACCGGTACCGTCGCCGTTAGGATCTCCGCCTTGGGCCACAAAGCCGTCCAGGATGCGATGAAAGTCCAACCCGTTATAGAAGCCACTTTGAATGAGGTCGATAATTCGGGCCGTGGTTTCCGGAGCGACATCTTCGAACAGCATAACGGTCAGCTCGCCACTGAAAGCCTCGCCATTCGCATCGACGCCGCTGACGGTCATCTTGATGCTGCGATTGCCAGTCACAATGGTCGCTGCCACATTCGCATTACTGCTGCTGGCGGTATAAGTGACGGCATGGCCTTCACTGTCTGTCGTAGGGAGTGCCACATACAGATCCTGCCCACCAATAAAGCTGGCATTCGTAAGCTCCCCCAAGGTCGCATCCAGCACGACTCGCTCTTCGAGTGCTTCGAACTGGGCCGACACCGTGGCCGTTGCGGTCTCAGAATACACACGTCTCCGCGGGCTCGTGCCCAGCAGACGTCGCATCAAATTTCTGAATGAATCGCTCATCATTGCAGCAGTTCCTGATCTGTTGCACGCTCGTTCGACCGCGGTCGATGGATCGAGAATGTACGTACGGAGTCTGTCTCTGAACTCCATAACAGGACATCAGCCGAAGCACCGGCGGACAGTTATTGAGTGAGAGATTTCCGACGTGGACTGGTTAAAGACCGGGCGGGGGCTGGTCAAAAGATATGACACGGGAAGGGATTCGAGGCCGAAACGCTGAAGCGACAGAACGAGACCTTGCAGGCACCACCTCGCCCGGCATGCTACAAAATCTGCCCTACGCAGTCGTATTAATGACAACTCCGTAAGTTACTAAAAACACCGCCGATTCATTTCGATTGGGACTCAGTATTAAGTGTGAATCGGGTCAAAGTCCGAGTTACACAAAGTTGTCTTTATCTACTAAAGATTTCAGGTTCCGCACCTGAATTTCACCACAGGAATCACGCGGATTGCGACTTCCAATGATCACCTCAGCAAGCTACTAATCACGACCAATGTGGCGGTATTCAACACGCAGGCCAATATACGGTCAATCCCCAAACATTAAACGTTTCCCGGGGTTTCGCGGAATTAAGGTTGGGCGGCTCCCCGTAGCCTGACTCTCCGAGTCGGGTTCTTTTTCCGACGCAGAGAGGACCCGACTCAGAGAGTCAGGCTACGTCGCTGCGCGAAGCAGAATTTGAGCGGGCGATTCAAGGACCTCCGGCACCACGCGAATTTGGAGCCGCCTCTTTGACTTCTTTGATCCCGATGCTGGCTTTAGCCGCCGATGCACCATCATCTGTCTCCCCTGACTTCTGTCCCCTCTGAGGATTCGGCTTGGAACATTTTCAGTCCCGACAGGGACGGCAGAACCTAGCCGTGGGCGTCAGCCCACGGAGCGATTCGCATGAACGAACGAGCCCTGAATGGGCGACACTCTTCGCGGAATGCAATTGCGGAAGTGTCGCCCTTTCAGGGCTTTGGATCAATTTATGACGAGTCCGTGGGCTTGCGCCCACGGCTAGATTCTGTCGTCCCTTGCGGGACTGAATTGCAGGGAGTCAGAGTTGTAGTTCGCCCGGCGAATTGAACACGTTCGCAGACGCGAAATAGGATCTCACATTCAACGATTAGGGGCCGAGTGTTCAAATTTCAAAATTGGCCTGAAATCGACCACGTATGGAAGATTGATCAACTGGCCAATTTTGAAATTTGCTGACCCTAACGGATTGCAGGTGCATGAAAAAA
>JAZKFE010000008.1:0-6936 GCA_040386595.1 Planctomycetota bacterium | reverse complement strand
GCCACAACCTCTTGTTCGCTGCGCTCACCCAGATTCGAGAATCTGGGCTACCCAAAATCAGGCCAAAACCAGGGTGCCCGTGAATGCGGGCTCAATCGTTTCGACGTTCGGATTTAGTCATTCGACATTCGTCATTTCCTCTCGAGGTAGTCCTGGATCGTGGTCCGCAGGCCGTCGGCCAAGCTGGTCTGGGCTTTGAAGCCAAAAGATTCCCAGGCGCGAGTCGTATCCAGGCTGCGGCGAGGTTGGCCGTCGGGACGGGTGGTGTCCCAGATGACTTGGCCCTCGTACCCGGTCAGTTTGACGATCACGGTGACCAGTTCGCGGATGGAAATTTCTTGCCCGGATCCCAGATTCACAGGCTCAGGCGACGAATACTTTTCGGCCGCTCGAATCAGCCCTTCCGCGCAATCATGCACGTAGAGGAACTCGCGCGAGGCTGAGCCCGTGCCCCAGACGACGATCTCGGGGGCTCCGGTCCGCCGGGCTTCGACACATTTGCGGATGAGGGCCGGGATGACGTGACTGGAATGGGGATCGTAGTTGTCTCCAGGGCCGAACAAATTCACCGGCAGCACGAAGATTCCATTCAAACCGTACTGTTGGCGATAGCTTTGCAGCATCACCAGTAAGGCCTTTTTGGCGATGCCGTAGGGGGCGTTGGTTTCCTCGGGATAGCCGTTCCAGAGGTCGTCTTCGCGAAAGGGAACCGGAGTGAATTTGGGATAGGCACACACCGTCCCGACTTGCACGAATTTCTGCAGCCCATGCCGTCGAGATGCCTCGATCAGATTGAGCCCCATTTGCAGGTTTTCGTAGAAGAAACGACCTGGCTCACGCTGGTTGGCACCGATCCCTCCGACCTGTGCCGCGAGGTGAAACATGATCTCCGGCTGGAAATCGTGGAAAAGTCGTTCAACGGCTTGGGCGTCGAGTAAGTCGTAGTCTTCATGCGTAGGCACGGCGAGTGTGGTGCAGCCTCGTTGCCGTAATCCGGCACACAGGGCGCGGCCGAGAAATCCCGTGCCGCCCGTCACGACGATGCGATGCGGTGTGAGCTCCGAAGTCATGCAGGCGATCCGTCAGAACTGATGGCGAAGCAATGTGGTCCCGCACGTTGCGGTCCTGTCCGGTATTCAATCAAGTGTGGCTCCAGACAACAATGGATCATCGCGACAATCCCGTAGGCTGACTCCCTGAGTTTGGGGTTTGTCTTAGGAGGGATGTTGCACCACGGAGACACGGAGAGCACGGAGTTTTGAATTTGATTTTACGAAGAGTTTTTTAGCCACGGATTGACACGGATCAAACACGGATTGGATCATCCTTTCCGGAGAGCTGGTCGGAAACGCAAACCCACGAGTTTTAAAGCGATTCAGTGGATCGGATGAGGTAGAAGTCACAGGCTCCTGATCCGCGTTTGATCCGTGTGAATCTGTGGCTAAAAACTCTTCCTAATTCATTGAGGATTCGCTGTTTTCTTTCAAAACTCCGTGTTCTCCGTGGTGCAATCTCGCTCCGACGAAGAATGCTCGACTCAGAGAGTCAAGCTACGGGGATTGGCACCGCTTCGTGGCCGGAAAAAAGTAGCTGGTAAGGGTTTCCCTCTGTGGAGGGTAACGGGACTGTGGCGAAATCGGCCCGTTTGCCGGGTTCTAATGTGCCGGACTCGGCCTCGTGGCCCAGGGCGCGGGCTCCGGCTTGGGTTCCTAGCGATACGATTTGGGCCGGATCGATGTCTGGAAATGCTTTCGCCAGGAACTGCATCTCTCGCCAGACGCTAAGGTCGGGGTTTGAGCCGCGACTGTCGGTTCCCAGGGCCACGTTGATCCCGCGGTTGAGGAGTGTGCGCCACGGATGCGGTGGATGCTGGAAGTAGGCGTGCGTTCGCGGGCAATAGATGACGGAAACTTGCGGGTGATTTTCTAACCAGTCGAACTCGGCCGATTCCAGGTAATTGCCGTGGACAACCAGGGCTCGCGAGACATCTGCCAGAGGCCGCAGATAGTCCAAGGGGCGCGTTCCGAGTGGGATGATCTGCGGATCCCAGGCGTTGAATCGTTGCAGCATCTCGACAAATTCCCCTGTGCCACGATCCAACAGCTCCAGCTCCGCAGGGGTTTCTGCCAGATGGATGGCCAGTGGCGCTTGTCGTTCTGCGGCCAGTTTGACGAGATCACGATACAGGTCGGGATGCACGCTGTACGGGGCATGGGGGCTGAGGCCGCGTGTGATGCAGGGGGTGTTCTGGTCGGCGGCATCGAGCCACTGACGGGCGATTTCTAATTGTGTGGCGGCTCGATCAGGTAGCAAACCGAGCAGTTCGCGAAAGACGATTGTGCGAACGGAAGGCTGATCATAGGTGTCGTTGGGCCAGTCTTGAGTGGCGATCTCACCGACTCGCGATGTTCCGTGGCTCACGCATTCGGACAACCCCTGTTGGATCACGGCTGCGGTTGCGGGAGTCGTGCGGCGTACGCTGACGAGAGATTTAATCCAGTGCGTGAAGGGCAATGCCGGCTCGACGGGGCGTGGCAAATCACTGAATTCCAGATGCGTATGAGCATTGATCAGCCCGGGTAGCAGGGCTACGTTTCCCAGATTGATGGCGTGTCGGTCGGGGCGGTGATGGACGGCCACAATGCGACCGGATTGGACCTCGACAACTCCCTGTTCCAAGGGCTCGCCGGAGACCGGAAAAACCCAGCGGGCAGTCAAGCTGAATCGATTGGGGTCGAGAGTCGTCATAGCGTGTGGTGGCCAAGGTCTTAGAAAAACGCCTAACAACATGTTGAGGTCGCAACCCATGTTTTAGCAGGAATCAAGACACGGATCAGTTCAACCACGAATTGCACAAATCACACGAATGAAAAAGAATCGATGGGACAAATTTGTTGCGAGTGGAAAGACACTACAAATCGTCTTGTTCGAGCGATGAGGGAAAGAACTCAATACACCTTAATAGGTTGCAACCTTCAGGTGGGGGCTGTCGTTTGTGTGATTCGTGGTGGAAATCTCCTCATTCAATCGATGGTTGGTCGAACGGCGGCGGCGTTGTCTCGGGACTTGAAGTCCAATCGGCGGCGGATCTAAGGGGATCGAGGAATGGATCAACACGACCGAAGATACAGGAGCACACATAGTCAAGGCGCTTAAATTCGAGGAAACTAAGCCGGTTGGATTGTCGGACATCTCGCGGGAGATGATAATTCCTAGAGAGCAACTGCGACAATCGAAGTCTGACTCGATTGCATACAATATCTTTTCGCACGAATTACCCACGAGTCTTGTTCAGCGAAGTAGACGAGCTTCAGGAGAGAATGCGTTTATGCCCAGTTATCGGATCGCGGCCGTTCAGATGGATATCCAGCTGGGCGATGTCGAAGCGAATTTGTCTCGGATGTCGGAAAAGCTCCGAGAGACGAGCCGCGCAGGAGCGTTGTTGACGGTATTTCCCGAGTGCGCCGTGCCAGGTTATTGCTTCAGTAGCCTGGAAGAATCTTTGCCCTATGCGCAGTCGGTGCCTGGGCCGGCGACTGATCGCATGGTGGGCGTGTGTCGCGAGCTGAAGTGCTTTGCTCTGTTTGGAATGCTGGAGCGTGACGGCGACCAGGTGTTTAACGTGGCAGTCATGGTAGGTCCGGAAGGCGTCGTGGGTCACTATCGCAAGATTCACCTGCCGTTCCTGGGGATTGACATGTTTACCACCCCCGGTGAACGTCCTTTTGCCGTGCAGTCTGCGGGACCGATTCGGGTCGGCATGAATATCTGTTACGACGCCGCATTTCCCGAGACGGCCCGTTGTCTGGCACTCGAGGGTGCGGACCTCATCGCCCTGCCCACCAACTGGCCCCCCGGAGCCGAATGCACTGCGGATTGCGTCATCAACGCGCGGGCCATGGAAAACGGAGTCTATTACATCGCCGTCAACCGCGTGGGTGTCGAGCGGGGATTCACGTTCATCGGTCGCAGCAAGATTGTCGACCCGACTGGCAATCCGTTGGCGGAAGCCAAGACCATGGGCGAAGAGATTCTCTATGCCGACATCGACCCTGAACTGGCTCGAAACAAGCATGTGATTCGCGTTCCTGAAAAACATGAAATCGATCGGCTGGCTGATCGCCGCCCGGAAATGTACGGCCTGTTGCTCGAACCCCACAGTTTGAAACGCCCCGGCCGGTAAGCGAGAACATGATAAGATCCGAGTGACGTTCGGTCCTGGGGCGGGGCTCATTGTGGCTCCGCCGACAGACATGCCGATGCGTCATTCGGAGCTCGTCATGGAGTGGTCATTCGGATTTCATAATCCTCTCTGCGTTCGTGCTTCATGACTCTGATTCATCCGCTGCTGAGCTGGTTTCTGCTGCTGGGAGTGATTCCGGTCATTCTGCATCTGCTGTTGCGGTCGAAGCCGAAGAAGCTGTTGTTTCCTGCGTTGCGGTTGATCAAGAACCGGCAGCGGCAGAATGTGCAGCGGATGCGACTGAAGCACGTGTGGCTGATGCTGTTGCGAGTCGGCGTGATTCTGCTACTGGTCCTGGCCGTGGCCCGGCCCCGTATTCCGCCAGTGAATTACTGGCCGACGATCGGCGAATGGGCCATTTTAGGGGGGATTATTGCGGCTGCCGCCAGCATCTGGCTGGGGCTAAGTTGGCGCTGGCAGCGGCAGCAGGTACCCGCGTTTCAATTGCGGCATCGACGCACATTGCTACGGGCTGGAGTCCTGGCCGGAGCCGTTGTCCTGACGTTGTTGATGGTACTGTGGCCCTTACAACGACGCGTGTTTGCGCAGATCAAAGAGCCTCAGGTACAGGTCAGCGAGAATGTCCCCATCGCGGCGGTGCTGGTGTTCGACACCAGTCTCAGCATGCAATATCGCCAGGCGGGACAGACCCGTCTCGATGTGGCTCGGGACTTGGCATTGGAGCACTTACGCCTCTTGCCCAGCGGCAGTCGTCTCGCGGTGGCCGATACCTCGTCGCAGAACGAGATTGCCTTTCTGTCCGATCTTACGGCCGGGGCCAATCGTCTGGGGACTCTGGACACCAAGGCTGTTAGCTTTACGTTGAATGACCGCATCCGCGCCGCACTGCAACTGCAGACCGAAGATCAGGCCCGCGTGCAGGAAGTAGATGTTGCCTTGCCCGAGAATGAACGGCAGGACGCTTTCGTGCGTGAGGTCATCGTCTTTAGCGATATGAGTGTCGCGGCGTGGCAGCAGACGGAAACCAATCTGCTGAAGGCTGATCTGGCGAAGGACAAGAACGTTAATCTCTATCTGATTGACGTCAGCATGCCGCAACCCACGAACGTTGGGTTGTCCGATTTGAAGGTCTCGGATTCCACGCTCACCGCTGGCAGCCCATTACGGGTTCAGGCGACAGTGACGTCGACCAGCCGCGAGGCGACGCAAGTTTCTGTCGATCTGTCGGTCCTGGGGGAGGAAGGGAAGCTGGTTCCCAAGGATACGAAGACGGTGGAGCTACGTGCTGGGGAAGGTGCTGTGGCTCAGCTTTCGGTCAGTGGTCTGACAGGAAATCTGGTTCAAGGTGAGTTGCGGTTGAAGTCGGGCGATCCGTTGGAGTTTGACAACGCACTGTACTTCACAGCCGAAATTCAGCCGCCGCAAGAAATTCTGATGGTCGCGGACGATCTGGCGGATACCAATATCTGGACGACTGCCCTGGCTCCGCCGACCTTGGTGAAGTTGGGACGGGCGAAGTATCGTTGCACGACATTGCAGTCTTCCAAGCTGGGGGCGACCGATCTCGCGAAATACGCGAGCGTGTGTTTGATCAACGTGAGCGCGTTGCCAGAGGCCGCCTGGAAGCATCTCGCCGACTATGTCGAAGCGGGCGGTGGCGTCTCGGTAATTCTGGGGTCTCGACGGATCGATTCCGTGTCTTATGGGAAGGCGGCGGCTCAGGCGTTTCTGCCGGCGGAGTTGTTGGCTTACATTACCTATGCACCGCCAGAATACATTGACCTGACGAACAAGCTCGATCATCCGTTAATGAAGAAGTTTGCCGACTGGAGTGCCGGTGCCGCCGATTTTGCCTCGGCCGAAATCCGTCGTATTTGGCGTGTGAAGCCCAAGCCCAACGCTTCGGTGATTGCCTGGTATACGTCGGAAAACAAGTCCGCGGCGATCCTCGAAAAGATTCACGGCAAGGGGCGCACGTTGATGATGACGACGTCGGTCAGCAGTTCGGCTGCCGACGATCTGCAGGATCAATGGAACAATCTGCCGACACATTTGTCGTTCGTCGTGTTTGCCGATCAGATGATGCGGTATCTGTCGCGGCAGTCACAGGGGACGTTCAATTATGTGAGCGGTGAAGACGCCATTGTGCGGCTGGATCCAGAACGGCCCATTCAGCAGTACTTGTTGCGCAAGCCTAACTCGCAGCAGCTGCCGGGCGAAGTCCCGCCTGGTAGGACGTCGCTGGTGATCCGGGCCGTCGATCAATTGGGCCAGTACCGTTTTCTGGACGCCGCGTCAGGCTCGAACTTTCAACGCGGTTTTAGCGTGAATGCGGCCGTGCGAGAAAACGTGTTGACCCCGGTCTCAGCGGCGCAGCTGGACGACATGCTGGGCAAAGATCGCTACAGCCTGGCCCGCGCGTTTGATCAGTTGGATAAAAAGGGGATTCGCGGGCAACGCATCGGATTGGAAGTGTTTCCATTCTTGATGGTGCTGATGTGGCTGGTCTTTATGGGCGAGCATCTCGTGGCGAATCGGTTCTATGATGCCGAACCCAAGGCCGCGGTGAGTTAGAGATTGCCGTTGCAGTCAGCGACCGGTGCGATCCGATAGCGTCAGCCTCGGGATTCTTTTTCCGGTGGCCTGACTCTCCGAGTCGGATGTTTTTCTTCGGAGGAGACCCGACTCGGAGAGCTGACTTCTTGGCACATTTTGTTGTGGTTAGTTGGGAG